>CANQMH010000116.1 GCA_947624865.1 uncultured Clostridia bacterium | reverse complement strand
GGTGGTTTCGTATAAGAAAATGGCCTGCTTGTCCACTCCAAACAAACAGGCCGTTTCCTTTTATTCAAATGTCGAATCAAATCTTAGGGACGCTATGGCGTATAGGCTTATCGTCCTTTTTGTGTCGCCAAGCTCGATAGAATAAGGCTTTTCGGTGTTTTTGGTGTTCTTTCGCTCATCGTATTTCCCAACTCTCTCGAAGGTCGAAAAACTATGTATCGGAAAACCGATCGTACTATGCTCGTCCTCAAAAACGGTAATCGGAACATTATCGGGGCTTCTGTAGGTACTGAGGAACTGGGTCATCTTGAAATGATTGGAGCCATTGTTTATCAGCTTACCAAGAATCTTACAGAAGATGAAATAAAGAAAGCCGGATTCGAAGATTATTTTGTTGATCACACAACAGGTATATATCCTCAGGCTGCCGCAGGTTTCCCCTACACCGCTGCATCAATGCAGGTAAAGGGCGACGCAATAACAGATCTTCACGAAGATATGGCAGCAGAGCAAAAAGCAAGAACAACTTATGACAACATTCTGCGTTTCTGTGACGACTACGACGTAAAAGACGCTATACGCTTTTTGCGTGAGCGCGAAGTTGTTCACTATCAAAGATTCGGTGAAAATTTAAGACTTCTCACCGACAAACTTGACTCTAAAAACTACTATGCATTCAACCCCGAATTTGACAAAAAATGTTTTAAAAACCAGCTAAAGAAAAAGTAAATTTTTTGATTTTTTATAGTATAAACCGATAGAAGCATTTCAATTTATAGTTATCGGTTTATAAAATGTTACGCAAAAACAGAGTCTGAACTTAATAATAGTTCGGACCCTGTTTTTGGTGAATTTTTTTCTTGAAAGTTACTGCGTAAACTGTGTAAAATATTTACCTTTTTCTTAATTAACCATACTGCAACTATTAGTATTTTAAATTAATATTCAAGTAATGTTTTTCCCATTTACTCAATTATCAGCCACAAGCATAGATTTAATGCTAAAAATACGATGTTTATTACGGAAAAGATAAGTAGGTATTTTGAAGTTTTTATTTTTTCTTTTTGAATAAATTTAAATGATATAAGACTTGCCATTGAAGCTATAAGAGTGCCTAATCCTCCATGATTTACTCCTATCAAAAGCATTCGAGCATTGTCCGTAAAACCTGACAAAAGTATCGCTGCCGGTACATTAGAAAACACTTGACTTGTTACAACTCCGGTTATAACCTCATTCCCGTCAACAATATTATGAAGAAAATCACTTATACTCGGAATATTTCCTAAGTTGCCAATAAAAACGAACAAGAATACAAATGTTAAAAGCAAGCTGTAATCAACCTTTGCAAGTGCCTTTTTGTCAAAAATAAGCACCGCAATAACTACAACTGCCAAGAGAACAACAAAATGCACAACTCTGAAAACACTTAATAAAGCCGTAATAAACAGTACTAAATACAAACAAATTAATCCGATATTAAGGTGTTCTCCCTCAAAAGAATCACTGACTCTCACCTGTTGTCTGCCAACAAAAAGTACAGCTATAATCAGTAAAGCCAAAGAGAGTACTACGTACGGCGCATTGGCTGAAAAGAAATCCTCAATACTCATTTTATATGCGGAAAACAAATATAAATTCTGCGGATTGCCGATAGGCGTAAGCATACTTCCGAGATTTGCCGCAACGGTTTCTAATGTTACGGTATAAATCAGTTTATTGCTTTGCCCTGCCATTTTAAGTGTTACTATTGTAAACGGTACAAATGTAATAAGGGCAACATCATTTGTAATTATCATTGAACTAAAAAAACACAACAAAACAAAGGTAAGCACTAAACCGAATAAAGTATTGACTCTGTCAAGTATTTTCTCAGCTAAAAACTTAAATATACCCAGCTCGTTCAGTCCTGCCATAATTGTCATCAGGCAAAACAGTAATGCCAGTGTTCTAAAATCTATATAGCTTATGTATTCCTTGCTTGGAGTTACAAAAAAAGCAGATGCTACTGCCAGCACAAGCGACAGCAACATAACTATCTCGTTTTTTATAAATACAAATAATTTGTTCATTTAATATCCTTTATTAACGACAAATTTTAAATTCTTTCATAATTAATATAACACAACTTTGATAAAGTAAATTTTTATGCTTGATATTATTTCCTGATAAGCAGAAGTCCCATTGTGTTGGGACCGCAATGTGATGTTATCGTACAGCCTGCAATATTTTCGATAATCTCTCCGCAGTCAGGGATGAGTTCGAGTACTTTTTTGCGGACATTCATTACATCTTCCTCACTGCACTTTGTATGTGTTATAAATATTCGGCGTTTGTCTATGTCATTTCTGTCTTTAAGCCTGTCAACAACATACTCAAGCATAACCTTGCTTATGTTACCGCGATACTTCTTTCCTGTATTCATCTTTCCGTCCACGACCTCAATACAAGGCTTAAAATTAAGCAGATTTGCTCCAAATGCCGCTACTGCAGAACACCGTCCGCCT
>CANQMH010000115.1 GCA_947624865.1 uncultured Clostridia bacterium | reverse complement strand
CGCCTGCTTTATCTCGTCCTTCGACAATTCGCCGACGCCTCTGCCCTGCACAAGGTCGTTTATCTTTTGCTGCCAATCGGTATTATACAGCTCATCATCGGAAATCTCTACAGGTAACGGGTTGGTATCGCTGACCTCGCTGTTACCTGTCCACAATCCGTAATGATAGCCTATATTGCCCGCTCCTGTTGAATACTGAGCGTTATTCGGGTCGGAATTAGCCTTAAACGCATGGCGGTTACTTGCATCCGCTTGTACAAGTCCCGATGTCGTGTTCACCGTTGCCTGATAATCATGTGTCAAAGACGCCCCAACAAGACGTTCCTTATCGCTCAAATTGCTATACGGTATCTCCCAGCCCTGAACATAATCGTTTAAGAACGGCAAGTCAACAGGGGAGAGATTACTTAATATATCGTCCAATTCCTTAATTGCGGGAAGCGTTGCCGACCACAACGTCTTTTCAGCGTCGCTCATGCCGTTTATAAGGTTTATCATCTTTTCACGAGCCGCAATCTCCTGATTAACAGCGTCGGTCATGCGCTCACTGCTTCTGACGCTTTCATTCTCGGAATTGGTCATACGCGTGTTGCTTAATTCATTCTCGGCGCTTGTCAATGCCTTAGCCGCGTCATAAAGCTTATCAGGGTCTGCGACCTGTACCGCACGACCGCCTATAATGATACGCGTGTCACGCTCTTTGGCGATATTGTCGTATTCCGTCTGCTTTTTGGACACCTCAAGCTGCTGCTGCGCTATGGCAAGACGCTCATTGAGCTTGTCATTCTGACGCTCGTATTCGGCGGTAATCTCCGCTTCCCGATACCATGTCGTCTCGTTGAGTTTAGATAAATCGTTTTGGTAATTCCTGAACAGCTTATCCGATTCGGATTGAATACTGCGGATTTCCTTTTGCAAAGCGTCATAGTCCTCGTCATTGAATAACAGCTTGCGGCTGTCCTCGTCAAGCCATTCACGCAGATGCTTGTTTGCGTCAAGCTCCTCGCGGATACTGTTCATCGTGGTACGCAAATCCTGACGCATTGAATAATACGTCTGCATAGCCGCTGTAAGCGAGTTTAAGTGCTCGGCGGTTATTTCCTTGATGTCATTAAGACGCGACAGGTATTCAACGTATAATTCAACCTTATCAAGCGCAACGGTATCGCGAACATTGTCCTGACGCTCCGCTATATTCTTAAGCTGCTCATCAGCGTCGTACCACGTCTTTTTATATTCCTGTATAACGCTGAATATCTGCTGCATTATAGGCACCATTTCGGAGTTTGTTAATGACATTCTCGCAAGGTCTGTTTCAAATTGAGCCGTGCCCTCAGCGTTTGCGTCAAACCAGCTTTCCAAATCAAACTGCTCAAATATCGGAGCGTATGCCTCATTATCATACAAAGCCATAACTCTCGCGTGGGCCGCCTTTTGCTGGTCGAGGTACATCTGAGCAGTATCCTCTAAGCTGTCGATCCATTCATCGGCAACCTTGCTCTTGTCCGCAATACCCTCCGCATTATTGTATTCCTTCTCCAAGTCAGCATTGATTTTCTCTGACCATGAAATACGGTCGCTGTATGTACGCATTTCCCTGTCTGCCAATGTGACAAGATAATCGGTATATGACTGTACCGCTGAAACATATTGGTCGCTTAATTCCTGTACCGTGTTGGATTGCTCACTGTACGCTTCAAGAATAACCGACAATTCATCGGCGGTCGCGTCTTCCTCTTTGCGCTTGCTGTAATAGCCGCGTATGGTTTTCAGTATCTCGTTTGCGTTATCAAATGTGTCCTTGATACCCTGTACGGTTATATCGGTCGATGTCTGAATAATGTCTTTGGAATATTCGTTTGCGGCAGACGATACTTGAGCATTGACGGATTGGAAGCTATCAGTGCCGACAGAATCGAGCAATTGCTGTTCGTAACCCTTGAACAGCTCCGTTTGCTTGCTTTGGTATGCCGACAGCTTTTCAAAGGATTCCAGCATCTGCTCGGTATCGCGCGATTGCAAATCGGCGTTTTCCTGAATATATGACATCAAATCGCCCTGCCACTGCTGACGCTGTGGTAAAGCTGCTGAACCGTCCAATAGATTTCGCAGTTTCGTCTTGAAATCAACCTGTGCTATTGTAGCTGTGCTCTCTGCTGTCGCTGCGGTATTGGAGGCAATGTCGCCGGTATTTGATATAATGTTAGCTATACTGCCGCTATCAATATCAGAATAACCGGCGTTAACAAGACTGCTCACCATACCAGACATTATGCTGGATATACTTGGTGCCCAACTTGATAAAGCATTGCCATTGCCATCTTGAGCGTAAGCAATATTACCATTACCGCCACCAGAACCGATAGAACGAATACTCTTTAATCCATATCCATTGTAATAGTCCTTTAAAAACTCGCTTGCAAATTCACTTGCGCCTTGTGACATACCGCTATATTTATGAGCGTTGCCGCTTGGGTTGTCGTTAGTAGCGCCGTAGCCCCATATATTATTACCGATAGGGTATTTG
>CANQMH010000114.1 GCA_947624865.1 uncultured Clostridia bacterium | reverse complement strand
GGATTGTGCCTGCAATCTATATATGTGGGAATACTGTCCATTGGTCCCGGTCTGTAAAGCGAAAGAACTGCTATTAAATCTTCTATGCTGTCGGGTTTTAGCTGGGTCAGAACATTTCTCATTCCCTGACTTTCAAATTGGAATACTCCCTCAGTATTACCCTTTGAGATCATATCAAAAACTTTTTTATCATTTTCCCTTATATTTTCTTCTCTGTATTCGGGATGATTATGTTTTATCAGCTTTTCGGCATCATCAATAACCGTAAGATTTCTAAGCCCGAGAAAATCCATTTTCAGAAGTCCGAGTTCCTCAAGCGTGGTCATAGGAAACTGAGTAACTACGTTATCGTCATTCTTTGAAAGCGGAACATAGTCAGACACAGGTTTATCGGTGATTACCACACCTGCGGCGTGCATTGTGGCGTGTCGCGGCATTCCCTCAATACTCATTGCTATGTCGAGCAGAGTTTTTGTCTGCTCGTCTTCATTGTATCTTTTATTAAGCTCAGAGCTTATTTTTAATGCTTTTTCTATTGTTATGTTGAGTTCCATAGGTACAAGCTTTGCAATTACATCAACCGAGGCATAAGGAATTGCAAGCGCTCTTCCTACGTCGCGAATTGCTCCTCTTGCCGCCATTGTACCAAAGGAAATTATCTGCGCAACGTGGTCTTCGCCGTACTTGCGCACAACGTAATCAATTACCTCTCCTCGGCGCTCCTTGCAGAAGTCAATGTCAAAATCAGGCATACTGACGCGCTCGGGATTGAGAAACCGCTCGAAAAGAAGATTGTATTTTATTGGGTCAATTGCCGTAATTCCAATGCAGTACGCGCAAAGTGAGCCTGCTCCGGAACCTCTGCCGGGTCCTACGGGGATTGAGTTCGATTTTGCAAATTGTACAAAATCATTTACTATCAAATAATAATCTATAAATCCCATTTTAGAAATTGTATCAATTTCATATTCAAGGCGGTCAATCAGAAACTTTTCGGGGTTTTCTCCGTAATGACTGTAAAGACCTTTATAACAGCTGCGCCTAAAATAATCAAGATGATTTTCATTGTTGGGAACATCAAAACGGGGAAGCTTGCGCACTCCGAATTCAAAATTCACGTTGCATCTGTCTGCAATTTTCTGAGTGTTTTCAATTGCATCTGGATATTTTGAGAAAAGCTCTCGCATTTCATCTTCTGTTTTTATATAAAACTCGTCAGTCTGAAACTCCATTCTGTCATTATCGTTAACCGTTTTGTTTGTCTGAATACAGAGGAGTATATTATGGATCTTGCTGTCTTCTTTTTCAATATAATGACAATCATTAGTTGCCACTATGTCAACTCCGATTTCCTCGGAAATTTTCACGAGATTTGGTATTATGCGCTGTTGCTCTTCAATTCCGTGATCCTGAAGCTCTATAAAAAAGTTCTCTTTTCCAAATAAATTACGGTAATACTCTGCCTTTTTCTTTGCGGCATCATAGTCGCCGTCAAGGAGTTTTTGAGGTATTTCACCTGCAAGGCATGCCGAAAGGCAGATTAAACCCTTGTGATACTGCTGCAAAAGTTCGTCGTCAATTCGCGGTTTTGAATAAAAGCCTTCGGTAAATCCTTTTGAAACAAGCTTAATAAGATTTTGATAGCCAGTGTTATTTTCACAAAGCAGGACCATATGATAATATTTTTCATATGAAGATGTTTTGTCAAAACGCGAATGAGGCGCAACATATACCTCGCAGCCTATTACAGGTTTGATTCCTTCTTTTATACAGGCTCTGTAAAAATCTATTACTCCGTACATTACACCGTGGTCTGTTATTGCAAGAGAGGTCATTCCCTTTTCTTTTGCAGCATGAGCTATTCTGCTTATACGGCACGCACCGTCGAGCAGGCTGTATTCTGTATGAACATGTAAATGAGTGAATGCCATTTTACTCACCTGTTACCTTTGATTTGATTTTTCCGTCTAAAAATTCAAGCATAAATTCATCGTCTTTTTCAAGCTGTGTTTTTGAGCTTATTACTTTGCCGTCTTTTTCGGCAATTGAATAACCCCTTGCAAGCACCGAGAGCGGATTTAATTCCTCCAGCTTTGACGCAATATTTGAAACCGCGTTTGATTTTAAATTATAAATTTCTGTAATCCTTTTCTGCAATGAACTATTTAAAAAGTCAAGTCTTTTTTCACTGTCTATAATTTTTGCCTTAGGCGACACAAGGGATAACCGTCTGCGAAAATCTGCAATTATATTATTTTCCTGTCTGATTTTTAAATCCGTCAGGGACGAAACATAATGCAACTGAGAACTGTAATAAGAAAGAAGCTCCTCTTTGTCGGGAACAGCAAGCTCAGCCGCCGCAGACGGTGTGGGAGCGCGCATATCGGAAGCAAAGTCGCAGATAGTAAAGTCCGTTTCATGTCCGACGGCGGAAATAACGGGAATTTTGCAGTCATAAATCGCATATGCAAGCTCTTCGCTGTTAAACGCCCACAAATCTTCTATGGAGCCTCCGCCTCTGCCTATGATTATTACATCGCAGGCATTATATTCATCCAGCGTTCTTACTGCTCTTACAAGCTGAGCAGGTGCATTTTCTCCCTGAACAAGTACAGGGCACATAACAACATTTATGCAGGGAAAACGTCTGTAAAGAATGTTTAGTATATC
>CANQMH010000113.1 GCA_947624865.1 uncultured Clostridia bacterium | reverse complement strand
CGTCAGTCTGCTTTTTACCGCATTCTGTCATTACCTTAGCAATTCTCTCCTGAGAGCCTGTTCTCATATTTATGAGAGGAGTATCGGGGGCAACTTTGCCTGAAATTACCTTAATATACGAAAGTCTGCCGATAAACGGGTCGGCAACAGTCTTAAATACAATTGCAGCTGCCGCTCCGCTTTCGTTTACGGAAACTTCAACAGGCTCGCCGTTAAGATCAACACCGATTTCGTCGCCTTTGTCGCCGGCAGACGGAGCAAGCCATGTAAGGCTGTTCAGAAGCTGGTCAATTGCAAATGTGTTGTGAGCATCTCCGCAGAATACCGGACAGATTGTTCCGTCTTTAACGCCCTGACTTACACCAAGAATAATTTCTTCGGGAGTAAACTCCTCACCCATAATAAACTTATCAAGCAATTCTTCGCTTGTCTCTGCAACAGCCTCCCTTATTGCTTCGCGCAAGCCCTCAAGCCTGTCGCCCATATCAGGCAAAGCTGTCTGTTTTACAGTGCCGTTCGGACTGTATTCATAAGCCTTATAGTCAAACAGATTAACATAAGTGTTAGCCTGACCGTCTACAATATACGGAACAACTACAGGACATACGGACGGTCCGAATGTCGATTTTAGGTTTTCAAACACACGGTAAAAACGTGCGTCCTCGTCGCAAAGACCATTTACAAAAAATACTTTTGTAAGTCCTGCCTTGGTAGCTGCCTCAACAGCTTTTTCTGTTCCGACATTTATGCCGTCCTTGCCCGAAACCACAATGAGCGCAGTATCTGCGGCACGCATTCCCTCGGCTACGCCTCCTGCAAAATCAAACAGACCGGGTGTGTCAATAAGATTGATTTTTGTATTTTTCCATTCAATCGGTGCAACTGCCGTCATTATTGAAGCCTGTCTTTTGATTTCCTCGCTGTCAAAATCAAGCATTGTATTACCGTCTGCTATCTTGCCAAGCCTGTCACTTACTTTTGCCAGATAGAGAATCGACTCTGCGACAGATGTCTTTCCGCATCCGCTGTGACCTGCCAAGGCGATATTTAAGATTTTTTTTGCATCATACTGTTTCAAAAATCATAACTCCTTTCGTTTTGAAAACTGTATATTCGATATTATTTTATCAATTTCAACAATTGTAATGACTAATTCTAAATTATTATATCATATTTGTATAAAATAAACAACATAATTCAGATAAAATAAAAAAATTCACCCTTTGCCTAATATTGCAAAGAGTGAATTGTGCAAATTGCTTTTTTAATTAATTATTCTTCAAAATACTTATAAAATTCTATATATGATTTTGTGCAATTTTACGATTTATTCAAGAACTGCACCCTGCGCGCCCGAAGAAACAAGCTTTGCATAGCGGGAAAGATAACCCGATGTAATTCTCGGATTGCGCGGTGTCCACGCTGCTTTGCGCTTTGCAAGCTCTTCATCGGATACAAGAACATTAATTGTGTTGGCAGGAATGTCGATTTCAATTGTATCTCCCTCTTCAATAAGAGCAATAGGGCCGCCTACCGCAGCTTCAGGAGAAACGTGACCTATCGCCGCACCTCTTGTAGCACCTGAGAAACGTCCGTCGGTGATAAGTGCAACACAATTTCCAAGTCCGCTGCCCATAATTGCAGAGGTCGGATTGAGCATTTCTCTCATTCCCGGCCCGCCCTTAGGTCCTTCATAACGAATTACAACAACGTCTCCTTCATTGATTTTTCCGTCATAAATTGCATTGAGCGCGTCCTCTTCACAGTCGAACACTCTTGCAAAGCCCTTGTGGTGCATCATCTCTTCGGCAACTGCGCTTCTCTTTACAACGCATCCGTCCGGCGCAAGATTACCCTTTAACACTGCAATTCCGCCTGTTTTGCTGTACGGATTGGAAACAGGTCTGATTATTTCAGTATTTTTAATTTCACAGCCCTCAATATTTTCTCCTACAGTTTTTCCCGTGCAGGTCTTGATTGATGTATTAATCAGATTGAGCTTTGTAAGCTCGTGCATAACGGCATAAATTCCGCCTGCTTCGTTAAGCTCCTCAATAAAGTGCTCGCCGGCAGGAGCAAGATGACAAAGATTCGGAGTGTGAGCAGAAATTTCGTTTGCTATGTCAAGATGCAGGTCAATTCCACATTCATGAGCAATTGCAGGAAGATGAAGCATTGTGTTCGTTGAGCATCCGAGCGCCATATCTACAGTAAGAGCGTTTTTGAATGCTTCTTCCGTCATAATATCACGGGGACGGATGTTATTATGTACAAGCTCCATAATCTGCATCCCTGCATGCTTTGCAAGCTGCAAACGCTGCGAATAAACAGCGGGAATTGTTCCGTTTCCTTTTAAACCCATACCTATAACCTCTGTAAGGCAGTTCATACTGTTCGCAGTAAACATACCTGAACATGAACCGCAGGTCGGACAGGCGTTGTTTTCATATTCACTGAGTTTTTCATCATCTATCTCACCTACTTTGTAGCGTGAAACAGCCTCAGATACAGTTGAGTAGCTTATTTTTTTGCCGTCAACTCTGCCTGCAAGCATAGGTCCGCCGCTTACAAAAATTGACGGTATATTTAGTCTTGCTGCCGCCATGGAACTAAAGAAGCTGGGCGCCGTTCCGCTGCCATCCACAGAGAGCATGAAGAAGGAACTGGCAGAG
>CANQMH010000112.1 GCA_947624865.1 uncultured Clostridia bacterium | reverse complement strand
AATATTTCTTTGTGTTCTGATAATAATCAACTCCAATCTATAAAATAAAACAATTCAGACCATATTATGACAAACTAAAACTATAAAAAAAGTAAAAATAGAGCAAAAAACTTGAAAACTTGTACAATATCATCAAAATAACTCATAAAAAATAATATATTCTGCACAGTTATATGGGCATAAAACTGATAAATTCCTGAAAATTAATTAACTTAATTGAGGAATTTTTGCGTCATTTTTAAATCAAAGACATAATTTTCTACATATTCCTCCACCTATACCTACAAAAATTTAAAAAATTGCATTATTATACGCAATTTTCCTGAAACTTTTATTTTTAAAAACATTATTATACGCAAAAAGGACTGTTCCATTTGGAACAGTCCTCAATTTTTTATTAACAGGTTATTGATTTATCAAATCAGAGAGTACCCATTTTTTCTTTAACTGCAGCCTGTGCAGCAGCAAGACGAGCAATCGGCACACGGAATGGTGAACATGATACATAGTTAAGACCTACCTTGTGGCAGAACTCAACTGTCGGCGGGTTGCCGCCGTGCTCGCCGCAGATTCCGAGTTTGATGTCAGGACGTGTAGCACGTCCAAGCTCAGAAGCCATCTTAACGAGCTTGCCAACGCCAACCTGGTCGAGTTTAGCAAACGGATCTGACTCGTAAATCTTATTCTCATAGTATGATGAGAGGAACTTACCGGCGTCATCACGGCTGAAGCCGAATGTCATCTGTGTAAGGTCGTTTGTACCAAAGCTGAAGAATTCAGCTTCCTTAGCAATTTCATCTGCTGTAAGAGCAGCACGGGGAATCTCAATCATTGTACCAATGTGATATTCCATTTTAACGCCTGCGTCTGCAATAAGCTTGTCTGCTGTAGCAACAACAAAGTCCTTAACGAACTTGAGCTCTTTAACTTCGCCTACGAGAGGAATCATAATCTCGGGAACGATATTGTATTCGGGATGTTCCTTGTTTACTGCGATAGCAGCGCCGATAACAGCTTTTGTCTGCATTTCTGCAATTTCAGGATATGTTACTGCAAGACGACAGCCGCGGTGACCCATCATCGGGTTAAACTCGTGAAGTCCTTCGCAGATCGTCTTGAGCTCTTCAAAAGTAAGTCCCATATCGTCTGCAAGCTCTTTAATGTCTTCGTCCTTTGTAGGTACGAACTCGTGAAGCGGCGGGTCAAGGAAACGAACTGTCATTGGTCTGCCTTCGAGAACTCTGTACATTTCCTCAAAGTCGCCCTGCTGATAAGGAAGTATCTTTGCAAGAGCAGCCTCTCTGCCTTCCTTAGTCTTGCTTACTATCATTTCACGGATAGCCTTGATTCTGTCGCCCTCAAAGAACATATGCTCTGTACGGCAAAGACCAATACCCTCTGCGCCGAACTTAACAGCCTGAGCGGTATCTCTCGGGTTATCTGCGTTTGTTCTTACAAGGAGCTTTCTCTCTTTGTCTGCCCAGCTCATAAATCTGTCAAAGTCACCAACTATAGCAGCTTCTGTTGTAGCGATTGCCTCGCCGTAGATGTCGCCTGTTGAACCGTTAAGTGAAATATAGTCGCCCTCGTGAAGTGTAACGTCACCGATTGAGAAAGCCTTGTTAGCTTCGTCAAATACGATTTCGCCGCAGCCTGATACACAGCATGTACCCATACCGCGTGCAACAACGGCAGCGTGTGATGTCATACCGCCGCGAGCTGTGAGGATACCCTCAGCTGCAACCATACCTTCAATGTCTTCAGGAGATGTTTCAAGACGAACAAGAACAACTTTTTCGCCTCTTGCAACCCATTCCTTAGCATCTTCTGCCGTGTAAACAACTTTACCGCAGGCAGCACCCGGAGAAGCAGCAAGTCCTTTTCCGATTGGTGTAGCAGCCTTTAATGCCTTAGCGTCAAACTGCGGATGGAGAAGAGCGTCAAGCTGATTTGGCTCAACACGGAGTACAGCTTCTTCTTCTGTAATCATACCCTCATCAACGAGGTCAACGGCAATCTTAAGAGCGGCAGCTGCTGTTCTCTTACCGTTACGTGTCTGAAGCATATAGAGCTTGCCATTTTCAATTGTAAACTCCATATCCTGCATATCTCTGTAGTGGTTTTCAAGGTTTGTTGAAATCTCAACGAACTGCTTGAATACTTCAGGCATTTCTTTCTCAAGCTGTGAAATGTGGCTTGGTGTACGAACGCCTGCAACAACGTCTTCACCCTGAGCATTGATAAGATACTCACCGAAAAGACCTTTTTCACCTGTAGCAGGGTCACGTGTAAATGCAACGCCTGTACCAGAGTTTTCGTTTAAGTTACCGAATACCATCGGCTGAACGTTTACAGCAGTACCCCATGAATAAGGAATATCGTTCATCTGACGATATACGTTTGCACGGGGGTTGTCCCATGAACGGAATACAGCCTTAACAGCTTCCATCATCTGTTCCTTAGGATCTGTCGGGAAGTCTGTTCCCTTCTGCTCTTTATAATATTCTTTGAAGAGCTTTACGAGCTTCTTCATATCATCTGTATCAAGGTCAATATCGTTCTTAACGCCCTTTTCTGCCTTAACTTCGTCAATGATAACTTCAAATCTCTTCTTTGAAATTTCCATAACAACGTCAGAGAACATCTGAATGAAACGGCGGTATGAGTCATATACAAAACGCTCAAATTTAGGGTCAGGGTTGCCTGCAATCATACCTGCAGCAACTTCGTCGTTAAGACCGAGGTTAAGAATTGTATCCATCATACCCGGCATTGATGCTCTTGC
>CANQMH010000111.1 GCA_947624865.1 uncultured Clostridia bacterium | reverse complement strand
GCCATAGTTGCCGCTTAATATTTAATTTCTACAAAAATATATCTAAAACTTTGTCTAACTTTTTGGGGTCAGTTCAATGTGTTTGGCTTTTTTAATTGGCCTGTTTTCGGGTCAAAAGGCACTAAATCTTGTGGAATATACGTCTTTGTTCTGCCTGCCCTGAGAGCGTCCATCCATTGTGACCACGCTTCATCAAGACTGTCGAAAGCGTCCTCTTTACCCTCAATCAAGCCTTTTCCTCTGCCCTTAAAGTTTGATTTTCCGTAAATTACAGGAACTGCCCATATTAACGATTTATCAAAAGTACAGCCTTTTTCTCCTTTTGTCCATAAAGTTTTTGAAATTGAGTTCAAAGGAATTTCTTTGCCGTTATCATTGTAAAGCTCATATTTTATATATCCGTAGCCATAAACCTCTGCAAATCTATATTTTTTTTCGTTTTCATAATAATCAGTGTAGAATATCACCTCTCGAATTCTGCCGCGGATATATGTAAAATCAACTTGTTCCGACGGATACCATTCAATTATAGGCATATCGATTATGCTTTTATCATATGAAATTTTAAATGCTCCATCACCGACGACGCCTAAACCTGTTAAAGCTTCTTTCAGTATTTCAGGAAATTTATTTTCTTTTTCAATTGCTTCCCAACGCTGGGTGCTTGCTGTACTGTTTTTGTCACTTATAACAATACCATTATAGTCTGACATTACTATATTGACAAGTGTATCTACAATCAGCGCAGGAAGCCCAACGTGGATTTTGCGTATTTCCTGTCCTCTTGTCATATTTGCTTTCCAAAACATAGTTTCGGGGACATCAAGCTGTTTATAAAGCTCTGCCAGCTGTTTGCTTTTGCCGTTATACCATATACGGTTTTTTACGCAGGAAGTTAATCTATCTACTCCCTCGCTTATAGTAATTATACTTTCGGGAGCAGGATTGTACTGTATAAAATTCCGCAGTCCCTGTCTTATTTTATTTGCCATTTTGTTTATCAGCCCCATTTATTTCACTTCCAATTTTGTTTTTATAAGGCAGCCAAGCGTATTGCGATGAGTTTATGCAATGGTCATGTCTGTCCTCTGGTGTGTTGTCTTTATCCTCTTGCCAAGAATATAATTCAAGTTCTTCAATCGTATGTGTACAATGTTCAAGGATGAAATAACATTCCTGAGCAAACCATCCGAGCTGTAAATTGATACGGTCGATTATAGTTGTCTTTTTCCACGCATTGTTAAATATATAAATACAGCCATTCTGCCTCTTATACTTATTTAGCTCGGTAATAGTTGCCTGGTCTGCATTATCTATAAATACATTTCTTGCAAGTCCCCATTCTATGCGATTGCGTTCAAGAAAATCTATAAAATTTCTGACTGTATCACTCGGCGCAATCGGCGTTTGCAGCTCTGCATTGTTATACACTTTTTCGTCAAGCTGTATATACTTGCCATAGTTTGTAATGCCCCCAAAAATCATTGCGATTGTATCGGGAGATTTTTGCGAGTAAGCCGTATCAAGTCCTGCTGTGAATTGAATAAAATGTTCTTTATTAAAGTCATTTGTTAAAAACTGTTTTGCCCATTCTCTTGTTTTTATGTGCTTTGAACGCTCAAAATTCGGAAAAACAAGACCTGTTGCACGTCCGCGCAAACCTTGAATTTTATTTTTATATATCTTTGTGCCTTTAGGAGTATTTACAAGAATTTTATTAAGCTTTTCCTTTGTAAGCCCTAAATTATGGGCAAAAGAAAAGAACCAATGCACCCATCCGGGTTTTGGTCCTTCAATAAGTTCATTTATAATCTCTGTCGGCGTTTCAGTTTCCCATTTTTTAAGAGGGCGGGAACAATTAATATATTCTTTATAGACATCAAGGCTCGGGTCATCGGGATTGAGCGTAGCCATAAAATAATCGCATCGCATTGAAGCCTCTCTTACAAACTCAATATCAGCGGTGTTGATTTCATCAATGTACAAGCACCCATACTGACCGCCAAGAGCTTTTTGCCATTTCTTCTTATCGCCGTAACCCATGATATATATAATTTTATCGCCTTTAGAAGTGTGAAACAGTATATTTTTAATTTTGTTTCTAAAAGTACTTTCTGGCATTCCTATAGCCGCTGATGCTGAACGCCAAGACATTCCATTTGCATTAATTTCCCGATCCAAATTTGAAAACATACGTTTCCGCTCCTTTCGATAAATTATGCTTTTGCGTATATCGCTCTTATATTATATTCGCAATTGCACAGTTTGTCAATAAAATTATGCGCATTTGCGCAAATTTTACTTTTTGCATAAATTTATTTTTATTTTTTATTACATATTCATAAATTTGCGCGTTTGCGCAGATTTATGTTGACTTTTAAATAATATCTTGTTAATATAAATACATAGTAAAATTATTTAAAAGGTGAAAGATATGGGAATCGGTAAAACTTTATCCGATATTTTGAAAGAAAAAAATAGCAACCCTAACGAGTTAGCGGAACATATAGGTGTATCTCCATCTACTATTTACAGCATTATAAAGCGTGACAACATGAAGGTTGATATTACTGTTCTTGCGCGAATATGCAGAGAGCTAAATGTAAAAATGGAACGATTTTATAATGAATATATAGATGAACAATCTAATATGTCAAAAATACAATCTAACTTCCTCAATCTCGATAAACAACAATTGTTAAAAAACTACGACAAGCTAAATCAAGAAGGAAAGAACAAATTAATTTTTTACTCAAAAGATTTAGTTGATAGTGGTAATTATTCGAACGTTGTTACTATTGTTGAAGCAGCGCGTAGTCAAAATAATGATGAACCTGTAAAAGTAAAGCAAATTTCACAAGAGGATTTAGATATTTT
>CANQMH010000110.1 GCA_947624865.1 uncultured Clostridia bacterium | reverse complement strand
TTGTCCTTATTGACAAGAGTAACACTTAATGTACGGCGCTGCCCCGATTGATATGTGACAGATAAACTGCCCGACATGAAATCTGAACTGACATCGACATTCGGTGTTTCATCCTCATGAAGCACATACAGACGAAAGCAGGGAGTGATAATGCCGCTTTGATATGCGCGGACAACCTTGCCCATTTCATCCGGAGCCAAGGCTTGAACCATTTTTTCTTCCTTCACAAAACATACCGGGAGCCGCTTTACCGTATCATATACATATCCGTTTCGTACTATATTCATGTTTTGACCGCCCTTCCGCTCGTAAGGTACCGTGAAGCTTTGTCTTGCAGCAGCTTGTCGTGTCCGTCAGCGAGTAAGGTAAATGAATATGGATTATATTCAAGGTCACGGGCAAACACGGACAAATAATCAAGGCTGTCAATTTCGTGAATTGTAAACGTAACGGAAACCGCATCGTTCAAATTATCGTTATATGTATCGGACGAGTTTGATTCCGTGTCGCAAACATATATAACACCGCGCCTATCAATAAATGCCTTTAGCTGATGTCCCGAAACAAATTGTCTCCAATTGATGATATTATCATAGGTATCAAGATAATCCGTGGTATTTGAGATGCAGTCGATCTTGCCGAGAAGACCGCTGACCTGTTTGGTAAAGTACTGAATCGGCCCCACGGTTTCTTTGCTGTATCGGCTTAACGTATCGTTAAATGTTTTGGAATTCACAAGCGTTGCCCCGTTGTCGGATATATTTAACCTAAACGACCATATATTATCATAATCGACCGCATAAATATTGTTGTCTTCATCAGCCGCATTAAGCCCGACCAGCTTCATACATCCCTGTGACAAGGTTATCGGGTCACTAATAATCGGGGGTTGTATTTGCTCACCCTGTTCTGTGGCGTATACTGGATATACATAATATACATATTCAACTCTGTCTCCGACAAGGAAATCTTCAACAATGCCCGATATATTGCGGCTTGCTACTTGATACAGCGTATTTTTTTCGCCTATGGTTTTATATACGTCAAAGCCTGCAAAAGATGCGGAATCGGTTGAAGATAAAGCCCACGACAAAGTATCGCTCCAATCAACAATGAGAGAATTATGCGGAAGATACGAATCAAGCCGAACGCAATTGCCGCCTGTTCCGTTAATAACAGGTTGATATGAAACATTAATTTTTAAACTCCTGAATACGGTATAACCGTTCGTGTCCGTTACCTCAATATCTATCCTATATTCGTCACCGCTTACCATTTTATTATATGCGTAAGTTAAATAAGATGCCTGCACATACTCGGTGTCGTCAACCAATTCCTCGCCGTTATTAAGCTTATACAGCAAAATCCGGTATCGGCTTATAATTGCGCCATAGTCATGTTTGTATTCGCCGCGCAGAACGTAATCACTGTGCGATACCCGTATTTCGGAAGCGTCGCCTATATCGGTGTCCGGCGTTTCCTCATTTAATTGTATGGAAGATGAGTGCCCATTGTCATATAACTTCAGTACCGGACTGCTTGTTGTTGAGAAGTAAAACTCATCGCTGTCAATATAATTACAATAAATGGCATATTGTGTTCCGACAGAGATATTGGCTATACTGTTTGGCAGCCATGCATACCCATACAGCGCGTCCCCGTACGAATCAGTCTCCGCGTTGACACGCTCTTTTAGCTGACTTTCGGATAAGCTCAACGCCCCCGGAACGTTGGAGTTCCAGAATTTCTGTATTTCATATGCTGCGCCGTTTATTGATATATAATATTTTTCCATAGTATTGTTATTTTGGAGAGTATCATAATATCTGTTTTCAATCCAATTTGTTCCGTCACGGTAATTGGACGTAACAGATGTATGAGGACGGATTTTAAGAATGTTTCCTTCAACCGCTTCAACAAACCCATACCCCAGACAATTTTGAGGTATGGCGTTTATATTGTCGCTTGTATTATCAGTTCCCTCATATAATCTGCATTGCCACGAATAATCCTTATTTGGAACAATAAGCGCATTATTTGAACCGTACACTGCACATTCTATGGGAGGCTGTGTTAAATCTGTCGTTGCCATATACTGTGATTGATTGTCGGCACCAAGCCAAACAGACGTCCCATCGTTTAAAGGCGCGCTCCCGTACATAAGGAGCTGCGATTGAGATTGATTAACGTTATAGCTCTTTACGTTAAGTGACGTTGGGGTAAAAACATCATAGTAGCTTGATGGTGCGGACATTGTACGGCTAAGAGTATCGGGCGTACGGAAAACAAGAGTATAAGGGCCGCCGGAATATGATAGCGTTAACGTATTTTCGTTTGAATTGTATACTATTTTATCATAATGCGCGGATGACGATTTCGGCACTGAGAAGAAAAGGTAATTTCCCGCAACATTGTCCCAAACGTAACATTCCAGCGGATGTCTATAATAATCATCATTATATATGACGCCGTTTAATTCAACAGTAACAGTGTATCCGTCGGAAAGGGAAAAGTAATAAGGGATACCGGAAACGTTTAATGTTAAACGTGCGGCTGTTATCTTTGAGCTGTTATAGACAGTCTGTGAAAATGTCAGAGATTTGTCCGCATAGTCGTCTAAATTTATGACTGTATTATACGGATACGGATTGGTTGGTTTATGTATCATAGGCTGCCTCCTTTCTTGCAAAATATAGTAAGGGGAGACTGCCAAAACAGCCTCCCATATTCTTAATGACGCATATTCTTGGTAACGTCCCACTGTGACTGCACGCCTTTTACCATAGCATAAGCGAGGTCGTTTACCGTAGGCTTATCCAACGGCGTATCGACGTTAAGGTTATCAACCTTGATGTTATACGTCGCGGTGTTACCGTTATTATTC
>CANQMH010000109.1 GCA_947624865.1 uncultured Clostridia bacterium | reverse complement strand
GGTTTCAATCTTTGTTGTTGTGTAACCGTCTCCTCGTTTGCTGTTGTAATAGGTATAAGATGTATCAATAGGACGAATAGTTGACAAAGATGTTTTTGTCAGACGGTTTAGTCCGTCATATGAATAAGCTACATTTCTGTTTTCATTGATTATAAACTTTGTAAGCAGGTTGTCTTTGCCGTATTCATATTTGCTGACACTCGGCCTTGACATAGTTTTGTTGGCAAGACGAGTTATGTTGTTGTTCAGGTCATAGCCGTATTCTATGTTGTACCACGTTTTGTTGGTTGAATCTGCGGCGGCTGTGTTCTTTGCCATTTTGCGCACAAGTCTGCCCGTGGTGTCGTAGGTATAGTCATACATGAAATTGTTTATATGGTCGTTCTCTCTGACTACGCTTCCGTTTCTGTCAGAGCTCCAGGAAAATGCTGTTTTTCCGTTGTACTTTCTTGAAGCTACGTTGCCGAATGCATCATAGGTATAGCTTACGGTTTGTCCCGTTCCGTAGGTTGAGCTTATAAGCGCTCCGTTGTTTGAATTGTAGGTATAGCTTGCCAATAAATTTATTGCTAAATGCCAATTAATAGGCTGTTATGTAAAAATACAAAACAGCCTATATCTTATAATTTAATCATCATCTGGTTTCTAAATATTTTAAAAGAAATGCTTTAACTAAACTAAGACTTCCTATACTTACAATAAAAGATAATAACAATGTACTAATGAAAAGTATTAAAACAGCTGAATTTTGTGAAATGTTTTGTAGAAAAAGCTTTGCCACGGCTATGCCACACACACCTCCTACAAGAGGAAACGAAATTAGTTTTTTACTAGTTGATTTCACGTTATATTTGTCCGATTTTATATTAAAATAAACTATTAATATAAAAAAACAAATACATAAAAATAAAAGAAATAATAAAACTACAGCTAAAAACCAATTATCGTTTATTTGCAATGTTATAATTCTGTAAGAAGTAATATTTAATATTATTGCAATATATAAGAAAGTGAGACCATCGCATAAAAAGCGTGATATTTTAGCCTTTTGAAATTTAATTATAAGAGTACAGAAAACTATGCTGATTACAATATTTAAAAAAGTGATTAGACATGCTAATATTATATAAAATTTTCCTATAAAACATAACACAATACTTAATATCCAAATAACAAATAATCTTTTTATGCACTGTTTTCTACTAAATGGAGTATAATTAAAATCCAAAAATGAAATAATATTCTTCATGTTTACCATAAGCTATTTATACCTTCTTTTGCCCAAGTCCTTGCAGTCTTACCATTATAAGGTACCACATCTGTCAGTACATAAAGGCTAATTCCAATTATAAATCCAGCTCCTGCACCTACAATATTTCCGACACCAGGACATATTGTGCCGACAGCAGCACCTATTGCACTACCAGCAGCACCGGCGGCCAAAATACTTCCTCCTGAAATAACTAAATCTACACCCGCATCAGCGGCAACTTTATCCCAAGATGAACCAGCTTGAATATTATCATATATACCAGTGCCTACATCTAACGCAACACTTGCAACAGCTGTGGCGTTACCAATACCTTTAAATACTTTTGATGCCCCGGAGCTAAATTTATCAATTTTATTTATCTGAGATGATACACTTTTACTATATGATCCTACACCTATGTTAGTCGGTCTTACTAAATTGGAAACATATTTTTTTGCTGAATTAGTTAATGAATTAGTAAGGATATTAGCACTAGTATTAGTCCCATCAATAATAATCGGTGTAGGAATTGTAATTTTACCCGGATATTTTTTAGGAGCAGGCTTTCTCTTGTATCCACCTTGATATTCCCAGTTATCATGACACCATGTGCCAGCAGCCCAATAACAACAACCTGTTGGATCTACAAAGGCAATAGGATTATTAGCACAATAAGACGACATATTAGAATCAAGAATACCGCCGCCGGACTGGAAGTAACCGTCCGCATTAATAAATCTGTGAGTAACAGGGTCATAGTAACGGCTCATCAGGTAATATAGTCCTGTTTCGGTGTCGTAGTAATAACCTCTGTAGCGGAACGGATTAAGGTTGCCTATGTGAGTTGCGCTCGTTATAGCATTTCCGTTTCCGTCTGTGATTGACGTTACATTGCCCCATGAATCATACTCATACTGTGCCCTCAGTGTTCCTTCGCCGTTGTAAATGCCTATTATATCTCCGCGTGAGTTGTGGGTAAAGTAATAGGTAAGCAATTCGGAAGAATCGGTGAGTGTGTATTTTACCGAGTACAGTATTCCGCTTGTGTCGTAGGAATAATAGAATTTTGACTCTCCGCGTGTTTCATACAATAACATTCCGTTTAGGTATTCATATGTATATTTTACTCCGTTGACGATCTTGCTTATACGAACGCTGTCACTGTCATAGCTGTAGCTTATGTTGTCACTGCCTTTTTTCAGTGTTGCAAGCTGTCGTCCGTTCTGCCACGTCATTGTCATTCCGTCACGATATGTCAGCGGATTACCTATTTTATCATACGTTATTGTCTGTCCGTTATAAGAGGTAAGCTTGTCCGTCCAGTTTGAATCATCATATTGGTAACGTATCTGCTTTGTATTGCTCGGTATGCCGTTTGCTCCTATATCGTGTATATACTCAACTACTATATTTCCGCCCGTATCATACAAGTATTCATGTATCTGTGACTTCTCAAAATCTTTTTCATATACTAATTGATTCAATGCGTCATATTCGTAATAGTATAAATCTTTGTAAGCAGTTCCGTCTTTCTTTTGTATGTTGGTTATGTTTCCGAGCGTATCATAGATGTATTTGTACGTTACACCGTCTATGGTTTCGGTTTCTATCTTTGTTGTTGTGTAACCGTCTCCGCGTTTGCTGTTGTAATAGGTATAAGATGTATCAATAGGACGAATAGTTGACAGAGATGTTTTTGTCAGACGGTTTAGTCCGTCATATGAATAAGCTACATTTCT
>CANQMH010000108.1 GCA_947624865.1 uncultured Clostridia bacterium | reverse complement strand
GCGCGCCAAAAGGGACTCGAACCCCTGACCTACTGCTTAGAAGGCAGTTGCTCTATCCAGCTGAGCTATTGGCGCATCTCTGAACTACATTCTATCTGAATAGGTCAGCCTTTATATTATATCTATCGAGGATATATTTGTCAAGGCTTTTTTATAATTTTTTTAAATTTAATGTCATATATTAATGTCATATATTAATGTCATATAAACTTTTTATTTTTGCCTGTAATATTTTCCGAATTTTTGAGCAAGCGCCAAATTGCGATAATCCTGCTCAAAAGTCACCTCTCTTATCAATTTTATAAAATCAGGAAGTCTGTACGGCTGGTTTTCAGATAAAAGTTCAATTTCCAGTGTGGCTCTGTCTTTCCAGAACGGATAAACGTCAAGCTCGTAATACGTTGAATCCCACACTATGCAATATCTGTCCTTTGAAATTATTCCCGTAATATACTGTGTTAAATTCAAATATTCATTATACTCTTTCTCGGAAATATAGCTTTCTGACTCTATTCGTTTTATATCGGAAATCTTTTTCTTAACAGTTTTTATATAAACGGCTTTATTTCCCTCTCCTCTTTTTCGTATTCTTAAATTTCCTTCCTTAGGAGTTGTAAGATATGCCTGTGTGATTGGAATCCTGCGGCAGGTTTTTATATTATTAAGCAATTCCATATCAGGATATTCTATCAAAAACTTTCTCTCAATCTCAAGCGGCTCAGGAATACCAATAAATGCAAAAACTTCTTCCATAAGCCTTTCAAGTTTTTTTTCAAAAGTGGTTGAGTTATCAATAATTCTAAGGTGAGGAGTGCCTGTCCATACTGCCATTGTTTCTATATCAAGCCTGCGTGCCTCTTCTATGCTCTCTCTCCTTACGGTGTTGCTCGCAAGGTTATAATATTTCTCAGCGCCGTCTGCAGCGGTAACAAGGTGGAATACAGCGTCATATGAATTGCGTATTACATCCTCACTGGTGTTGCTTAAGGCAGAATATCTGTCAAACTCCTCCTGCGTTACAAACGCACGGCTATCAAGCAGTCCTCGGTCAAAAAGTATTACGACCTTGTTGCAGGGTAAATTTTCAGCATAAGCTGTTTTTTCTTTCTCTTCTTCATATTCAAGCTCAAACAACAGTTTATGAAATTCGTAATTTCCCATATTCTGCGGTGTTTTTCCGCTGAGCATAAGCTTTGTTGACCTTTCTTCAACTTTTATTACTTCAATCCCCTGTTCTCTCAGTCTGTCGGAAACTAAACCGAGAGCAGTAGTTTTTCCTGCGCACGGTCCGCCCGTGAGAACAATTTTAATAACTTCTGCCATAATATATATACCTCTGACGTTTTTTATAATTAAACATTATATAATCATTAAAGGATATTTTAATTCTAATTCAGAACTATTTTTATTGAAAGATAATCATAATTCTGATATAATTATAAATATTATATGCAATAAGAGGTGTAAAATGAAAAATATTAAGCTTGGCAAAACAAATTTATCTGTACCTGCAATTTCAATAGGTTGTATGAGATTAAACTCTCTGGACGAAAAACTGGCAGTAAATTATATTAACGGCGCACTTGAAAAAGGACTTAATTATTTTGATCACGCCGATATTTACGGAAACGGAGAATGCGAAATACTTTTTGGAAAAGCGCTTAAAATTTTAAAAACAAAGCGTGAAAATATTTTTATTCAGTCTAAATGCGGAATTGTTCCAGGTGTAATGTATGATTTTTCATATAAACACATTATGGAAAGCGTTGACGGAATTTTACAAAGGCTTGATACTGACTATATTGATATGCTTCTTCTCCACCGTCCTGACGCATTAGTCGAGCCTGATGAAGTTGCAAAAGCTTTTGACGAACTGAGAGTAAAAGGAAAAGTAAAATACTTTGGCGTATCTAATATGAAACCAATGCAGATTGAACTTCTTAGAAAATACTTAAAATGCGATATTCAGGCAAATCAGCTCCAGCTTAGTATAACAAACTCACAGATGATTAGACACGGACTTGAGGTTAATATGTTTACCGAGGGTTCTCTTGACCGAGACGGAAGCATTCTTGACTATTGCAGGCTTAACGACATCACGATTCAGGCATGGTCACCGTTTCAATACGGCTTTTTTGAGGGAGTATTCCTTGATAACGATAAATTTTATCAACTTAATTCCGTAATTAATATGATTGCAGAAAAATACGGTGTAAGCAATACTTCCATTGCCGCCGCTTGGATTTTGCGCCACCCCGCAAATATTCAGCTTATTGCCGGAACTATGAATTTAAACCGGCTTGATGACATAATTAAAGGTTCGGAAATTCAGCTGACGCGTGAGGAATGGTATAAAATTTATCTTTCAGCAGGAAATATTTTACCTTGACATTGACAAAACACGCATTAAAGTGCTAAAATATACTTACAACTTTTAGTTGTTTTGTCTAAATTATGAAAGGAAGTAATATAAATGCAAAAGCAAAACATTGATTGGTCAAATCTCGGTTTTGACTATCTGCCCACAGGCGAAAGATTTGTATCAAATTACAAAGACGGAAAATGGGACAACGGTAATATGACTACAGACGCAACCGTTGTTATCAGTGAATGTGCAGGTGTTTTGCAGTATGCCCAGACTTGCTTTGAGGGTTTGAAAGCCTACACAACCTGCGACGGCAGAATTGTTGTGTTCAGACCCGACCTCAACGCTCAGAGAATGGAAGACAGCTGCAAGCGTCTTGAGATGCCTGTATTCCCTAAGGAAAAATTCGTTGAGTCTGTTTGCAAGGTTGTTAAAGCAAATTCCGATTTCGTTCCGCCCTACGGAACAGGTGCTACGCTTTATGTTCGTCCGTATATGTTCGGTTCGGGCCCCGTTATCGGCGTTAAGCCTTCAAGCGAATATCAGTTCAGAATTTTCACTACACCGGTTGGTCCTTATTTTAAAGGAGGCGCAAAGCCGATAACTCTAAAGGTTTCGGACTTTGACAGAGCCGCTCCGCACGGTACAGGCCATATTAAAGCAGGC
>CANQMH010000107.1 GCA_947624865.1 uncultured Clostridia bacterium | reverse complement strand
ATTAGAACAATTTCTGTTAGGAAAATTTATGGCATATAGTCAAATGATTCTTAATAAGTATGTTTCAATACTGGAAGCCATGATTTTTCGTATAGAGTCGGAGAATATTATCCCTCGAGATAGAGATTATAATTGTTCGCTCCTTATGGAAATGGTCAAAAGTTCGCAAACGGATCTTAAATATCTGGCATTTTCAGATTTTTATATTTTGAATAAATTATACTCTCTTAGCGATGCCTTGGATGATTTTCGAGCTTTGCCTCGCGCAATTATAGCTCGCTTGACTCGCTCGTGTGCATTTGATTTAGATAATACCACTATTACCAACGAGTGTATTTGTGTCGGAACAAGCGAGCAGGATATTATTGACGAATTCAGCAAAAATCCGCTATATAAAACATTTCTCGAAGATTATAATAGATTAAAAGATAAATTAGGCGCAGAGCTTACCAAAGACAATAATGAAGTGACTCTGTTTTCTTATAGGTTTGAGCGTTATCCATTAACAAAGCAAATTCCTTTCAATGAATTCACGGACAAATACATATTTTCAGATATGAAATTGTCAAGACGATTTGATTTTCATTACTATAGATTAGGTAATGGAATACCCATTCTCGACCCTCACGCAAAATATTTGTATTTAGAGCGAGACGATTGCATCCCAGATGTAAACTTAATTCCTCCTCTTTGTGTTGATAGTTCATTGTCAACATTAAAGGAATTGCGAACAATGCAATTTGTCGTTCTACGTAAATATCAAGTATGTGATTGAGTGAAGTCAGGTATTTCCTGTGGCATTTGCTTTAATGTTGTCTACAAACGCGGCTATCCGTCTCTGACGCATACGACGAAGGTTACGCCGAAAGGACAGGTGTATATTATAAATAGGCTTATTCGGGAATGCAAGGATATAGCATAAATTTTAAAAGGAGAGCTTGGGTGCTCTCCTTTATTGTATAGAAAGGATGTGATTTTATGAGACCTGTACATCGTATTAAGTATAATCATAGTTGTTTTGATATGGGTATTGTGCAAAACGTGACTGATGAAACTATTCAGGCAATTGTTCCGCATATACTTAAGGATTTTACAGATTACAATTTGTCAGTCAATCAGGGGCGCGAATTCCTGCAAAATCTTAGCGAAGCTCTCGGTTGCCAAAAAATAGGGCGAGATTAGTTTCATAGAAAGGAAGTTTTTTATATATGTTTGAATATGATGAGAACAGCGAGTGTTCTAAGTCGTTTACATTTAGAGGGAATCAGTATTGCATACCGAATTTGAAGATGGTAAATATAATACCGGTTGAAAATGCAGAAGAAATTTATAAGGAAATTTTCGCCATTTTAATAGATAACGGACTTACTTTTCAGCAAGCCCGTTATACGTTAGCTCAATGCTTTGAAATGGTTGGCAATATGAAATGCAATTAATTTTGGTTTTTGCTTTCAATCGCATCGATGCCTTCGGATGTTATGTTTAAGCGATAACATCTATCTTCATCATTTAATCCGCCTGCGGAATCTCTGATATACCCCTTATCTACTAAATATGCCATACAAAGTTTTGCTTGTTCATATGTTATAACATATTTTTTAGCGCATACATCAAGATTATAAACGCTGCTTAGAGAATTTGCTGTTGGATTAGTTGCTTTTTCGTTAACTATTTCTTCTAATATGCTCATTGCAGTGTTACCAATTTCCATTACAATTTCCTCCTTTGGTATTAATTTTCTATATTATAACAAAGAAAATTTTTATATTCAAGGTGATTGGGTGATAATTTACAAAATATTCACAAAGTCAAGGAAACTCCCTGTCATGACGGTAAGATACGCAACGTGACATATGTAACTCGCCTTAGATAGATTTGGTTGCTTTATATATTTTACACTCAAACTTTTGTTTATATTCCACAAAATTTCATCTTTATATTGACAAACATATGTTCGTATAGTATAATATATATGACATGGTAATACTAATGGTGTAGTTGTATTGTTGTAAATATACTATTGTACAAGCCTAAAGAGTGAATTTGTCATATTTGCATAAAAGTGGAGTATAATTTTTGTTATATTCTACTATTGCCGAGAATTTTAATTTATGTTGAAAAATAGGAGTTTTGGTAGTATAATATTTAATATACTGAACTCCTATTGATTAATTAATCAATGAAGGAGAGATTGGAGACAATGAGTATGCTAACGGAAGTAAAACTAAAAAATTATAAATGTTTCAAAGATGAGACATCTATTCCTATTGCACCTTTAACTGTGTTGTGTGGTACTAATAGTAGTGGCAAATCCTCTATTCTAAAAAGTTTATTAATGTTAAAACAGAGTTATGAAAATAACTCAACCTTGAATTCAATAACTCTGAATGGCGAATACACAAATAATGGTGCAATGGAAGATGTTATACACAATCAAGAGGGAGACACATTTGAGTTGGGTATAACTTCTCTATTTGATCCTCCCCCGGCGTATAGCCCCAACAAGAAAGTTAATAGAAGTGAAATCCTTGCATACAAAGAATTATCTAAGGTGTTAAATACACATAAATCAATACAAATGTCTATTTCTATTGAAATAAAAGCAAAGGGTTCAATCAGTTCTGTTTCTAATGTTATAAACAAATATGGTATATCCATCGCTATTGACGGGCGTCCCAATATAGAAATTAGACTAATTAAATCCAAGGACTTAAAAAATCGTGATTATATTATTGAATTAGACCACTTTATTACCACTAATGGCGAATTATTATTGGATGGAACGATAAGTTTGAGTAATTGCGCTTGTTATTTTGATGGTATGAAACTTGTCAATATATTTGCCCCCAATAATAATAAATACCGCTATGAAGAGATATTTCCTAATATTTATACTATTATGAGATATGCTTCATATGTCACATCAAGTATCAAGCATATATCTCCATTAAGAGACGAAGCATCAAGATTTTATATTTACACTGAAGACAAAATGAATGTAGGCTCATCAGGTAAAAACACGGCTCAATTGATACAAAGCAATAAGGATAATAATATTATTTTCCCAGATG
>CANQMH010000106.1 GCA_947624865.1 uncultured Clostridia bacterium | reverse complement strand
AGCCATAGCTGCCGCTTAATATTTAATTTCTACAAAAATATATCTAAAACTTTGTCTAACTTTTTGGGGTCAGTTCATTTCGGGAGGTTTATTATTTTGTGTACAAATTGCAAATTTGTAAATTGATTATATGTTAAAATGCTGATATAATTATTTTGTATATCTTTTATTGTATTTTTGTCGAAAAGAGGAGAAATATGAGCCTTGTTGAGTTTAAAAATGTGTATAAGCGTTATAAGATGGGCGAAGTTACCATTAACGCCGTTGACGGAATTTCATTTAAAATAAATGAGGGTGAGTTTGCAATAGTCGTTGGCGCATCGGGCGCAGGCAAAACCACAGTGCTTAATATTCTTGGAGGAATGGACAATTGCTCCGAGGGAGAAATTTGCGTCAGAGATAAGGATATAAGCAAATTTGATGATAAACAGCTGATAGAATACCGCAGATTTGACATTGGATTTGTTTTTCAGTTTTATAATCTGGTGCAGAATCTTACGGCAAAAGAGAATGTAGAGCTTGCGGCGCAGATTTGCAAAGACCCTCTCGACAGCGAAAAAGCGCTTGAGAGCGTTGGCTTGCTTGACAGAAAAGATAATTTTCCCGCTCAGCTTTCAGGCGGCGAACAACAGCGTGTGTCAATAGCCAGAGCGCTTGCAAAACGTCCCGGACTTTTACTTTGCGACGAACCTACGGGAGCGCTTGATTACAACACGGGACGTCAAATTTTGAAGCTTTTACAGGATACCTGCCGAAAAGAAAAAATGACTGTGGTGCTCATTACACACAACAGCGCAATAACGCCTATGGCAGACCATATCATTGAGATGAAAAGCGGAAAAATAATCAGAGATGTTTACAATCAAAATCCGAAAAATGTTGAAGAAATAGAATGGTAGAGGAGAAAACGAGCTGTTATGCCGATTGTATGGCAGAACTATAATACAATATTACTAAAACCCGAAGTGAGGGGGTGTCCATATGACAAAAGCACTTGTAAAAAATACAATACGTGAAATAAAAAACTCCAAAGCTCGGTTTATCTCAATTATGGCTATTATTGCGCTCGGAGTGGGATTTTTTGCGGGAATAAAAGCAACTGCCCCGTCGATGTATAATTTAGCGGAAACATACTTTAGAGAACAAAATCTTATGGATTACCGACTTGTTTCAACCGTCGGATTTGACGAAGACGATATTAAGGCTGTAAGCAAAACTAACGGAGTAAGTGATGTTATGCCGTCATATTACTGCGATGTTCTGTCAAATTCAGACAGCGGAGCAGATGTTGTGCGCCTTATTGCATTGCCAAAGTCATACGGAGACAACAATATTATTAATGCTTTGGTGCTTAAAGAAGGCAGGCTTCCTGAAAAAAAGAATGAAATTGTTGTTGAAAACAGTGCTATTACAGGAGTTAAATATAAAATCGGAGATAAAGTTGTTTTTGCCGATACGGCAGGAGATACCGACGTTACTGCAGAAATAAACAGCCTTAAATACACCGTTGTTGGTATAGCAGATTCTCCGCTCTATATATCGTATCAGAGAGGCTCAACTAACGTGGGAAACGGCAAAATATCGGAGTATATGTACATTCCGCACGAAAATTTTGTTTTTGAGCGTTATACAGAGCTTTTTGTAAAAGCCGATTTTTCAAAAAGCTGTCTTGCTTTTTCAGATGAATATACATCAAATTCAGAAAAGGTGTCTGAAATTCTTGAAAAAACCGCAGGCGTCAGATGTGAGGTTTTTAAAAAGGACGTTATTGATAAGGCAGAGCAGGAGCTTCAAAACGCAAAAGATGATTACAGAAAAGAAAAGCAAAAGGCTGATGATGAATTTGCAAAGGCTGAAAAAGAAATCAAAGACGGCAGAGAAGAGCTTAAAGAAAAAACTAATGAAGCTCAATCTAAGCTTAACGAAGCAAAAAACCAGATTGCAAGCGGAAAAGACGAGCTGAAAAATGCAACTGATAATTACTATACTCAGATTTCAAATGCAGAAGCAATCATAAATGAAAAAGAATCCGGGCTTAAAGAAGCACGCGGAGAATATGAAACCGCAAAAGCGGCATTTGACGAAGAAATTTCAGCGGCACAACAGCAGCTTGACGAGAGTTGGGCGGAATATGACAAGTCATATGCTGAATTTAAAAACACGCAGGAACCTCAGCTTGTTTCGGGAATTGAGCAGGCGCAGAGCGCAGTTGACAGACTGAACAATGCAATAGCGGAGGAAACCAGCCCTGAAATATTAGCAGTGCTTAATCAACAGCTTATGCAGGCACAGCAGATGCTTGACAGTCTGACGGCTCAGTATAATCAGTCTGTTTTGGCTTTTGAGCAGAGCAAATCACAGCTTGACAGTTCACAGTCGGAATTTAATGCAAAAAAAGCTGAGGGCCAGGAACAGCTTGATTTAGCATTAAAACAGATAGAGCAGGGAAGCGCGGAGCTTGAAGCCGTAAAAACCGAGCTCGAAACAAAAAAGACAGAGGGATACAATCAGCTTGTACAGGCTCAGTCAGAGCTTGATTCGGCGCAGAACCAATATGACGAGGGTGTGTCAGAGCTTGAAAAGCAGAAACAGGAGGGACAGAAAAAGCTCGATAACGCCCAAAAGGAATATGATGACAAAAAGTCAGAGGCTGATGAAAAGTTTTCTAAAGCGCAAAAGAAAATTGATGATGCACAAAGCAAATTTAATAAGCTGTCAGAACCCAAATGGTATGTCTTTACCCGTGATGATAATCCGGGTTATTCAACATTTTCACTGAATGCCGATAAAATTGACGCGGTGGCAACTGTGTTCCCGGTGTTTTTTCTGCTTGTTGCGGTGCTTGTCTGCGTTACCACAATGACAAGGCTTATTGAAGAAAAACGCACCGAAATCGGCACGTTTAAAGCACTCGGATACGGCAATTTCAATATAGTGTTTAAATTTGTAATTTATTCGGGCATTGCCGCTCTTACAGGCAGTGCGGTTGGAGTAGTACTTGGAGTTATAACTCTGCCCTTTATAATCTACAACGCCTACAAGATAATGTACTATATTGGAGACATTACTCTGATAATTAATGTACCGAGTGTAATTCTCGGAATTGAGGCGGCTGTTGTATGCAC
>CANQMH010000105.1 GCA_947624865.1 uncultured Clostridia bacterium | reverse complement strand
AAAGCTCAAGACCGTTTGATGTGATTTCCCTGAGCTCGTCCTCGTTGTTTACAATTCCTCCGCCTGTTCCGCCGAGAGTAAATGCAGGACGTATAATTACCGGATAGCCTATTTCATTTGCAAAATCAACAGCAGAGTCAACATCGTTTACAACGAGCGACGGAATTACCGGCTGATTAATTTCAAGCATTGTATTCTTAAAAAGCTGTCTGTCCTCAGCCTTGTCAATTGTTTCGGGATTTGCGCCCAGAAGCTGAACACCGTATTTATCAAGAAATCCCTCTTTTGCAAGCTGCATAGAAAGAGTAAGACCTGTCTGACCGCCCAGTGTTGAAAGAAGGCTGTCGGGGCGCTCTTTTTTGATTATTCTCTTTACGGTTTCAAGCGTAAGAGGCTCTATGTATATTTTGTCAGCCATTGCATTGTCCGTCATAATTGTAGCAGGGTTTGAATTTACGAGAATTACCTCAAGGCCCTCTTCCTTTAATGCACGGCAAGCCTGTGTTCCCGCATAGTCAAATTCTGCTGCCTGACCTATTACAATCGGACCCGAACCGATTACCATAACTCTTTTTATATTCTTTTTGAGTGGCATATAATCATTCCTTATTCAAAATTCAAAATTTTTTCTGTTATGCTTACTTCTTATTATCTTTCATCAGTTTAATAAAGCGGTCGAATAAAAATGCCGTATCCTGCGGTCCGCCGCATGCTTCGGGATGGAACTGTACCGAGAATGCAGGCATATCAGTATAATTAACGCCTTCGCAGGTGTTATCGTTACCGTTTACAAAGCTTACCCTGCCGTTTGCGGGCATACTGTCGCTTACTACGGCATATCCGTGATTTTGCGAAGTGATATAAACCTTGCCTGTTTCAACTTCCTTTGCAGGCTGATTTGCCCCGCGATGTCCGTATTTAAGTTTTTCTGTCTTTGCTCCCTGCGAAAGTGCAAGAAGCTGATGTCCCAGACAGATTCCGAAGGTCGGAATTTTATGCTCACACAGCTTTTTGAGTTCTGCGATAATCTGAGTATTGTCAGACGGATCTCCGGGACCGTTTGAAAGCATTACGCCATCGGGATTTAACGCCATAATTTCTTCAGCAGTTGTATCGGCAGGAACAATCGTCAGATTGCAGCCGCGCTTTACAAGCTCACGGCCTATATTGTGCTTTGCTCCAAAATCCATTAAAACAACATTCAGCTCGCCGTTTTCTGCCTTGAACTGCTGATTTTCTTTTATTGTTGTGCTTTCAACAGCGTCGGTAATTACGTATTTTTTAATTTCCTCAATGTCACTCTCAGTAACTTCGGGAGAGTACGAAATCTTGCAGTTAAGCACACCGTACTCACGCACAATTCTGGTAAGAGCACGGGTGTCAATTCCGTAAATACCGGGTATTCCGGACTCTTTTAAAAAGGTGTCAAGATCACCCTCACAACGGAAATTGGAAGGTACTTGACACCACTCTCTAACAATATAACCTTTCAGCGACGGAGAAACGCTTTCAAAATCGGCAGGAATAACACCGTAATTGCCGATTAAAGGGAATGTCTGAATAACCACCTGACCAAAATAGCTGGGGTCGGTGAGTGTTTCAAGATAACCTGTCATTGCAGTGGTAAAAACAAGTTCTCCCGTAGTTTCTTTTTCGGCACCAAATGCCTTGCCTTCAAAGACCGTGCCGTTTTCAAGAATTAAGTACGCCGTACGGCTCATAAAAAACACATTCCTTTCAGAAGTTTTTATCAATTCTCGTATGTTTTAATAACCTGTTTGGCAATTTGAAGCTTGCTCATTCGTAAATCCATTGCCTGTTTTTCAAGATAGCGGTGAGCCTGCGTCTCAGACATATTAAGACAGGAAATAAGCAGAAGCTTTGCTCTGTTTATAACTTTCATATCTTCAACCATATGTCTGAGCTTTTCATTTTCCTCCGTAACGCGGAACATACGCATTTTAAAACATTCCGTAAATTGGAGATAATGATGGAAAAGATGCTTGTGAATCGGTTTTGCAATAACCAGTACGCCGTGTTCGGTAAGCAAATCGTTTACCTCGTCCGCGTTTTTCTGCGGAACAATTATTACAACGCACGACCTTGTGGTCTTTGCAAAATGCTCGGAAAGCTCAATGCCTGTTTCCTCTTGTAAAGGCGCATTAATGCAAATTAAGTCAAACTCATCTCTTTCAACAAGCTTTCTCGCCGATTTAGCAGTGTTTGAAACGGAAATTTGAGTATAATTCTCATTTCTGAGCAGTTCCGACAATGAAACTGCGCTTTGCTCCGAATTTGAAACCAACAAAGCTTTTTTCAAGGATACCACCGCCATATTGTTTCATTCATATTATTGTACAGGATTTGCCGTAATTCAAATTTACATAAAGGAATTAAAGAAAAGATTTTTTATCTTTTGTGTCGAAACATTTTAATTACTCTTTTTTAAGCATATATTTTTCAAATTTTTATTAAAATTTTCACATTATATATGAGTTTAGATAAATACATTTTTAAACAAAACACTTTTAAATATTCTTATATAATATAATTCCGCTTGATTTTTATCTTTTTCTTATGATGCCATATTGTATATACCGTAAAAAACTCCAAAACTCAAAAGAGTTTTGGAGTTGAATGATAAAATAATTATCTCTTACTGAACTGAGGCGCACGTCTCGCTGCTTTGAGGCCGTATTTCTTACGCTCTTTCATTCTCGGGTCACGAGTAAGGAAGCCTGCCTTCTTGAGCTTGCCGCGGAGATTTTCCGTGTCATACTGAAGAAGTGCTCTTGATATGCCGTGACGAATAGCACCAGCCTGTCCTGTAACGCCGCCGCCTGAAACTCTGCATACAACGTCGAACTTCTCGTCAGTCTCTGTTAATGCGAGAGGCTGTCTAACGATGAGCTTGAGTGTTTCAAGACCAAAATAATCGTCTATATCACGGTCGTTGATTGTGATTTTGCCTGTGCCCTGATAAAGTCTTACTCTTGCAACAGAGCTTTTTCTTCTGCCTGTACCGTAAAAATAAGGTGTCTTATCGTACATAATATTCCGCCCCCTTCTTAAGCTTCAACCGTCTGAGGCTTCTGAGCCTGATGGTTGTGTTCTGCACCCTCAAAGAG
>CANQMH010000104.1 GCA_947624865.1 uncultured Clostridia bacterium | reverse complement strand
ACATTCGCCGCCTTGTTTTCCTGCCAATGACAAGCAGATATATAATATCGGTCAAAACCTTTGCCGTTGTGCCGATAAATTGTGCAATCTGAGTTTGTCAACACTTTGCAACACCCCTGTATAATAATCCTGTATCTGCAAGCCACGAATAGATAACAGACTTAATATTACTTGACAAAGCATGTCTTTGGCTGTCTGCACTTTCGTAGCTTATAGACTGGTCACCAACCTTTTCCGAGGATATGCCGTTGCCTGCGGAGCTGTTATCAGCCTTAAATAACAACTCTGCAACTTCACAGCAGCACATCTTTACACATTCGGGAATATTGTCTTCATCCACGTTTTCAAATGTATAGGTTTTGATTATCTGAGTAGCTTTTCTTGCGTAAAAACCAAAAGAAGCGGTATCGATGACCGCTTTTTTGCCGCTAAGATATTCTTTTGTATAGAACGCGCAATCAATATAAACGGTCATCTAACCGCCTCCTATTACTCTTCTGAATTTTTTTCTGTTGGTTTTTCCGTTTCTTTAGGCTTTTCGTTTTGTTTTTGCTTTTTTGGTTTAATTTCAAGTCCTATTGTTTTCATAAAATCACTCCTTACGCTTTGTGACTAAGATAAATACCTGCGACCTTATTTTTATATACATCTACAAGACCGTATTTGCGGTATTTCAGGATATATGAATCGCTGTCCGGGTTGTTTGCAGGAGCAATAAGGTCATTTGCAATGTGCTTGTCGTACTTAATAAGTGCAGGCTTATGAATAATCATAAAATTAATATCTTTGCCTGCTTCAGCTTTCTTATAATGTCCTGCTTCTTCTGATGGCGATTTACCGTCGAGCATATCAATAGCAGTATAAAAACGTGACTGAGGTACTGACTTTTTCACTGCAAAGCAACTGAGAATTTCTCTTGATTTTGTTGTGTCAAGAGCCATAACGCCATTGAGGAGTGTGGGAGTTGCATATAGGTAACGTTCCTCTTCCGGGACTTCATCCTCATCCATTTTATTCTTTGCTTCAATAAGAGCAGTAAGAAACTCAGCGGCACTTGCAAATGTAGCTTCTTCAGCCTTTGAAATTCCCTCGACACCTGCCAGCGTTGCAAATGTAAACGCGTCTGCCTCGGGAGCTACCTTTGTTCTTATAAGTTCTGAGCCTGCTTTTCCGAAAGCAAGATTAAAACTCTCCTGATTATCCATAGTGTCAACGGAAATTTTTGTACCTCTGTCATAGTTATACTTAACAGTTTTCCAGTCAAGATTTACAGACCCGCTTGTGTAACCGCTGTTACGGTCATAATCACCGAGACCGGTTATTGACATTTGCGGATAACAAATTTCATTGACGTTCACACCTGCTCTTACCATAGCGGAATCGCCTGTAAGGTCGGATGTTACTGACGCACGCTTGTACACTTCATCAAGCAACGCGGTATAATTTTGGGGTAACACTAATGTGTTTGGCATAAATTATTCCTTCTTTCATTAATTTTTATTTTCAGGCGGTAATCCCATAACGGCACGCATTGCGTCATCATTGCTGCCAAAGTTATTACCGCTCCCTGTATTTTTTACAGGATTTTTAAACGGCTCATCTGATGTAAACATAAAATCATTTTCAGATTTCACCGTTTCAAGAGCCTTTGTAATATCTTCTGCCTGATTTTTACTTGTTTTCAAGGCTTCGAGGTCAAGCAGAGCCTTTACAGCCTTTGCATTTCTTGCGCCGCTCTTTGCAATTGCACCGTCAAGAACCGAATTAAACTCCATATCTGCAATTTTCTGCTGATATTCTGTGTCCTTTGTCTGGAGGGTTTCGTTAAGAGTTTTGATTTTCTCCTGCAGGTCCTTAACGTCAACGCCTTCAAATTCTTTTAGCGCATTCTGAGCGGTTTCAAGCTGTGATTTGTAATTATCACGCTCGGTTTCAAGTTTCGTCTTTGTTTTTTCGAGGTCTGCTCCATTCTCGTCAAGGATTTTATCAATTACTTCCTTTTCAAGTCCTAAGTCCTCTAAAAATTTTCTTTGCATATAAATGCTCCTTTCTTCGATACGCTTTTTTACGAGGTTGCACCTCATTCTATCCTTAGTTTTACGACTTAGGAACGGTCAATTTAGGGTATAAAAAAGCACAAGAGCCATTCTCTTGCGCTTAATCCATTTATCAAAATTTTCTGTCATTAATTCGGTCATAAAATTACCCCTTAATCAACACACTCTGCTTCTTTAAAAACTTTAAGCATTTTGGGAAATTGGATTGCAATCCAATCCGTTATTTCTTCTGACAGCCCCCAATTTGTTACATTGCCGCTATTGCTCCAAATGCCACTTTCATAAAGAAAAGCATGGATAATTTCATGCCTAAGAACCTTTCTCTTATAACAATCCAAATCTCTTACAGAATTTTTATTCTGCTCAATTTTTGCAAGTTTAATTGTTTTCGCTGTGCAGTCCATACAACCATCACAATTGTCGGGCATATCTTCAAATGGCACATTGTCAGTTATCTTATATTTAACTCCTAAAATTATTACTGTTTTTTCTTCCATAATTTCTCCTAAAAATAGTATAAAAATACCACCCCCAACTTAATGAGATCGGTTAAGCCTCTGATTTATTATTTTTTTACATCGCCAATATTATTAAGGTCATCAATAGTCACACGCTCTCTCTGCTGAGGTAATCCCATTTCTTCTGAAAACCTTACATATTCGGATGAAGTTGCCATATATTTGCCACGAGCTGTTAAAATATCTTTTTCATCTGCTCCGCCCTCCTGCAACAGCTTTATTCTCTGCCTTTGAACTCTCATAGCAGATTCAAGCCGTCTTTGTCTTTGCAAGGCTTCATATTTCGTATATTCCTTATTACCGTATTTTTTCTTTTCCTGTTCTTTTGCTTCCATTTCTTCAAGCTGTTCTTTTGTGTATGTAGGAATTGAAATGCCCGGTATAACAGGTGTGTATGAATGATAACAATTACATCCGCATAGCCCTTCAGGAGTACCAAGACCACAAATATCAATTAATTGCTCGCTTGTAAACCATTGACCTCCCCACCAATGGGAGGGTCTGTGACCGCTGTGCCAGCTTATTTCGAATGTATCTGTTTCAAGCTGTTTTGCATTATCTTCATTGATTTTAGACACAACCTGATTAAAG
>CANQMH010000103.1 GCA_947624865.1 uncultured Clostridia bacterium | reverse complement strand
TAAGAAATTCTGGTGCTACCGCCGTTGTTGAGGGTGTAGGCGACCACGGTTGTGAATATATGACAGGCGGACGCGTAGTAGTTATCGGCAAAACAGGCAAAAACTTTGCCGCAGGTATGTCAGGCGGCGTTGCATATGTTCTTGACGAGGACAGAAACCTTTACACAAAGCTCAACAAAGAAATGGTGCTCTTCTCAGAAGTTACCGAAAAATATGATATTATTGAACTCAGGGGGCTTATTGAAGAGCACGTTAAGGCTACAAACTCCGTAAAAGGTAAAGACATTCTCGAAAACTTTGAAGAGTATCTGCCGAAATTTAAGAAAATTATTCCGCACGACTACAAAAAGATGATGTCTGCAATCGCTTCTATGGAAGAAAAAGGTCTGAGCAGCGAGCAGGCTAAAATCGAAGCATTTTATCAGATTATTCACAGCAAATAAGGAGGAGAACAGCAATGGGAAAGCCAACAGGATTTATGGATTATAAACGTGAGGACGCTCCCGCATTCTCCGTAAAACAGCGCATTAAAAATTATAATGAGTTTCACACTCCGCTTTCAAAGGAAGATCAGGCAAAACAGGGCGCAAGATGTATGGAATGCGGCGTTCCTTTCTGCCAGTCAGGTATGCTGGTAGGCTCAGCGTATTCTGGATGTCCGCTCAACAACCTTATTCCCGAATGGAATGACCTTATCTATAAAGGTGCGTGGGAACAGGCATATAACAGACTTAAAATTACAAATAACTTCCCCGAGTTCACCTCGCGTGTATGCCCTGCGCTTTGCGAAAAAGCATGCACCTGCGGAGCAAACGACGATGCAGTAACTGTAAAAGCAAACGAATACGGCATTATTGAAAATGCCTATATTGAAGGCTTTGCCGCTCCGAAAATTCCAAAGGTGAGAACCGGCAAAAAAATTGCAGTAATCGGATCAGGCCCTTCAGGACTTGCGGCAGCAGACCAGCTCAACCGAAGGGGTCACTCTGTAACAGTATTTGAGCGCAGCGACCGTGTGGGCGGACTGCTTATGTACGGTATTCCGAATATGAAGCTTGAAAAAAACGTTATCGACCGCAAAATCGACATTATGAAGCAAGAGGGCGTTGAATTTAAAACAAGCGTAAACGTAGGTAAAGATGTAAAAGCAGAGCAGATATTAAAGGATTTTGACAGAGTAATTCTCGCCTGCGGTGCTTCAAATCCCAGAGATATTAATGTTCCCGGAAGAGATGCAAACGGAATTTACTTTGCAGTGGATTTCCTCAAATCAACAACAAAATCGCTTCTTGACAATGATTTGAAAGACGGAACATACATTTCAGCCAAAGGCAAAAATGTTATGGTAATCGGCGGCGGCGATACAGGAAACGACTGTGTAGGCACAAGCATAAGACACGGTGCAAAATCTGTTTTACAGCTTGAAATGATGCCAAAACTTCCCGACGAAAGGACAGAGGACAATCCGTGGCCTCAGTGGCCCAGAGTCTGCAAAACGGACTACGGTCAGGAGGAAGCAATTGATGTATTCGGCAAAGACCCAAGAGTTTATCAGACTACCGTTAAGGAGTTTGTAAAAGATAAAAACGGAAACCTGAAAAGCGCCGTTCTTGTAAAGCTTCAGCCCGAAAAGGACAAGAAAACGGGCAGACTGATGATGAAAGAAATTTCAGGCTCGGAATACAGCGTTGATGTTGAACTTGTTCTTATCGCCGCTGGATTTCTCGGTTCTGAAAGCTATGTTACCAAGTCTTTCGGCGTTGATGTAAATGCGCGTACAAATGTTGCTACTGCTGAGGGTTCATTTAAAACAAATGTTGATAATATATTTGTTGCAGGCGATATGCACAGAGGACAGTCTCTTGTTGTTTGGGCTATACGCGAAGGCAGAGATGTTGCAAGAGAGGTTGACGAAAGCCTTATGGGCTACACCAATTTATAATTTACTCGAATTATTGCCAACAATCTAATACAAAATATTTTACGGCTGACGTATATTTCGTCAGCCGTATTGTTTTTATATATTGAAAAGTTTGTCTGATGATGATAAAATATAGACATATTTATCACTAATAAAAGGATTTACGGAATGAGTAACAGCAAAGAGCATATTAAAAACGGCAGCTGTCCTGTTTATAAAAAATGCGGAGGATGCCAGCTTCAGAATTTAACCTACTCCGAACAGCTCAGATTTAAGCAAAATAAGGTTGAACGCCTGCTTATAAAATATTGTAAAGTTGAACCGATAATCGGAATGGAAAATCCCTATCATTACCGAAACAAAGTACAGGCGGCATTTCGAACTGACAGAAACGGCAAAATCATTTCAGGCGTTTACCAGTCGGGAACTCACCATATCATAGGAATTGACCGCTGTCAGACAGAGGATATTTATGCAGATAAAATCATAGTTGCAGTCAGAAAACTTCTGCCTTCCTTTAAACTGACAACATACAACGAAGATACAGGCAAGGGATTTCTCCGACATATTCTCATAAAAAGAGGATTTTCTACAAATCAGATTATGCTTGTTCTCGTTACGGGAACTTCCGTATTCCCGTCAAAAAACAACTTTGTAAAGGCAATTTTAAAGCAGTTTCCCGAAATTACAACGATAGTTCAAAATATAAATCCGTATAATACAAATCTCGTGCTCGGAGATGTGCAAAAGGTGCTGTACGGAAAGGGTTATATTGAGGATATACTCTGCGGATGCAAATTCAGAATTTCTCCAAAAAGCTTTTACCAGATAAATCCCGTTCAGACGGAGATACTTTACAACAAAGCTATGGAATTTGCGAATTTAAAGGGCAGGGAAATTGTCCTTGACACCTACTGCGGAATAGGCACAATCGGCATTGTTGCGGCAAAACGCGGTGCAGGCAGGGTTATAGGTGTTGAGCTCAATCCTGACGCGGTACGGGATGCAATAACAAACGCAAGGGCTAATAACATTAAAAACATACGTTTTTTCAAGAGCGACGCAGGAGAATTTATGTATGAAATATCGCAGGAGGAAGAAAAGCCCGACGTGGTATTTATGGATCCTCCAAGAGCAGGCAGTGACGTTAAATTTCTTGATTCATTAATCAAAATGTCGCCGAAAACCGTTGTTTATGTTTCGTGTAATCCCGAAACACTCACCAGAGATATTGATTATCTTAGCAAAAACAGCGGATATACGGTACAAAAAATTCAGCCTGTAGATATGTTTCCGCACACTGCGCACGTTGAAACGGTATGTCTATTGTCCAAACTCAATGTCAAGCAGCATATCGAGGTTGAACTCACCATGGACGAGATGGATTTGACCGCCGCCG
>CANQMH010000102.1 GCA_947624865.1 uncultured Clostridia bacterium | reverse complement strand
AGCCATAGCTGCCGCTTAATATTTAATTTCTACAAAAATATATCTAAAACTTTGTCTAACTTTTTGGGGTCAGTTCAAAAAAGACGGCTTTGGCGGAGGACAAGGGATTTGAACTATTAACAAATGACGTATATATCGCAAAATCTGAAATCACTGTGTATTTTTTGTGTATAATTGGATTTTCTTCATCGCTTCTGTGTATGCTTCTTGTGAAAAATGTGTGTAGACGTCAGCTGTTGTTGAATAGTTAGCGTGACCAAGTAAGTGTTGAGCATCAAATTTGCTAACTCCTGCTTTTTCTAATATTGTGGCATAGCCATGTCTAAGCATATGAGGAGTAAGTCCCTGAACAGAAGCCTCTTGCTGATACTTTTTCCAGTAAGATGAAAAACGCTTGTTAGTGAATATATTACCATCAGCGTCACAAAATACTATATCAGATTTTTTTGCTTTTCGTTTTCTCTTTAATTTTTGCAGCGGTTCTACGAGAATATCAGGTAAAATACATTTCCTTATTCCTGCTGTTGTTTTAGGAGTGTCTATAACAGGAGTATTTGACTCCCAATGAGTTGATTTATTAACAGTAATTGTATTCGTATTAAAATTAATGTCCTGCCAAGTCAAAGCTGTAGCTTCACCCCTGCGAAGTCCTGTGTATAAGAAAAATTGTGCAAGCAATCCGCCGTCTATTTGGAGAGAATTGTTTATCTTCTTAATTTCATCATCTGTGGGTGGCCTGCGGTGCTCTCTTTTTAGTCCTGATGGCAGTTTAGCATTTTCAGCAACATTATATTTTATTATACCTTCACGCACTGCATAAGCAAAAATAAGTGAAAGTACTGAAAGATAGGCATTTTGAGTTTTGAATGCCCATGTTTTAGGGAATGAAGCTATGTATAGTTTAATATCCTGTGGCGTAATATTTTTAATATATTCTCCTTTGAAATGTTCTTTTGCTCTTTTAGCTCTTGGCTCGTAACCTTTGCGCGTATTATATTTAATAGTAGGGTATGATTCTAATTCCCAGTTTTCAACAACTGTTTCAAATAAAGGCCCTTGTTCCTGCTGAATATTGTACTCTGCTATCTTGCGCATAACTTCTTTATCGTTTTTTCCTCTAAATGCCTTGCGCTTGCCGTTTATAATTATTATTTTTTCGTATAAACCATCAGGACGGCGGTACATTTTTTGATTTTCCTGTTTTGCTCCGCAATGATTACAAAACTTTGAATCATCAGGAATGGTCTTTCTGCATTTTTACATCTCATAATTTACCTCTATTTCCAAATTTCTTGACACAGAGGCATAATTATCCTATAATAATTTAAAGACTTTAGAGGGTCTTTTGGTAGCCTCTGTGTTACCGTCCGCTCTATCCTGTTAGCGCAGGGTAGGGCGGTTTTTTATTTTTCTAATCTACTTAAATCTTTCCAATTTTCCGGAAAACCCATTTTTTCAAGTACCATGCGAGAATAATAATTTCCAAGGGTATCAGTCATTATTTTTATCATTTCTGATAAAGTGTTCATAAATGAAGAAAAATCATCTTCTTTTGATAAATACTTAAAGCAAATTGCAACATTAAATAAATCATTTTTACTCGTTGGATTATAATTGTTGATATTATGGTGAACAGGTAAATTTAAAATTGATTTCTTTGTTTTATAATTATAAAATCTTTCTCCATGAGCACAAACATTTCTAAATTTTGACAACACATTTAGCATAGCAGATAAATGATGCCCATATACGCATTCAAATTCTCTTGCAATTTTACTTTGTAACTCTTGTTTAGAAAACATATAAATTTTTGATAGGTTACCAAAAGTGAATGTTTGTATAATAACCCATAGAGGTACAGTACCGTATTTATTCTTATTGTATTGAACGTAAGGATATTTTTCTGGTTTATCTAATGTATATTGAGCTATAGAAAGATAATCATTAATTTCCTTTTGATATACAGAGTAATTATAATTTGTGGCATTTAAATAATCACTTTGTTTGTCGCCATATATTTCGCAGAAGGAATACGAGTATAACGACTTTATGTGTTTTTCTATACGAATTATTTCATGTAAAAAAATATTTCTTAAATAATCATCAAATGTATATAATGCAACAATATATTCAAATAATGTACCTTTTCTATAATTGCCATTCTTTTCAGTTTTAAAAATATCTTTATATCCTGAAATAAGAGAATAATAACTATATCGTTTTAACATATCTATTGCTTTGTGCTGATCCGTTATTATTAAATTCTTTGATTTTAATAGTTCAATCTGTTCTTCATATGTAAGAAATCTTTTTTCCTGAATGTTTGACATAAACAAAAAGCCCCCTGCACTTTGTACAGAGGACTTAGTGGGTTGCAGGCCCGCAGGTATCTGCAACGCGATCACTGTATTAAATTATACTGACAAAAGTTTAATTTGTCAACATAAAATTTAATCAGCTACTATATTTTATGCCATCTGCACAAAAAATATTCTAAATTTTTATGATAAATGTTTCAATAATTGTATACATTATTGACAAATATTATCACATATTGTAATATAATCACGAGGAGTGCAATCTTCTCACATTTATTGCCGTCCGTTATTCGCAGTAGCGGGCGGTATTTTTATGTATTTATTCCATTAAAATAAGGTGTAGAAAAATCCCATAATATATTCCCCACTAAAATTTAAAAAAATTTATTGTCATATATTGACATTTAATGCAGATATATTGTACAATATTAATTGAGAAGTGAAAAAACTTCTCTTACATCCTAATTAAGCCGCCTTGTGTTCCCAGCGCAGGGCGGTATTTTTATTCTCCAAGTGTGTCAAGATGACGACGATAACGTACTGGAATTTTAATTTCAACAAGATAACCGAAATCAGAAAGAAAATCGGAGATTGCAGAAAAACCATCTTTATAAAATTGAGATATTCGTCTTACCCTATCGGAAATACTGCAATAATCTGTGGGACAAATAAATGTCCAGTCTGCACCATCTTTGTCAAAGATAATTCGGAAAAATTTATCAATATCGGTGCTTGGCACCCCGGCTTTTTCAAGCAAAATGTGATGTTCAACGCCTTCATCAAGATGTGATACAAAAGCTTGTGATCCGTCAAAGGATATAACTGCCATAAGCGGTTCATTTTTTGCTATGGCATTTTCTACGCTTTCAAAACCGTTTATTCTTGTTATTTTCATAGTTAACTCCTTTTTTATTTATTAGAGTTTATATAATTATCAAACTTTTTACGCACTTCGGTTTCTAACGGATTAAGATACCACGCATTACGAGTTTCAAGGTCGCGCATACGTTGTTCTCTGTATCT
>CANQMH010000101.1 GCA_947624865.1 uncultured Clostridia bacterium | reverse complement strand
GTTTTTTTTTACACAGCAAATGAATTTAAAAAAGCACAAAAAAATGGCGGAATAACAATTAATGGAAGTAAAAGCTATGGTATTCTAATTTCAAAACGAGAAGTTATACCTGTTTACAAAGCAGTGTATGAATTGCCTGAATTTTTTGTAACTGAATTTCAGTATATACAGCTTTTGAAAAGATATTTTCAAAATTGTGAAATAAGAAAAGCAGTACTGATGTGTAATAACTTGTATGCCGTTAAGAAAATAAGTGAAGCCATAATAAATTTCAAGCCAACAAATAAAGGACGAAACATAACTGATTCAGGTTATTATTCAGAACTAATTATTTTACCCATTATTGAACATAATAAATTACTTATGTGGACATTGTACAATGAGAACACATTAGTATCCTCAGTGAAAAAACAGAAAAAAATAACGAATAAAAAGTCTGCAATGGTAAATGACGGATTTATAGAGAATGAGCCGCTTATTTTTATGTTTAATTTTGATATAGCAAAGCTCAATATGTTTATTGGATATAATTCAATAAGCAATAACAACGCAATAATAGTAACATATGATTTTTATGTACCCATAATAAAGAAACTTATTGACAATAACAGAATTAGAATAATAGCTGTAAACACAGAGGAAATAGAAAAGAGGTGTGAACTGCAATGAAACTCCCTAATTTAGATTTGTTTGGGCTTGGCGGAGAAAACAGTGTTGGTGCAGCGGCAAACGATAATAAGAAAGAGGAACTCCCTCCTTTTAGAGAACAGCTGAAGACATTTACTGATAAGATAAAAACAAAATTTAAGAAAAAGAAAAAATCCACAATAGTACTTATGGTGATTTCAGGTGTTTTGTGCTTATACATTATAGGTGTTATTACAACATTTATAAGGATGTTTGCATCTTTAACTAATGGTATTAATAATATTGTGGGACCTTCTTTTAATCCTATCACTGCCCTTATATCGCTGTTTGATATAAAATACTCAATATGGGCATTATTAGTGGTACTTATATTATCCGCAGCGGTACTGTTTTGGTATATTCGCAATCATATTGCCTTGGGTACATATACGGTTGAAAACAGAGGAGGAGCTGAATACAAAAAGCAAAAACAAGACGCAACACTGGGATCGGCAAGAGAAATGAATGAAGATGAAATAGCAAAGGAATTTTTAATTGTTTCTGAAAGTGAATTTAAGAACAATAATCCAAATACTCTATTATACGGAATACTCCCCGAAACGGGAGATTACGTTATGCAAAAACCAAAACCCAAAAATGCACCTGATGATTGGGCTCCGAATTTATCAGCTTTCATATGTGGCGATTCAGGTTCGTACAAAACAACAAATTTTATTATACCTGCAATGGGACAGCTTAGAAGAGCGAGAAGAAATATCATTTGTACGGATCTTTCTGGAGAAGTATTTAAACTTACCTATAATGATTTTAAAAAAGATGCATATAACATCAGAGTGTTCAACACAATGTCTCCTGAACATTCGGATACATGGAATTTTATAGGCTCTGTAGGACAAAACATAGATCTTGCAAAAACAATAACACAAACAATTCAGCAAGCAACAGAGTTGCCAAACAGCCATTCTGATGAATTTTTTACCCGTGGTATGAATACGCTCTTGCCTGCTCTAATTCTCTATGTAAACGAAGGTCAGAGCGGTTATGAGAATAGTATAAGAGGAATTATGAAACTGATAATGGATAACAGTACTGTTGATAAGTTGGAAATTCTGTTTGATAATCTTGATGATAACAGTGAAGCAAAAATACAGTACAAGTTGTTTGAGGTTTGTCCTGTAAGAGATAACTTCCTTGCTAACTTAGCTCAAAGACTCGATTTGTTTGTTTCGAGGGGGATTTCAAGAATTTGCTCTGCTGACGGAATTAATCTTGTTGAGGAGTTAGGTATTTCAGAAAAGCCGACAATCATTTATGTAATTACAAATAAAACCTATGGATTTATATCAGCTCTGTTTCTTTCATCAGCGGCAAAATTACTTGAGGATTACTCAAATAGAAACTTAAAGAATCATGTTTTACCTAATTCTCTTTTCTTTGTTTATGAGGAGTTTTTAAATCAAGGATATGTACCCAATATGGTATACAATATGCAAAATCTCCGCAAGTTTCAGATTTACTTTTTTCTTATTGTTCAATCAATACCAAATTTTGAGCAATTATATACAATTGATGAAGCAGATGCAATTCTTGAAAACTGTAAATATAAATTGCTTTTTGGAGCAGGTGGACCAAGAACAGCAGAAAAGTTTGAAAAGTTCTGCGGCCCGACAACAGTAAGAACGGAAATGACACAAATGTCATCTCCTATTATAAAAACCAATGATCAAATTCGTGAAGGAATACAACAGCGTTCTCTTTATGACTACAATGAACTTATGAATTTTAAATTGGAAGAATATTTACTGTTTGTAACTCACTGTTATCCGCTGCGGCTAAAAAAACCATTCTACAAACTCCTGCCGGGCGGAAATGAAATTGAGGAAGCATTTTTTATGGAGTACACACCTAAAAAACCAATTGCCAATGATGCAAAGAAAATGGAGGATTCCGCAGCAGCAAATAGTTATGATACTCATATAACAAAAGAACCGAACAAGAATATTTCCAATAAAATTGAAGAGCAAATCAATAATGTTCAAAATAACAGTAAAACTATCGAAAAAGGAAACAGAGGCAGAAAACCTAAAAATCATTTAAAAGAAGAAGATTTTACAACAAATCTTTTAAATATACCAAAAAACCGTGAAGTTAGTAATAAAGACGATGTTTATCGAAAAGTAACTGACGGAAAAATGTATTTCAAACGCAGGGACAGTCACGGCAAGGAACTGAACGCTTACAAGGTTGTTTATGATATACCTCCCTATGTTATAATTAAAGGAGAAATACCAAATAACGAGTATGTAACTTATCATACAAATATTGATTTATTTAAATTGCGAGAAGATTGCAAACTAATAAAAGACGGTCATTTACTAATAGGATGGCGAATGGAAAGAAGTGTGGATGGTAAATACAGAGATTATCTTTATGATAACGAAAAAACAACACAACGATTTGTAATCAGCGTACCTCAATCTGACATTACTATAACGCCTTTGTTTAAAGCTATACCGGGAATCAAAAATAATCAGTCTGCAACGGAGAAAGCAACAACTAACTCAGAACCTACTGCTATAGAAATGTCGCTGCAGGATGAAATTAAACAAAATGAGAATAAAAACAGTGCAGCGGATGAATCAAAAAATTTGCCTAAACCTAATCTAAATACTCAAACAGCAGCATTTGATTTATAAAAAATAAAAGTGGTTATTTCATTCTTGAAACGACCACTTTTTTTGTTTTCGCTATATTTTGTTTGTAAGCGATTTTTATGTAAAGCAATGTTATTTTATTTACTACACCTAAAAAACTTATTGTAACCTAAATTTAGACCTTTTAAGAAGGAAAAAATATACTGTTT
>CANQMH010000100.1 GCA_947624865.1 uncultured Clostridia bacterium | reverse complement strand
TCAACAGTTTCAAGCTCGACCAATTTATTCACTCCCTTCAAACTTCAAAACTTTATTTAAAATCTAAAGTATACTTATTATAATCAAACGGCTTAAACCGCTCCATTTACGTCAACTGACTCTCCCACAGCATTTCTTTTCGCCGAACCGGAAACCTCCGCCGTAATATGCGCCTTACTCAATTCCGCAATCTTATCCGCAGAAAATTTTCCTTGTTTAAGTTTCCGCTTGCAATCATATATCCAACTGCTAAGTTTAACGCCGCTTTTCTCGCCGATCATGTTGCTTGGAACACGCAAATGCTTATGTTCGGCGTAAAATGCCTTACAGTCCTCCAAAGCCGCATAGGACCTGTCCTCAGCAACATTCCATATCATTCCTATGGAATCAAGCCGCTTTATCTGCTCACGTGTTAATTTGCTGTATTTTGTAGGGTGGCTGTAAATGAATTGACCCCAAAAAGTTAAACAAAGTTAAAAAAGAAGATTTGTGGAAAGCGACTAAGAATGATCTTTGTCGCTTTCGCTATGGAACACTTAAGTGATATTCAACAGGAAACATTCCTTCAAGCTTAAGCTTGATGCGTTTTGTGTTGTACCATTCAATATATGCATTAAGTTCGGATATAAAATGTTCTACAGATGTAAATATCTTTGGGCGTTGAAATAAGAAGAATTTCACGGATGTTGGCAAGCGGCAGAACCGACAAGGGACAATAGATAAGCGGTTTGTCATATACCCGGCAAAAGCTGCTTGCTTACAGCGTTCCTAAGTTAGGATAAAGGCGCGTGCCTTTGCCCCCGGCTAAGATCATTCCTTTCATTATTTTCTTCCCTTTTATCTCAATTTTGTTTGTTGAACTTAATTTATTTTTTCGTAAAAGTAAATCATTGACGAAATAAAGGAAAAAATATTAAATTTTCAAGGAGCTAAATCAAATGAAAGGAACTAAGTTCACACAAACGTTATGCGTTTCATATATTCCTGTTTAATGGCAAAATCGGAGTGTACATAACGTTCAAGCGTTATGCGGACGCTTGAATGTCCGAGTATCTCGCTCAGCGCCTTTGTGTCAAATCCGAGCTTTACACATTCCGATGCGAACATATGCCGAAGCGCGTGGAAATGGATTGACGGTAAATTTACGTTTTTCAGTATCCTTGCAAAGCGGTATTGCATTGTCCTCGGCTCAACAGGCTTTTCCTTTCCCGAACATATGTACACTTCGTCATTTCCTCTGAACCTGCAAAGTAAGCTTAAAATGCTTTCGGGCAGGGGTATACAGCGCTTCGAGGTTTCACTTTTCGGCTCGGTCATAATAAGCTTTGTCCTGCGCGTTTCACAATGCGTTTGTATTCTTTGGATCGTTTTCCTGACGGTCAGTGTCCGTTTTTCAAAGTCAATATCCTGCCATTGTAATGCACACAGCTCGCCTATCCTTATACCTGTTGTCATTGCAAGCATTATGCCGAGATTTTTAGCGTTTAAATGTTCAAGCAGATAATGCTTTAGTTCATCTTTATTGTCATCTAAAATTGCAATTTCAGCAGGCTTCTTTTTCGGCATAACTATCCCATCGAGAGGATCTTCTATGTGATAATGTCTTACGGCAAATTTAAAAACAGACTTCATAAGCACGATTATGTCCGAAATATATCTGTCGGACAGCCCGCTGCTCTGCTTTGCGTGAATAAAATCGTAAATATCATTTGCCTTGATTTCTGAAACAAAACGTTCGCCAAAAACAGGAAAAATATGGTTGTTCCATTTCAATTGGTAATTTGCACGAGTGGATTCTTTTGTTCTGAGCTGAATGCTTTGAAGCCATTCATTGTAGATGCAATTAAGCGACACGGCGCATTTTGAATTATTGTTTTTATTTTTAAGCTTGAAGCTTACCATTTTTGACTGAACGGCTTCTTTGGTTTTGGCAAAAAAATAAATGAAAGAGCGTTTTTTTCCGCTCTCTCCGTCCTTTTTAATACGCCCCTCCCAGCGTCCGTCTTTTCGATGATAAATATTGAATCTCTCCATAATGACCTCCTTGTAAACAATTCACAAAAATTTACGGAAAATTTTGTGCTTTTTGCAATAACCTATTGACAATCTTTTTAATTTGTGTTATAATTCAATTGTTTGTAAGTTCAATAAATCTGCGTTAGACCTGCGAATACAGCACTTTCCCGCTTCTTACTTCTGATTATACCATTTTTTCGTCAATGATTTACTTTAATGACCTCCTTGTAAACAATTCACAAAAATTTACGGAAAATTTTGTGCTTTTTGCAATAACATATTGACAACCTTTTTAATTTGTGTTATAATTCATTTGTATCATGGTTTTTCGTCAATGATTTACTTTTACGAAAAAATAAATTAAGTTCAACAAACAAAATTGAGATAAAAGGGAAGAAAATAATGAAAGGAATGATCTTAGCCGGGGGGGTACATCTAATCGAATAGGATATATAGATGCTCTTAAGGGCTTGGCGATTATTTGCGTCGTTTTTGGACATGTGGCTGATGGATACCTCGAAGCACATATTTATCCTGAATCAGAGGTTTTTCTTAACGGTGTATACAATATTATTTATACCTTTCATATGCCTTTGTTCATGATAATCAGCGGATTTGTATTTTGTACGGCATATGTTCACGATGATGTTCCTGACAAAAAAAGAATATATAAACAGGTTTTAAATCTGATTTCTATATATATTCTTTTTAGCATACTGTTTGGGCTTTTTAAAGTTGTTGTCGGAAAATATACTAATAATCCGATTTCGATGTATGATATTTTACTGATATTGATAAAGCCGATTTATCCTTATTGGTATTTATATATTTTGATTTTCTTATATCTTATTTTTTCGATTGACTTTTTAAAGAGAATAAATAGATATATTTTATTACTTGTTTTTGCGGTGCTGGCGTTGGTCAGTCAATTGTTTAGTTTCTCCTATTTTGAAATTAACAAACTGCTTTATTATTCCTTTTTCTTTTACATTGGCATGGTACTAAAAAGTACTGATGCCAAGGTTGTTAAGAGAAAATTACCGATTTTCATTTTATTCTGCACATCGGTAGTATTGTGCATATTGCTTTGGAATCCTGAAAAATACATTAACGGCTATTTTGGAACAAGCATAGTGGTAGCTCTCGGCGGATCGCTTATGTTATTGTGGCTGTTTTATAATGTGGATTTTCTTGGCAACAATCGTTTTCTTCAGTTAATAGGCAGATATTGCTTAGAAATATATGTTATACATTGCGTCTTTACCGCAGGATTGAGAACTGTTTTCTTAAAAATCGGTATTGAGAATGTTTATTTAAGTTTTGTCTTGAATGGTGTAATCAGTACAGCAATTCCAGTCGTATTTTCGATTATTTGCAAAAAGCTGAAAATCCATGGATTGTTGTTTAAACCTGTAACGTATATTAGTAATTTTATTAACAAGCGAAATAAAGATATAATCTAAATTAGTGTATTTGAGGTGAAAACTTGGAACCGATTCGTGTAGCACAAGTAGTCGGCAAGATGATGAACGGCGGAGGTTTCCGGTTCGGCGAAAAGGAATGCTGTGGGAGAGTCAGTTAACGTAAATGGAGCGGTTTAAGCCGTTTGATTATAACGCCGTTTGATTATAACTAAGTATACTTTAGATTTTAAATAAAGTTTTGAAGTTTGAAGGGAGTGAATAAATTGGTCGAGCTTGAAACTGTTGA
>CANQMH010000099.1 GCA_947624865.1 uncultured Clostridia bacterium | reverse complement strand
CCCATTTTAATGCGCATATTTCTCCAATTCGCAGTCCTGTATTCAAACAAAGCAATATACCCAATTTCGGCAAATCTATTTCTTTCATTAAATATTCTTCAAGTTTATTTTGTTCATAAACCGACAATACTCTTATATTTTTGCTGTTTTTAGCCTTTAAATTACATCTTTTTAATTGTATATTTAAGTTGTATTGTTCATTTGCAAATTTAATTATTGCTTTAAATACTGACATAATATCTCTTAAAGTTAATGTTGCAAGTCTGCTGTATTTATTTATAAACACATCTGTATAGTTATTGTCTATTTCATATAACTTGATATTTCCTATACAGGGAATAATATAATTTTTAACTATATACACATATTTTGCATAAGTAGATTCTTTAATATTTATTTTTGTTGTTTCAAGCCATTCATAGCAAACATCTTTTAATTTAACTTTAGCATTTTTTAAATAGGTTTTAGGGTTATTCAAAATACCTAATTTAATTTTTTCAAGTTTATCTTTAACCTCGGTATATGTTTTGCCATATATCGAATTATACTTAATTTTGCCGTCAGCACCATATTCTTTAAAATACCTGCCCTCCCAGCGACCGTCTTTTCTTTTGTAAATATTTCTTTGTGTTCTGATAATAATCAACTCCAATCTATAAAATAAAACAAATCAGACCATATTATGACAAACTATAACTTTAAAAAAAGTAAAAAAAGAGCAAATTAATAAAAACGAAGCACAAATTTAGCGAAATAAATCGCTAAAAATAACATAATCTGCAAAGGAGTATGGCAAGAAATCAATAAAATATTAAAAATTAATTAGTTTAATTGAGGAAATTTTGGGTCATTTTTAAATTAAAGACATAATTTCCTACATATTCCTCCACCTATACCTACAAAAAATCAAAAAGTTGCATTATTATACGCAATTTTTCTAAAACTCTCATTTTTCATATTTTTTACACAATAAAAGACACCGCAGAGAGTTCTGCGGTGTCTTAGTCTATTGAATAATCCCGATTTTGTTATATGGCATATTTCATTCAATTATTATTATTATTCATTCTGTAGCACAGCGTCATCAAATTATCGCTGAGATGCACATTTTCAACAAGCGTATCATTATACCTTGCGTTAATATCGTAGTGACTGAAATTCCAGTAATTTCTTATTCCAAGACTGTACAGCTTGTCAAGAACATTCTCAACGCAAGCACGGGGAATACATAAAAACGCGGTATCAACATGATTTTTATTGCAAAAATCTTCCAGTTCAGCCTCATCTCTGACAGTAATGTTATTAATCTGCTGTCCGATCTTGCGCTCGTTATTATCAAAACAGGCTGTCAGTTCAAATCCGAGAGTATCAAAATTCATATGCATTGCAACAGCTTTGCCAATGTTGCCTGCACCAATCAAAATTGCTTTGTAATCATTGTTAAGACCGAGAATATTTTTGATTTCGTCTTTCAGCTGGCTTACGCTGTAACCGTATCCCTGCTGACCGAAGCCGCCGAAGCAGTTTAGATCCTGTCTTACCTGAGAAGCAGTAACATTCATAATCTGTGCAAGTTTTGTAGAAGAAATTCTATCAATGTTTTGTTCGTTAAGCTCTGACAAAAAGCGGTAATATCTTGGCAGCCGCCTGATAACCGACATAGAAATTCTGTTACTTTTTGACATTACTCAATGTGCTCCTTTAAATGAATTTAAGCAAATCAAAGTGAAGCTGCAAGACGTTCGTTAATTGCCTTGAGGAAATCCTCTGTATTTACTTTAGTTTTATTTTCAAGTGATGAAATAGCATACAGGTCGCCTGTCATAATGCCATCCTCAATAGTTTTGATAGTTGCAGCTTCAAGCTTGTCTGCAAAATCCATAAGCTGAGGAAGCTTGTCAAATTCTCCGCGTTTTCTGAGTGCGCCAGACCATGCAAATAGAGTTGCAACTGAGTTGGTTGATGTTTCTTCGCCTTTTAGATATTTGTAATAGTGGCGCTGAACTGTACCGTGTGCAGCCTCATACTCATAAATTCCGTCGGGAGAAACGAGTACGCTTGTCATCATTGCAAGAGAGCCGAACGCCGTAGCTATCATATCGCTCATAACGTCGCCATCATAGTTCTTGCAAGCCCACATATATCCGCCTTCGCTGCGGATAACGCGTGCAACTGCGTCGTCAATGAGCGTGTAGAAATATTCAATGCCTGCTTCCTCAAACTTGTCTTTGTACTCATTTTCAAAAATTTCTGCAAAAATATCTTTAAATCTGTGGTCGTAAGTTTTGCTGATGGTGTCCTTTGTAGCAAACCATACGTCAATTTTCTGGTCAAGAGCATAATTAAAGCAGGAGCGTGCAAATGAAGAAATGCTCTTGTCGATATTGTGCATACCCTGAATAACGCCGTCTGACGTGAAGTCAAAAATAGTGCTTCTTTCTTCGGTTCCGTCCAGCTTTGTAACGCAAAGCTCAGCTTTGCTTCCGCCTGTTACGCGCATTTCGGTATTTTTGTAAACATCGCCGTAAGCATGACGGGCAATACATATCGGCTTTTTCCATGTGGGAATATACGGTGTAATGCCCTTAACGAGTATCGGACTTCTGAAAACTGTACCATCAAGAATAGCACGGATAGTTCCGTTGGGAGATTTCCACATCTTTTTAAGGTCATATTCGTCCATTCTTGCGGCATTAGGAGTGATTGTGGCACACTTAACGGCAACACCGTATTTCTTAGTTGCATTTGCGCTGTCAACAGTAACCTGATCGTCTGTCTTATTTCTGTTTTCAAGACCGAGGTCGTAGTATTCGCTCTTTAAATCAACGTAGGGAAGAATAAGAATATCTTTAATCTGCTGCCAGATTACTCTTGTCATTTCATCTCCGTCCATCTCGACGAGGGGAGTGGTCATTTTAATTTTATCCATTTAGCTGTTCTCCTTTGTATAGTCAAGTAATCCGCCCGCAAGAATGATTGCTCTTGTTCTGTCGGAAAGTTCGCAGTTGGCTTTAATTGTGCTGCCTGTAGTTTTATTTACAACAGTTACATTGTCACCCGAGGCAATTTCATTTTTTACATTTGGAAGCTCAAGCATATCGCCGAGTTTGATTTTATCATAATCGTCAGCGCTAATAAATGTTAGAGGCAGAATACCTGCGTTTATAAGGTTGCTCTTGTGAATACGCGCAAAGCTCTTTACAAGAACCGCTTTAACGCCTAAGAACAGCGGAGCAAGAGCGGCGTGCTCGCGCGATGAGCCCTGTCCGTAGTTTTCACCGCCGACAATAATGCTTTTGCCGAGTGTTTTTGCACGTTCGGGAAAATCCTTGTCGCATACGGTAAAGCAATGTTCGGAGATTTTTGGAATATTAGAACGCAGAGGAAGAATTTTTGCTCCTGCGGGCATAATGTGGTCGGTAGTTATATTGTCGCCGACTTTCAGTGAGCAGGAGGTTTCAATTGTATCTGTAAGAGGACTTGTCTTTGGATAAGACTTAATGTTTGGACCTCTTAAAATTTCAACATTATCCATTTCATCAACAGGAGCAGGCTCAATAACCATATTGTCGTTAATGAGGAATTTTTCGGGCATTGTAATTTCAGCAGCGTCGCCGAGAACTCTCGGGTCTGTAAATACTCCGTTGATAGCGGATACAGCCGCAGTTTCGGGAGATACAAGATAAATCTGACCGTCAGCAGTACCGCTTCTGCCCTCAAAGTTACGGTTGAATGTTCTCAGAGAGATACCGCTGCTGTTTGGCGACTGT
>CANQMH010000098.1 GCA_947624865.1 uncultured Clostridia bacterium | reverse complement strand
GCTTGCGCTTCTACGGATTCAAATTTGAACTCTAAAATGCTTAGCTGATTAAGATAATCTGTTAATCCTTTAGCGTCCCCAACATTGTTTAGGGTGTTTCTTAGACCGTCGACTTCAGTTTCCAGTTCCTTTGTTTCCGCGCTGGACTGCTGCATTTTAGCAATAAAAGTGTCAAGACGATATTGCTGCTCTTGCTTAATTGTCCCAACGTCTTTGGTTCTTAACGAAGTGGCCGCAAACTGTTCGTTTCGCAGTTCTTGAATTTGAATCCGTACACTTGAAATGGCTTCTTCAGCCTTAATTTTAGTGTCTGTAAATGTCTGTGACGTCGATTGCTTAATTGCCGCTATTGCATTATTCGCTTCGTCAATAAGGCTTTTAATCTGCCCAGAGTCAATATCAATAGGCTTTGCTCCGGTTTTAGCCCCACTTTTTAACTCATTAAGTGTTTTTTGCAAATTAGCGGCGGCCTGCTTTTGCGTATTTATAAACTTTTGGGTCTGTTGTTCAGTTCTTTCAACTGCTTTGGAATATTCTGTTGACACTTCGACAAAACCATACAAAGGTTCTGCTACGCCCTGTAAATCAGTAGATGTGCCTATCTGTTGCAGTCTTATAGTTTTGCGAATAACCTCATCAAGTTCTGTCCTATAAGTAACGACAGCACCGGTCAATTTCTGTACATTTGCCTGTAACCCCTCATCGAATACAGTATTAGCCTGAACCTTGACCTTAACATCCTTACCTGTGTTATTCGTCCATTGAGCAACAAGTTTTTTCATTTCTTGCTCAAAAGCAGCAGAATCGCCCGGTGTAACGCGAAAAGCCTTGCCTATACCCGCTGCCGAAATACCGCTAATCGCCTTCTGAGCCGATTGAGAAATTAATTCCCCAACATTCTTACCAATATTCTGCGCTTGCTTTTGAAGTCCGCTAATATTCCCAAAATCAGGATGTAAGGGAATATTAGCCTTATCAAAGGTTTGTTTTATCTTATTGATTGCGTTATTGCTCAGTTGTACGTCATCAATCTTAATAGACAAATCCTTAATATTATTCAACTGATTTTTAATCTGAGTAACGTCAAAAGCAGCGTTTAATAATATTCTAAAATCTTCGGAGTTATTTTCCATATTTCACTCCTTTCAAATCAAAAAACCTCTATAGAGAGGTCTATCGTACTTATGTTCATATCCTTTACCTAATCGGAACACCAACGGCTTTGAGGTTTTTCTTCATTATATTAAGGATGCCTATCCTACCGCCGAGTTCTTCCATAGCATCACTCCACCAAGCAACACCCGTGCGACTTCCGACTATGTAGCCGTGAGTGAAATTATGTGCCGAGTCGTTAGCCCAAATAGCAACGTCCAAGCCTGTTGCAGGGACATTACCCTCCCAATCAGGATTTCCCGGATATTCGTATTTAAGATAATCCTCATCAAGCTGAACACTACACGCCAAACTGTTGCCAACACGCACCACTTGGGTTTTAATCAGACTTTCCAAAAACGTATTTGTGCGCTGATAGACTGCAGGAACATTCGTCCATTCTATATTGCCTTCGCTCCAACCATGGGGGAAATCCTTGGCCTGATAAAACGCTACAAGATGCTTTTTAACAACGGCATAGATTTCATTCTGCGTAAGCTGCAATGCCTTTTGTACCCTTGCCTCAATAGCTTTTTGCAACTGGGCAATACTTGTGATCGCCATTATCCCTTCACAACCTCAATCGAGCTATCGCTGTCAGCGTTCTTTCGCGTCTTTGCTGTAGCCTTCTTAGCAGGCTTCTTATCGGCAACCACATTTTTAGCCGTATCAGCGTTCACCTTTTGCTGTAGCTCACGTATTTTCTCGTTCTTCGCGTCCACAACTTTAGCTACGTTCTCCTTATACTGTTCCGAGTTCATATACGCATTAACAAGCGACTCATCGTCAAAGCCAAATTCGTTGAATTTGTTAATAAAATTCATCGTGGCTTCCTTATCCAAGCCTTCGTCAAGCGAATCGATTTTCCGCGTAAGAACCTTAATCAGTTCCACAATAGCGGTCGATATGCCATCCTTGCGGATGCCCGTCTTATACGCAATATTATCGTCAATAGACGTCAATATATTATCACGCACGACCGCATCCATGTTATTCAATATAACATCCGACACACCGGTGGCATTATCAAATTCAACAAAAAGGTCAATATCAGCATCGCCATTGTCATCCATAAAAGGCTCCTTGCCGATGGGCGTAAAAAACTTTACCAACATACATCGTAACGCAGCGTCAAGCAATAACGGCATATAACCTTGTTCCGTAACTACAATATTGGTAACAGCATTTACTAAAGCCGCCTGTTCTGACAAATTTGCTGTAGCTGCGTATTTATAATCCTTTGTCTCGCCGTTGAACGTGTATGTACCGTTTTCCGTAAATATCATCTACAAATTCCTCCTTCAAAATAGTGTCTCTGCGCGTCCTCAATAAATTTAGAGACGTTGTATCTATAATTAACTTTCTTCTTTATATTTTCGATAATCAATGGATTATACCCAAGCAAATCCTTCTCATTAAAGGACTTTTTCGATATATCCGCAATCATCTTTTCAAAATCATGTACGTGCAAGAAATAGCACGTTTCCGTGTCGTCCTTATGTCTGAAATTAAGTACAAATCCCGCGACAACGCCAGTATACTCAGCAAATTGTTTTAACCCCTCAATCTGATGATAATGTATAACCCCGCTATCATCCCTTGTTCTTTCAAAACTGATAGATGATGTACCTACCGACTTCATCTCAAGTGCAAACAGGGTAGGGGACTTATACAAGAAACAGTCGCAAGGATTCTTTGCGCTGAACCTCAAATTATTAGTACCGCCAAACGACTGTGCCGAATCCTTAAGCCGATAGTACAGAACATCATCGGGAACGCTGTCACGAAAGTTATTCTCAAACCTCTTACCTATATTCATTAATCTTACTCTTTTCCGGCTTTTGGTCATTCCAACGCTGTATCAAGCGCCTATGGTCTGCCTTGTAAAAGGCAAATGACCAATGCTTTGTATCGGGCGAAACAGTCATATCGACCGGAGGATAGCCCCATAGGAAGTATTGCGCGGCTTGTAAAGCGTTGCCGTACCAAACCACGTCCTCCATATCATATTCCTTGCCCGTTAATTCGCTAATGGTTCTCAATCAGAAACCTTCTTTCTATATATAGTAAAAAAATGGAGAGTAATCAATTCCGTGAATAGAATACCCTCCATATAATCAAGTCAATTCTATTCACAATCATTCATATCTGTATTTTGCAATTCCGTATTCTGAGCTGTTGTTGCCTCAATCACTGTATTAACCGTTTCCACTACAGGTCTCTTTCTGCGCGGCTTTTTAGGCTCGTCCAAAATTTCGTCAACAAGTTTTCGCGCTGATTCTTTATACGTATCTTTTTCACGCAAATCATGGTGTAAAAGCTGCTCACGAGCTTCATCCTTGCTTATCAAATTCTTCTTGTATTTATCAAGAATCATATAGATTTGAAAACAACTCGGCTTATCCGCCAATAATCTCCACGGAGTAAATTCGCGAATTTCCATGCAGCTATCACAAGCATGGTAGCCCTTGCCGCAAATAATACAGTAGTGGTTAATTTTATTGTTTGCCATTGTTACCTCCAAGCATATAAAGGAAGCGCCCCATTTAGGAGACGCTTCCCGTATAATATCTGTATCGAATTACGCCTCGTCGTCCTCGCCAGCAATGATAACCGTAAAGAGGTCGCCCTCGTCGTCGCAATAATCCTTGAAGAAGTCAATGCTAAAGCTGTGCTTGCCTGTAGAAGTAAGCGCCACCTCAACCTGAGACGGGTCAAGCTTACCCTTAGCCGCAACAAT
>CANQMH010000097.1 GCA_947624865.1 uncultured Clostridia bacterium | reverse complement strand
GGGAGCATAGCTCAGCTGGGAGAGCATCTGCCTTACAAGCAGAGGGTCACAGGTTCGAGCCCTGTTGTTCCCACCATTTTTATTTATGGCACATTGTAACAATGTAAAAGAAGTTTTCAGTATCATCTCGAACCTGCGAAGGTTTCGACGTAAAGAAAACAGTAAAAAAATTAAAATTTTGCAGGTAAAATTAAATTTCAAACAAAAAACTGATTCCTTTTTAAGTGGAATCAGTTTTTGTTATTATGTAAATTTGCTTTTGTATATTTTAAAATTGAAATTATAAGAATTATAATTAAATAAATAAAAATAAAAAATATATATTTATATACTGAGAATAAACTTAGTAAGCCTGAATATTGAGAGATTTCTGAAAGACGAACAGATGCTTCGCCTGCCGAAGTGCTGAAATAATTATTCAAAATTATGATTAAGAAGTTTAATAAGGGAAATGATAAACTGCTTGCTAAATAGGTGTACCAGTTTCTAAAAAAGATATTGTTTATTATTATCGCTCCGATTAAAATTGGAATAATGACAATTGAAGTATTATTTTGCCAAAAGTCTGGTAATAAACAATAATGCAGACTTGGTAATAAATTCAACAGAGTTATTCCTGCAAATAGATAATATTTTACAGGTTTGCTGTATGCTTGTTTGTTTGCGGTCTTGCTGAACTTATACAAAGTTATTATGGATGACAGTGTGACAAAAACAGACGATATAAATGAACCGGCAACAATTATAATCAAAATACTAATTGAATCTCTGACATCACCTGATTAATAGTAAATAAAATTTACAGCTGCTCCAACAGCAGGAAGTACAGCATGTACCATAGAACAAGCAAAAACGTGATACCACTTATTCAAAATATAATAATTTAAAATATTCATTATTATGCCAAAACACAGAAGAATTAAAAAAAGACAGTCCCACGGTAATTGGCAGAATAAATTTAGTGTATATAATACTATAAGAGGAATATAGTTAATCAGATACATTAAAAAGTTTTTATTTTTATGTTTCATACCCATCACCATTGTATATTTGAATTAATACAATTATAATTCATTGCTTGTTGCTTGTCAACAGAGATTTTTTCAGATAGACCAAATATATTATGCTTATTGAATCAAACATCAGACATTATAAAAAACAATAAACTTAAGAGCAGTATGCTATGGCGTACTGTATGTATGGATTATTTTTGATGAAAAAAATGAAAAAATTACAATATATAAAATGAATTTTAAAACATACAATACTATTGCGGCGATAAAACGAGAAGTCGAAAGCCGCTTAATTATAAATTTGATTTAAAAGTTTTGAAAAAAGGAGAAAAACAATCATGTCAAGCAATAACAATCAGCTTAACGTACCGCAGGCTAAAGAAGCTATGGAACGTTTCAAGATGGAATGCGCAAACGAAGTAGGCGTGAACCTTAAGCAAGGATATAACGGCGACCTCACATCTCGTGAAGCAGGTTCTGTAGGCGGACAGATGGTTAAAAAAATGATCGAATCATACGAAAATAGTATGAAATAATTATTAGAAATTAAACAATTAAAGAAGTATTAAATAATTATCAACAAACGATAATTAAAAAATCAAAACAACTTTTCAAATTTATTGGGAGCACATGACAACAGTCGTGTGCTCTCAATAATACGTAAAACAAATAAGCAAATAATAAATTGAAGCCCGTACTTTCTATCGTAAAAGTACGGGCTTGTGATTATGCTTCTGCTCTGTTTATTGCATTTAATACTCCGAGAACAGATGAAACATTTACATTGGAATCAATTCCTATTCCGAAAATGTTTTTGCCATCGGGCTTTTTAAGTTCAATATATGATACTGCCTTTGAGTCTGAGCCTTGTGAAATTGCATGCTGACTATAGGATATAAACTCATATTTATTAATGCCTACGGATTTTAATGCATTGAAAAATGCGTCAATGGGACCGTTTCCTACGCCAATTAAAAGAATCTCATCTTTATCGTCAATTATCATTCTTCCTTTGAAGTGAACGTAATCTTTTCCTTTTTCGCTTTCCTCATAAATTTTTCTGCTTGAAAGTTTGTATTTCATAGGGTGATTGAGATAATTCTTCTCAAATACTTCAAAAAGCTCCTTTGGAATAAGTTCACGTTCAAGCTCCTCACATTTCGCCTGCACAAGCTTGGAAAATTCGGGGTGCATTTTCTTGGGTAAATCGTATCCAAAGTTGTTGCTCATCACAAAAGCGGCGCCGCCTTTGCCTGACTGCGAATTTATCCTTATAATTGGCTCATATTCTCTGCCTACATCAGCAGGATCTATCGGAAGATATGGGATTTCCCACATATCTGATCCGCTTTCTTTCATATATATATTACCTTTGTTAATTGCGTCCTGATGAGAGCCCGAGAATGCTGTGAATACAAGTTCTCCGATGTACGGATGACGAGGGTCAATTTTCATATTTGTACAGCGTTCATAAATATCGCGGAGTTTTGGAAGATCTGAGAAGTCAAGCTTCGGATCAACACCCTGTGTAAACATATTAAGACCCATTGTGACAATGTCCATATTTCCCGTGCGTTCTCCGTTGCCGAACAAAGTTCCCTCAACTCTTTCTGCACCGGCAAGCAGTGAAAGCTCACCTGCTGCAACGCCGCAGCCTCTGTCATTATGCGGATGTACACTAATGATAGCGGCTTCTCTGTTTTTAAGATGCCGTATAAAATATTCAATCTGGTCCGCATATGTGTTTGGAGTACACATTTCTACAGTATTTGGAAGATTAAGAATAACAGGATTTTCCTTTGTCGAGCCAAGAGCCTCCATAACTTTGTCACAGATGTCAACAGCGTTATCCATTTCGGTTCCGCTGAAACTTTCAGGAGAATACTCAAATCGGATATTTGTATCGCCTGTATATTCGTCGGTAAGCTGTTTAATAAGCTTTGCACCTTCTACTGCAATTTTTGTAACGCCTTCCATATCTGTCTTAAAAACTACTTTGCGCTGGAGAGTAGAGGTTGAATTGTAAAAGTGTATAATTACATTTTTTGCTCCTTTTACAGCTTCAAAAGTTTTGCGGATGAGATGTTCACGGGCTTGAACAAGAACCTGAATCGTAACATCATCGGGAATATGATTTTTTTCAATAAGCTCACGGCAAATTTCATATTCGGTTTCAGATGCGCTGGGAAAACCAATTTCGATTTCCTTAAATCCCATATCACACAGTGCATGGAAAAATTCAAGCTTCTCTTCCAAATTCATCGGGTCAACAAGCGCCTGATTACCGTCACGAAGATCAACGCTGCACCATATCGGAGCTTTTGTTATGGTCTTATCAGGCCATGTCCTGTCGGGAATGTCTATTTGCTTGAAAGGAATGTACTTTTCAAATGACGGTTTCATAGTATATAACCTCCTGTTTAATTCACACAAAAAAATCGCCCCTAAAAAAGGGACGAATAAAATCGTGGTACCACCCATTTTCAGATACATATCACTATGTATCCCTTACAGACTTCCAACAAAGTCCTGACTGATAACGCTGTCAGGCGTTCCGCATTACATATATAAAATATTTCACACGAAAAACTCGGGGATGAGCTATTCATGTAACTCCCTGCATTGACTTACACCAACCGTCAACTCTCTTTGCCAGAGAAATATACATCTTATTCCCGTCACAGTTTTTAAGGGGATTTAATTGTTAAGTTAATATACTATATTATATATATGACGAAGTTGGTTGTCAAGATATTTTTATAAAACAAATAGAATTTTTATCAATAAGGCAAAAAGAAAGATTGGGATATGAAAACCGATAAAAAAGAAGTTGAGAACAAGGAAAAATAATTATCGGAGTACACAAAAATGTAATCCGATAAAAACAATAAAAAAGAAATAAAAAAAGTTCAAAAAAGTGTTGACAAAAGGGAATAGGTGATGTATAATAGCTCTTGCGCTGCTGAG
>CANQMH010000096.1 GCA_947624865.1 uncultured Clostridia bacterium | reverse complement strand
CGAATGTTCCGATAGATACGGAGCTGTCGGTATTATCATCAAATTTGGTGCGTAACAGCGTTATAGCAAACGCGTTTAACGGCAAGGCGGATAAAGCCCACACGCATACGGCGGCGGATATAACGGATTTGCCTGACTCCGGAATTATTACACGAGCATTTGTAAACGCGCTGCCGACCGAAGGAACAAGCTATGATTTTTCGGGTGAGCAGGAGGGGATGTTTCCGTTTATCGACGCGGGGCATTGTGCGGAAAGCTCGGCGGCGGACGGGTTCCTTACAGTCCGTTCCGACGAGCGCGCGGCACAGATACGAAAGGCGAGGGCGATATATCGGTTCCTTACCCCCGATATGATAAGCGCCGGCAGCGACGCGACGATAGTGCTTGAATTTGACACCCGCGTTCCCGCAGATACGCGGTGGCATATCGCGCTTGTAAATCTGGATAAGCGGGGCGGCGATACAAACTATACGGACTATGATCCCGGCGCGGACAGTTACGATACCGCCGGATTGGGATTCTGGCACGGCGTCACGAACAGCTCGGGACTTTATCAAATCGACGGCAGAAACGGCGGATATAACCGCGACGGCAAGGCAATCGGGGATATGAGCGATGTGTGGATACATACGCGTGTGGAAATGCCTCTTAATGATACATGGATCACATGGACGCTCACAAACCGCGATACGGAAGAACAGATAGATACGGGAAAATATGATTATTCGGAGAAGTTTGACCCGGATTGCGGTATTTTGAACGCCATCGAGCTGCATACGTGGACCACAACAAGCATTGATATAGATAATATTTCGGTAAAGGCTGTGGATAATATTAACCAGAACAGGATATTTACGTTGAACAGTACCGGGACAAGCTATATCTACAACGGCACGACCCCGAAGGCTATTACGGGTTGACAAAAAATAATGTAATATGCTAAAATAGTATTGACAGGCGAATACAGATAAGGACGTTAAGGGCGGTTTTGTCACTCTCTGAATAAGGGGGTGATATTATGGATATGAGTGTTCTCATGCAATTGATAATGTTAATCGTTGTATTGGAGATAATTCGTAACATAAAGAAATAGCCGCCCCTCATCCAAAAGTTGCGGCTATTTTTATAACTTAACTTTCGGACAAAACCGCCTTTAAAGCGGCGTCCTTTATCTATATTTATTATACGATATTTCATCGTGCTTGTCAATACCCTGTGCGGAAAAATCCGCGCGGGGTATTTTTATGGAAAAAAGGAGTGAAGTGATGGAATATTTAACGGAAATCATTATTGCAATACTTGCCTTTGTCGGCACACTTGTCGGCAGCATTATCGGCAACAGCAAGGCACAGGCAATTATGCAGGAGCAGCTTCGCGGGGTCAAGGAGGACATTAATACACTTTCGACCCGTGTTGATAAGCATAATCATCTTATAGAACGTATGGCTGTTGCAGAAAGCAAAATTGAAGCGCTGGAGCACAATATAGAACATAATACGTGAGGCGAATAACATGAAAAAAATTGAATTTTCAAAAATAATTCTTTGCCTTGTAATGGCTACATATTTTATAGGTCTTGGCTTTGGAATGGCGGTCATATTTAAAATCGCCGACACCGATCCGACATATATTGCGACCGCATTATGCGGTCTTTTTTCATATATAGGCGCACCTGTAGCCGTAACGATAGGCTTTTATTCATACAAGGCAAAGGCGGAAAATGTGGAAAAGATTAAGAACGCGAATTCCATTCCCACGGAGGGTGAGGAATGGACAATTCCAAGGGAGGATTGATTATGTCAGCAATAGATAAATTAATACAAATAGCATCCGATGAGGTAGGGTATCTCGAAAAACGCAATAACAGCAATCTATACAATAAAACCGCGAACGCCGGAAGCAATAACTACACAAAGTATTGGCAGGATATCAAGCCGAGTTATCAAGGACAACCTTGGTGCGCATGCTTCGTCACATGGTGTTTCGTAAAGGCGTTTGGCGAAGATATGGCGTGGAAGCTTCTTAAACATTATCCGTACGTTTACTGCCCGACCATGGCGGGTCTTTTTACTTTACACGCAAATCCCAAGCGCGGCGACATTGTTATATTCAAGCACGGCGGTGAATTTACACATACCGGCATCGTTACCGGGGTGGACGGCGACTATTTCACAACTATTGAAGGCAATACATCTGGCGGAAGTACAATAATCGCCAACGGCGGAGCGGTATGCCGAAAGGGATATTATAACAGTAATCTTCCGGGCACCAAATTCTGCCGTCCCGAATATGGACTCGCAGAAGCAGTAACGGTATCCGAGTACACCGAAGCTAACGACATCGTATGGGAGCTTGGACATAGAGGTATCGTTTCCGATAGCGACTTATGGTTAAAGTATTGCAAAAAGGACACTAATGTATACTGGTTCTGCCGCAAGCTGTGTCAATACGTGCGCACCAAGCCGACGGGCGAAACCGCAGACCGCGAATATACGGACGTCGGTGAAATAATCTGGGATTTAAGCTATCGCGGCATTATCAGTGATACGGCGCTGTGGACGGATTACATGAAACGCGACACAAATGTATATTGGCTCCTGCGCAAAGGCTTGCATTATTGCCGTACTCACTAATGGAGGGATATTGAAATGACAATAGATATAACACAAATTATGGTGGCGCTAATAGGCTTATTAAGTGCTATACTAACGGCTGTTATCGTTCCGTGGATTAAATCAAAAACGAGTATCAGCCAGCAGGCTATTCTCGAAACCATTGCCCGTACGGCCGTATGCGCGGCACAGCAGATATTCGGCGCAGACGAGGGACAGCAAAAGAAAGAATATGCCATGCAGCGGGTCGAGGAAGCTCTTAAGGCGTATGGCATAAAAATAGACGCCAATAGAATTTCCGAGGCGATAGAAGCGGCGTTAAAGGCTGTAAAGCTTGAGTCCAACGGAGAATGGAGAAGTGCTGATGGTAATCTTAATGAACAAGGATAAAAGCCTCATCATCACTGTCCCGTCCGTCATATATGAAAAGGAAACGAATGTCGATAAAATACAATTTTTATGTCCTCAAACATACGGGGATTTGGCACTTGGTAACTGCTCGGTGGTCATAACATATATCTCTCCCGATACGAAATTGCATCGCGAGCTGTTGACAAAGGACGAGGAACTATATAAAGACCATTTGAGTTATCGCCTGCCGGTCAATACCAAACTTACGGCAATTTCCGGAGATGTGACGCTTTATCTTACGTTCTATCATCTTGCTGACGAAGGGTTAGACGGAAAACCGAATATCTACGAACAGGTCATGCGCACATCTGAAACGCATTTCTCCGTCACTCCCATAAAAGAGTTGATTACATGGGAAGCGGATGAAGCGCTCGGGGCAATTGATAAGCGTATGTTAGAGCTTGAGGCAAAACTAAAAGCGGCAGATAAGGAAATTGAGGCAATCGATTCTGAAAAAGCCGATAATTTCTATGTCGAAAACGGTAAAATGTATCTGTCCTCAGACGGAGAGGTTATTAATCCCGATAATCCTGTCAACATCGGCAGCCATACATGGAACGATTTTAGCGATGAAACGGACACGGACGGTATTATTGATGACAATGACGATAAAGCGGATGATTTTACAGTTGTAAATGATAAGCTGTACTTGTCGTCAAACGGGGAAATTATAAACCCGTTGAATCCTATTGATATAGGCAGTCACCGATGGGAGGATTTCAGCTCAGGTGATTGATATATAGTAACTTATAAACCCACAACAGCTTCGGCAGCGAAAATCGCTGTCGGGGCTTTTTGTTTGCCGGGAAAGGAGGTGACATAATGGCAGAAAACATGAACGTCTCACACGTTCTTGTCGCGAATAAAGACAAACTTCAAGAGCATATCTCGGCTGAACGTGTTAAAGGCGGTACGCTGGCAATCGATAACGACGGTAATTTGTATTTCGTCGATAAATCGCTGGCTATCAAAAATGTAGCCAGAGACGTTAAATCGTTTGACAGCACTGAATCTCTAACTGAGGCTCTTAC
>CANQMH010000095.1 GCA_947624865.1 uncultured Clostridia bacterium | reverse complement strand
TTGATTTCTTGCCCGAATCAATTGTGCCTATAACATTTAAATCTAAAGATTAATAATTATATTATACTACATAAAATCAGCAGCGCAAGTCTTAAAAAGTTAAATAAGTATTTTTATACGGATAAAATATTTGGGGTGATTTATTGACAGCTAAAGAGATTAAACAAATTAATAAAGAAATATCAAGGTTACGTTCCAAGATGATTAGATTGGAAAATGAGGCTTTAAATACAGCACCCAAATTAACCGATTTACCGGGCGCAAATAATGTTTCAGACAAAGTAGGAAATACCGTTGCACAGGTTGCGGATATTCAGCGCGAAATACAAAATCTTGAAATACTACGCAATTCAGCTTTAAATCGTTTATCAAGAGATATTTTTGAGGAAAACTGCTTATTTATGCGACTGAGTTTACATTATAGTTGGACAAAAATTGCTTTACAGGTTGGAGGCAATAATACGGCTGATGGCGTGAGAATGATGTGCGAAAGATATTCTTGGTAAACTTGTTCGTTTGTTCGTTTTCAGTGCAGTATAATGTAAACTGTAAAAAGATATAAAAAATCCTCCTATTTGAAATATACTCTCCTAAAAGCTGCTTCACTTCGTTGTGAGGTGGCTTTTACTTTGCAAAATTTAAGGTGGTGAGGTGATTGCCTAATGAAAAAAATTTAATAGTACCAAGCTCGAGCGAAGCTCGAAAAAACGGAGCAAAAGGCGGTAAAAAATCAGGCGAATCACGCCGCCGAAAAAAGAGTATGAAACAGGTTATGGATATGCTCCTGCAAATGCCGGCAAATACACAGGCTGATTGGCAAATGCTTATTGATATGGGGATTGATACGAATAATCTTGATGAAGATACAGTTAATAATTTGCTTATTGTTAATGCAGCACTGCTTGCAAAAGCAAAAACAGGTGATGTGAATTCTATAAAAGAATTAAGAGATATTATTCAAGATGATGTTTATACAAATCACAAAATTGCAATGGATAAGGCATATCTTGATATTGAGCGCAAGAAAGTTGAGCCTCCAACAACAGAAGAAAAAGAATATAAAGGAATTCCTGCCAATATGATAGCACCGTCGTTTTCTTCGGTGCTTTTTGATATAGAAGACAAGGAACATTCCGAATATGTGTTTCCCGGTGGCCGTGGTTCAACTAAATCATCTTTTGTAAGTTTAGAAGTAATTGATTTGCTTATGAAAAATAATGATATACACGCCTGCGTAATGCGTCAGGTTGCCGATACTCTTCGCGGTTCTGTATATCAGCAAATTTTATGGGCCATTGAGGCGTTAGGATTGTCAGATGAATTTCGCCCGACTGTAAGTCCTCTTGAGATCACAAGGATAAAAACAGGGCAAAAAATATATTTCAGAGGTGCTGACGACCCGGGCAAAATAAAATCAATCAAAGTTCCGTTTGGTTATATCGGAGTTTTATGGTTTGAGGAGCTTGACCAGTTTACAGGTCCCGAAGCAGTACGAAAAATAGAACAATCCGTAATTCGCGGCGGTGATATTGCTTATAAATTCAAATCATTTAACCCTCCCAAATCGGCTCAGAACTGGGCTAATAAATATATTAAAATTCCAAGAGCAGACAGGCTCGTTGTTGAAAGCAATTACTTGTCTGTGCCAAAGCCATGGCTTGGAAAACCGTTTATTGACGACGCAGAGTTTTTGAAAGAAACTAATCCTGTTGCTTATGAAAATGAGTATATGGGCGTTGCAAACGGTACAGGCGGCAATGTGTTTGACAACGTTACAATTCGAGAGGTTAATGATGAAGAAATAAAAACGTTTGACAGACTTTATCGCGGTGTTGACTGGGGCTGGTATCCCGACCCGTTTGCTTACGACTGTATGACATACATAGCAAGTCAACACAAGTTGATTATCTTTGATGAATATCACTGTAATAAACGCTCTAACAGGCAAACCGCAGATGAGCTTATAAAAAATCACGGCGTTACTGAGAATGATATGATAATATGTGACAGTGGTATTGAGAATAAATCAATTGGGGATTATCGCGCTTTTGGTTTACTTGCACGACCTGCGGAAAAAGGACCCGGAAGCGTTGATTATTCTATGAAGTGGCTGCAATCGCTCAGAGAAATAATAATCGATAACAAACGATGCCCTGAAACAGCAAAGGAATTTCTTGATTATGAGTATGAGCGCGACAAGGAAGGTAATGTGATTTCGGGTTATCCGGATATTAACAATCATCATATAGATGCGGTTCGCTACGCTATGAATAGGGTTTGGAAAAGAAGAGGTGAGTAAAATAGGATTTGTAAATTTTTTAAAGGGGGTGTTCAGAAGATTGTTTCCGATTAAAGATATACAAACGGCATTGAGTATTAAAGCTGCTGTCACGTCAGAAATGATTAAAAAAATAGAGATTTGGCAAAATTGTTATTCGGGCAAAGCTTACTGGCTTGATGAAAAAGTTGAAAGTTTACGGCTTGAACAGTCAATAACAAGAGAATTTGCAAATATCGTCCTAAATGAGATGACTGCAAGTGTTACTGTTCCTCGTCTTGACACAATCTTTCAGACAGCTATTCGCGATATTAATATAAATCTTCAAGAAGGATTAGCAACAGGAGCTATGGTAATTAAGCCCCTTGGTGATGATAAAGTACAGTATGTATCTGCCAACGCTTTTATACCTGTTGAATACGACAGCAGAGGACGGCTGCTAAAGGTCGTATTTCCTGAGTTTAAAAAGCTGAATGATAATTATTACACCAGACTTGAATTTCACGATTTAGACCCCAAAAAAGGCCTAACAATAACTAATACAGCTTACGTATCGGGTTCTCCGAAAAACCTCGGACAGCGAGTGCCTTTAGAAACAGTTGAAGAATGGGCAGACCTTGAAGAAAATATTAGTTATCCTCTTATGAAACGCCCTGCATTCGGTTATTATAGAAATCCAATTAAGAATTACATAGACGGAAGTCATTGCGGTATTTCAATATTCGATTCAGCACTTAACATTATTCAAAAAGCAGATGTTCAATTCGGTCGTCTTGACTGGGAGTTTGAAAGCGGAAAAAGACGTATTGACGTAGACATAACTGCACTCAAACAAGAAAACGGAAATCTGAAAATAGCAGATGAAATTTTTAGAGCAGTTGATGTAGAAAATTTATTTGAAGATTTTTCTCCTGCAATTCGTGAAACAAACTATATTAACGGTCTTGAAGAATATAAGCGCAATATCGAGTTTGAGGTTGGTCTTTCATACGGTGATATTTCCAATCCTCAGACGGTTGCAAAGACAGCGACTGAAATTAAGTCGTCAAAGGACCGTAAATATAACACAGTAACCGCAATCCAAAATAATTTAAGGGATTGTCTTGATGATTTAGTTTATGCTCTTGCATTTTATAACTCAATGACTACAAGCGGTTACAAGTTCGTATGTGACTTCAAAGACAGTATTCTTACTGATGAAGAAACAGAACGCAAACAGGATATTCAGGATATTGGACTTGGAATATTAAGACCTGAAGAATATAGGGCAAAATGGTATTCCGAAGATATTGAAACAGCATTAAAAAATCTTCCACAATCAGCGGAGGTGATGGAATAATGAATACTGCAATTGCTGTTACAACAATAATTTGCGTAACGATTATTGTGCTTGCATTTATAGGCAGGAGTAAAAAATAATGTTCAGCCCAAATGAAATCGAAGCTATGCCTTTAGAATTGGAAAAGCATTTTAAAGCCCTTGAATTGCGTATTATGCAGGACGTTATACGAAGGCTAAAAGAAAACGGCGGAGATATAACAAGAGCGGCAGACTGGCAAATTAACAGGCTTTATGAGCTTGGAAAAAGTAAAAAGGACATAAAACAGGAAATACAAAATGCTCTTGAATTTTCTGAGAGTGAAATTAATCGTATATATACTGAAGTATTTGCAAGCGGTTATGCCCGTGATGAAACCTTGTATATCAATGTAGGAAAAGATTTTATTCCTTTTAAAGAAAATAAACCATTGCAACAGATGATAAGTGCTGTAACAGAACAAACGAAAAATGAATTTATAAACATAACCCAATCTTTAGGCTTTGCAGTAAAACAGCCTGACGGAAAGCTAAAGTTCCAACCGATAGCAGAGTTCTATCAAAACACGCTTGACAAGGGAATGCTTGATATAACGAGCGGTGCATTTGATTACAATACAGTCTTAAAACGCGCGGTTGCTGAAATGACAAACAGCGGATTAAGGACGGTCGATTATGCAAGCGGACATAGCAATCGTATTGAAGTAGCAATACGCAGAGCAGTTGTTACAGGCTTTAATGCCTGTCGTACAGTTATAGGCGGAAATTTTCGCTAATG
>CANQMH010000094.1 GCA_947624865.1 uncultured Clostridia bacterium | reverse complement strand
TTTTCAAGTTTATCTTTAACCTCGGTATATGTTTTGCCATATATCGAATTATACTTAATTTTGCCGTCAGCACCATACTCTTTAAAATACCTGCCCTCCCAGCGACCGTCTTTTCTTTTGTAAATATTTCTTTGTGTTCTGATAATAATCAACTCCAATCTATAAAATAAAACAAATCAGACCATATTATGACAAACTATAACCTCAAAAAAAGTAAAAATATAGCAAATTAATAAAAATGAAGCACAAATTTAGCGAAATAAATTGCCAAAAATAACATAATTTGCAAATATATATGGCAAGAAATCAATAAAATATTAAAAATTAAGTAGTTTAATTAAGGAAATTTTGGGTCATTTTTAAATTAAAGACATTTATTTTTTACATATTCCTCCACCTATACCTACAAAAATTTAAAAAATTGCATTATTATACGCAATTTTTCTAAAACTCTCATTTTTTCATATTTTTTACACAATAAAAGACACCGCAGTATTTTCTGCGGTGTCTAATTTTATCCAATAATATTCCGAATTTATAGAATTTGCTAATTAAAACACACGTATTATAAATTTTTCATCACATTTTCAACACAATTAAATTATATAATTATAATATCCAATTAAAATTAGTTAAAATTATTTAATTTCGCTTTCAATTTTGTAACATTTTGTTGCTTATGCAATCTCTATAAAAAATTTAAAGAAAAATTGTAAATAGAGGTTGATTTTTTTCTCGATTTTGTGTAATATGTATATGAGGAATAATGGGTATTATAAGAATTTTATCACATTATAAAATCCGGAGAAAAAGAGGTATGAATTTATGTCTAACAGATTATTTCAGGGTATTGTACATCAGATGAAAGATGCTATCGACAGAACTATCGGCGTTATTGACGAAACTTCTGTAGTTATTGCCTGTTCCGAGCTTGGCAAGATCGGCGAGGTGAATGAAAGCATTAATTCTGAAATACTTAGTTCAACTGTTCCGTTTGTAATTAACGGTTATACATATAAATCTTTTGGAAGCAATGCCAAATATGATTATGCTGTTTTTGTTCAGGGAAACGATGAATATGCTCAGAAGTATGCTCAGCTTTTGTCGGTTTCTTTTGCAAGCATAAAACAGTATTATGATGAAAAATATGACCGCTCAAACTTTATTAAGAATGTTATTCTTGATAATATTCTTCCCGGAGATATTTATCTGAAGGCAAGAGAACTTCACTTTAACAGTGAGGTTTCACGTGTTTGCCTGCTTATTAAGATTACATCAAAAACTGATGTATCTGCTTATGACATAGTTCAAAATCTTTTTCCTGACAAGTCGAAGGATTTTGTTATTAATATTAATGAATTTGAAATTGCTCTTGTTAAGGAAATTAAACCCGATACTGACAGCCGTGACCTTGAAAAGCTTGCCAGTTCTATTTCCGATACTCTTTCAAGTGAATTCTATACACATTGCGTAGTAGGCATAGGCACAACCGTTACGGGAATTAAAGACCTTGCACGCTCTTTCAAGGAGGCTCAGTCTGCTCTTGAGGTTGCAAAGGTTTTCGATACCGAGCGTACAATCGTCAGCTACGATAACCTCGGCATTGCACGTCTAATTTATCAGCTTCCTACAACTCTCTGCGAAATGTTCCTTAAAGAGGTATTCAAGCGCGGTTCTATTGAAAGTCTTGACCAGGAAACTCTTTTTACAATACAGCGTTTCTTCGAAAACAATCTGAATGTTTCAGAAACCTCGCGTAAGCTGTTTGTTCATAGAAATACTCTTGTTTACAGACTTGAAAAAATTAAAAAACTTACAGGTCTTGACCTTCGTGAATTTGAGGATGCCATTGTGTTTAAGGTTGCCCTTATGGTTAAAAAGTATCTTAATGCAAGTCCTGCAAAGTATTGATAATTATCGGTTAATACTTAACTCGCTCTTGAGCACAAAACAAAATAATTGTGCTCAGGGCGTTTTGATTTTTAAGTTGCGCCGATTTTATGTGCAAAAGTAAAAGGTGAATTTATGATTGATTTTAAAAATGTATCAAAAACATATCCAAACGGTACACACGCACTTTATGATGTGTCGTTACATATTGACAAGGGCGAGTTCGTTTTTATTGTAGGTGCGTCGGGCGCTGGCAAAAGTACGTTTTTAAAGCTGATTATGCATGAGGAATCTCCGACATCGGGAGAAATTGTTATAAACGGCAATAAAATTTCAACATTAAAACGCAGACAGGTTCCGTATCTGCGCCGCCATATGGGTATTGTTTTCCAGGATTTCAGACTCATTGAAAAGATGAGCGTGTTTGATAATGTTGCGTTTGCAATGCGCGCAGTGGGCGAGAGTACGTCTGTAATTAAAAAGAGAGTTCCGTATGTTCTTGACCTTGTTGGATTGAAAAATAAAATGAAAAACAAGCCCAGCGAGCTTTCCGGCGGTGAACAGCAGCGCGTAAGCCTTGCGCGTGCGCTTGTAAACAATCCCGAAATCATTATTGCAGACGAGCCTACCGGCAATGTTGACCCGGAAATGTCTCACGAGATTATTGAACTTCTAAATGAAATAAACGCAAAAGGAACTACGGTTCTTGTTGTTACGCATGAACACGAGCTTGTACGTGAATTCAATCAAAGGGTTATTACGATAAATCACGGAAGAATTATCGGGGATACGGGCAATAGTGAAATCGGGGATATTGATGTATCCGAGTACTATGAAGATATTCCGCAGTATCCTGATAATGCGGTCGTTATTCCCGATTGATTTTGAGTATGTGTGTAACACAGTTTTGAAAGGAAAAAAGTATGAAAGGCTTTGGCTATTTGGTAAAAGAAGGTTTGAAAAATGTCTGGAGCAATCGTATAATGAGTATCGCGTCAGTATGCGTTCTCATAAGCTGCCTCGTTCTTACGGGCGCGGCCTCGCTGTTTTCAATCAACGTGAGAGCAGCGGTTGAAACGGTAGGCCAGTCAAATGAAACTACAGTATATATTAAGGACGGTTATTCTCAGCTTGAAGCTGTTTACATAGGAAAAGATATTGAAAAAATAAGTAATGTCACATCCGCTGAATTTTATTCAAAGGATGAAGCTATAAAGCAGTACAGAGAAGAACTGGGAGAAGATGTTTTTGCACAGATGCAGAATGATGATAATCCTCTTCCCGACGCATTTATCGTTGTAATGGATGATTTATCTCTGTATGACGAAACAGTTGCACAAATTCAGAAAATTGACGGTGTTGATAAGATTAGCAACCGCAGTGAAATTGCAAAAAAGCTTACTGACATCAGCAATCTTGTCAATTTAATAAGTTTCTGGGTTATAATTGCGCTGATGATAATTTCTTTATTTATCATTGCGAATACGATTCGTGCAACAATGTATTCCAGAAGATTTGAAATCAGTATTATGAAGTCGGTTGGTGCAACAAACTCATTTGTAAGAATGCCGTTTTTGGTTGAAGGCGTAGTAATCGGCTTTATAGCTGCAATTATCTCAACAGGCGCAGTTGCACTTTTGTATGAGGTATTAATCGGAGCGGTGCAGAGGTTTATGGCATTTGCCGCAGTTCCTCTTCAGAGCGTAATTCTTTACATAGCAGGTGCGTTTGTAGTTGCAGGAGTGCTGATAGGATTTTTTGGAAGTATGATTTCAATCCGCAAATATTTGAAAATGGAAGGCAACGAAATCCTTGGTTGGTAATATCGGAAAAGGAGGAACAGTTATGAATAAAATGAAAAGAGTTCTCTGCGGCATTTTAAGTATGTGCCTGCTGTCCGTACCGATTGCGTTTTCTGTGACTTCAACAGGCGCAGAAAGTATTGATTCTCTTGAACAGCAGCTTCGGGAACTTGAAGAGCAGAATAAAGAGTATCAGGAAATTCTTGATAAAACTCAGTCGGACATTAATGAAAAGGAAGAGTATAAAGACGCTCTTGTAAGCCGAATTAAAGTTCTTGACGATAAAATGGCGCTTAGCCGTGAATCTATAGCGGCTTTAAATGAAGATATTGAGCAGAAGCAGGCAGAAGTTGACAAAGCTAACGCTGATATAGATGGTCAGATGGATGCTTTGCGCAACCGTATAAGAACAATTTATATGGCAGGCAACGCGACTGACCTTGAGATAATTCTCGGCGCAAAGGATTTCTCTGATTTTATTGACAAGATGGAACTTGTCAGAACTCTTTCAGACTATGACAAAAAGCTCATTGGCAGCATAAAGGAACATCTTGCCGAGATATCAGCACAGAAAGAGGAACTTGAAGCAGATAAAACTGAGCTTGAAGAACAAGAAAAACAGCTTAAAGCTGATCAGCAAGAGCTTAATAAATTGCTTGAAGAGAATGATAAAATTCTCAGAAATCTTTATGCAACAAGCGATGATGCTAAGGCTGCTCTTGAAAATGCGGCATTGAAGAGCGAAGAGGTAGAAAATAAGATTACAGAATATTACGAAGCTCAAAGAGAAGCTGCCCGTCAGCCTGTACAAAGCACACATTCAAATGAAGGCGGCGGAAGTTATACACCACCATCAGATAACGGCGGCACAGTAAGTCCTCCGGT
>CANQMH010000093.1 GCA_947624865.1 uncultured Clostridia bacterium | reverse complement strand
CATTAAGAATTTCAGCTTCTCCGAAGCTCTTGCCGATAAGCTGCATACCAATCGGCATACCCTTTGCGTTAAATCCGCACGGAACAGACACTCCGGGCAAGCCCGCGATATTCACGGGAACGGTGCATATGTCGGTAAGATAAGTTTCAACGGGGTCTGAAACTGCGTGTCCCATTTCAAATGCTGTCATAGGAACTGTAGGAGCAAGAATAACGTCACAATGCTTGAAAGCGTCATTAAACGCCTTTACAATTGTTCCTCTTAAATTCTGAGCCTTTTTATAATAAGCGTCATAATATCCTGCCGAAAGCACATATGTTCCCAGCAGAATTCTGCGCTTGACTTCCTCGCCGAATCCCTCTGAACGAGTGCGGCAAATCATATCGTGAGTGCCGTTGTAATGCTCGGTTTTGTAACCGTAACGGATACCGTCATATCTTCCGAGATTTGAAGATGCTTCCGCACACGCGATGATATAGTAAACTGGAAGTGCAAATTTCAGTGCAGGCAAATCGAAGTAAACGATTTCGGCTCCCAATGATTTGTAAACCTCGGCGGCATTAAGGACCGCCTCTTTTACATCATCACGTACACCGTCAAGATATTCTCTTGCAATGCCTATTTTCATTCCCTTTATGTCATTATCAAGCTTTGAAAAGGTTTTGCCGCCCATACTGCCTTTTGAGGTTGAGTCTTTTTCGTCATATTCTGAAATTGCGTCAAATACAATTGAAGCGTCCTCAACCGTTTTGGTAATCGGGCCTATCTGGTCGAGAGAGCTTGCATATGCAATAAGTCCGTAACGGGAAACAGAGCCGTAGGTCGGCTTTAATCCGACAATTCCGCAGAATGACGCAGGCTGGCGTATTGAACCTCCAGTGTCGGAACCAAGACCATAAGCCGCAATGTTTGCTCCTACAGCGCTTGCAACGCCGCCGGACGAACCGCCTGAAACGTGATTTGTATTAAACGGGTTTGTAGCACCGCCGAAATATGAGGTTTCGCAGGAAGAACCCATTGCAAATTCATCCATATTCGTTTTGCCGAGCATTACCGCATTTTGCGAAGCAAGAATATCCCATACCGCCGCATTGTAAATGGGTTTGTAGCCGGTGAGGATTTTAGAACAGCAGGTGGTTTCGATTCCCTTTGTAGAAAGGTTATCCTTTAAGGTCATAGGAACGCCCTCAAGCAGACCTATTTCTTCGCCCGAAGCAATTTTTTTGTCAACAGTCTCTGCTGTTTTAAGAGCTTCTTCTCCAGTAACATTTACATAGGCGTTGAGCTCTCCGTTTGATTTTTGTATTTCATCAAGATAGCTTTTTGTAAGCTCGGTGCATGAGCACTGTTTAGTTGTAAGCATCTCGTGAATTTTTGCAATTGTACCCATTATTACACCCCTTATTCTCTGTTTCTTACAAGGAAATGGTCTTCTGCCTGTTCTGGGGCATTTTTGAGTATTTCCTCACTGCTGTATGATTCAACGACCTCGTCCTCTCGAAATACATTTGACAGATTGTTGATGTTGTCAAACGTTTCTCCGCTTGTCGGAGCGTTGTTGATAGTGTCGGCAAAATCTATAATTTCCTGCATTGACTGCGTAAGGCTGTCAAGCTCTTCTTCGGGAACAAAAAGCTTTGAAAGCAATGCAATGTTCTCAACATCTTCTCTTGTTACCATAAAAAACCATCCTTTGTAAACAGAATCAGGGCAAGTCATAAAATTATAACTCGCCCTTTGAGTTTATCTTAATTTTATATGAACTTCTCTGAGCTGCTGCTCTGTGACCTCTCCGGGTGAACCGAGCAGTAAATCCTGAGCGTTTGAATTCATCGGGAATGCAATTACTTCACGGATATTTTCTTCATCGGTAAGAAGCATTATCATTCTGTCAACGCCAGGAGCCATACCGGCGTGAGGCGGCGCACCGTACTGGAATGCATTGTAGAGAGCCGAGAATTTAGCCTTGAGGTCATCCTCGGAATATCCTGCAAGCTCAAATGCCTTTTTCATAATTTCAATATCGTGATTACGCACAGCGCCCGACGAAAGCTCAACGCCGTTGCATACAATGTCGTACTGATATGCAAGGATCTCTTCGGGGTCTTTGTTTAAAAGACTGTCAAGACCTCCCTGCGGCATTGAAAACGGGTTGTGAGTAAATATAATCTGATTGGTTTCCTCGTCGCGCTCAAACATCGGGAAATCAACAATAAAGCAAAGCTCAAATCTGCTTGTATCAATAAGGTCAAGACGTTTTGCGACCTCGGTTCTTATTTGTCCTGCAAGCTTTGGAGCATCCTTTACTGTATCGGCAATAAAGTAAATTACATCTCCTGCCTTAGAGCCGTTTCGCTTAATAAGCTCCTCGCGGTCGCCCTCTTTAAGGAATTTGTCAATAGGACCGTCAAATGTAAGGTCATCTCTCACCTTGACATATCCAAGACCCTTCATACCGATTGAAAGAGCAAACTCTTCCATCTTTTTAAACCATTTTTTGCTTTGTGAAGCCGCATTCGGCACATTGATTGAACGAACCGTCTTTTTGCGGAACGGAGCAAAGTCTGTTTCTTCAAACATATCGCTTATTTCAACAATCAAAAGCGGGTTGCGCAAATCAGGCTTGTCGGTACCGTATTTAACCATACTTTCTGCATACGGAATACGTGCAAACGGAGGCTTTGAAACCTCCTTATCGGAAAACTTTTTAAATGTTTCGTACAACACCTCTTCTGCAACGTCAAAGACATCCTCCTGAGTTGCAAAAGCCATTTCAAAGTCGAGCTGATAAAATTCGCCCGGCGAACGGTCTGCACGTGCGTCCTCGTCGCGGAAGCATGGTGCGATCTGAAAATATCTGTCAAATCCCGACACCATCAAAAGCTGTTTGAAAATCTGAGGAGCCTGCGGAAGAGCATAGAATTTACCTTTATGCTTGCGGCTCGGAATAAGATAGTCGCGCGCACCCTCGGGAGATGAAGTCGAAAGAATAGGGGTCTGTATTTCGGTAAATCCCATATCGTTCATCTTTGAACGCAGGAATGTTACAATCTGCGAACGAAGCATAATGTTATTGTGAACCTTAGGATTTCTTAAATCAAGAAAGCGGTATTTCAGTCTTACTTCCTCAGAAGTGTTTGTAGATGCCGCAACTTCAAAAGGAAGCACATTTTTACATCTGCCGAGAACCTTTATGTCCTCCGTATGAACCTCGACATAACCCGTAGCAATTTTTGAATTGATTGTGTCCTCGTCACGCTTTACTACCTCTCCGCTGAGGGTAACGGTACACTCTTTATTCATATTTTTAAGAATCTCATCATTATGAACCACAACCTGAAGTACGCCGTACTGGTCACGTATATCAAGGAACATTACACCGCCGTGGTCACGGATATTTTCAACCCAGCCTGCCACTTTAACCTGCTGTCCGATATTATTTTCTCTTAACTCGCCGCATGTTACGGTGCGGTACTCATTAGACTTTATCATCAAGTAACTATCCTTTCACAGATATTTTGCCTATACTATGATATTATAACACAATCTATCAATTCAATCAATATTTTCCAATACTTTTTTTATTGTTTTAATCAGTACTCATATAACAGTCAGCGCAGAAAAGCAAGTTCTCCTGCCGAAACGATTGTTTTATAATAACGACCGATGTTTCAATAGGTAATTATAGTTTATCTGTGCGTTAACAAATTGTCGAATTATGCACCGCATCTTTCAATCATAATGCCATTGCAAATTATCTGTTTTGTGCGCATCATTATTCAACGCTTTTAAGGCTTTCGACCATATTGACCGACTTAATCTTAAAGCTCATAACTGCATTTACAAGCAAAGAGAAAAGCAATGTAAGTCCTGCCGCATAAAGATACGAAGTAAAGTAAATCTGACGTCCGAACATAATGTTGTCAATCTCTATTGTCTGCACAATGAATTCCGTCAGAAATACTCCCATCACAAGTCCTGCGGCTATTCCCAGAAGCGTCAGAACAATATTTTCCTTATAGATAAACGAAGATGTTTCCTTGTTGTAAAAGCCGAGAACCTTGAACGTGGCAATTTCACGCACACGCTCGGCAATATTAATATTTGTAAGATTATAAAGCACAACAAATGCCAGAGCCGCCGCACAGATTATCATAACGAGTACAACAAGATTGAGCGAATCGAGCATATTTCTGAAATCATCCAGACTTGAATTTATAAATGAAACTGCCGCAATTTTGTCGTCTTTAAGGAACTGCGAGCTTAACGCTTCCTCTGATGTTTCGGAATTGTCCTTTAGCTTTACAAGCATATTGTATTTTGCGTCTTTTCCGTAAAGGGACTGATACAGCGAGGACGGCATATAAATATAATTATTAAGATACTGCTCAAATATTCCGCAGACCTTTACCTCAGCATTTCCGCTGTCAGAGCTCAGCTTAATTGTATCGCCCGTTTTTATGCCGAATTCGTCAGCCAGTTTTTCATTAATCAGAACACCATCGCCGCTAAGCGAAAGCTCCTTTTTATCCTTGCGTGTGTGAAGTGAAATCAGAGAACCAAGCTCTTTAGGATTTTGCACAACCGAAAGATATGTGCCGTCCTCTTTTATGTTCTCTTTAAATTCTACCGTTACATCCTCCTGAGAAACAAAGGTGTAATCCGACGCATTATCATAATCTGAGATTTTCTTTGTGAGGTAATCCACATCTTCTTTTGTTCCGCCGTCTTTTGCAACAACTACCGCGTCATATTTGTATATTGTTTCAAACTGGTCTTTTGTGAGCGGGTCAAAGCTGTTCAGAAGTCCGAATGCCGCTACAATCAGAGCAGTACATCCTGCTACGCCGATAACCGTCATACAAAGCCGTGACTTATACCTGAACAAATTG
>CANQMH010000092.1 GCA_947624865.1 uncultured Clostridia bacterium | reverse complement strand
AGTCCAGTTTGCGGTTGCCTCCATACTGGAGTTTTTAATTAAGTTTACAGGGTTTGAGCCTGTTGAATATTCCGTGCAGACACGGTTTAGTTGTTTGATGTTTTCCGCTGTTGAGTTCTTAACTCCATCGGTGTATTTATATACAGAAGCTCCCAAATCGCGGTTGGTCGTATTGCTTTTTACTGAAACAGTTCTGCCGAACTCATCAAACTGGTAGGTGGATGTAAGGTCATCAGAGTTGCCTCCGATTCCGTCTGCTCCGTAAGTTTTTATTACTGTTGTATTATACTTAGTTCTGTCAAATGTTATTTTCTGTCCTTTTGTACCGCTTGTTCCGTATTCCTGAATGGAGCTTACTTTTTTGCCTGATGTTGTTGAAGTGTAGACGAATTCTACTTTGTATCCGTCAACATCTTTAACGGTTTTCAGTGAGCCATCAGAATCATATGTGAATTCTATATGTGTTCCGTTGGGATAAATAATTTTTACAAGTTTTCCATTGCTGTATTGATACTCGGTTTTTCTGCCTGCGGAATCAACTATGTATTGCAGATTATTTGTGCTTGCGTTTGCCTGTAATGAAATGTTATTTCCGCTTCCGTCTGTAACAGTCTTTATTGTATTTGTTCCTGTGTAGTTGAGCTTTACTTTATTTCCATTGGAATCTACTGTACTGTCTAATCTGCCGGTATAAATGAAATTGAGTTTATTACCCTTATCATCACTTATTACATATCTTTCATAGGTACTGCTGCTGTTTATGGTCAGCTCAAGTCCTAATCCGTCTTCATCGAGATACTTGGTTTTACCGTTTTCAGTCTTTTTATAAAAATAATGATCTGTTCCGTCTTCATCAGTATATACATAAGGATAATTGGTTTTTGCATCACCTGTTAATCCAAATTTGTCAGATGTAAGCAACGTTTGATGAATATTTAAACGCCATCCCTGACCTACATACGGGGTTGCATAATCAAATTTTACATTTGCCATATATCCGTTATAAACATGCTGAATTGAAGCCGGTGCATAGCCGCTTGCAGTCGCCGCATCCGAAGCGGCAAAAACAAGGTTGCCGGAGTAGTCATTTATATATGCAGTTCCTGCCGTACCTACGGAAAAACTTGAATATGTCCAGTAGTCTTCAAGACCTTTGTTGTTTCTGTAAACAATTGAAAATAACGGTCTTGGGGTTGTTGATTCAGGATAGTTTGCTGATGCAAAAGTAGCACATTGCGCTGCGTCAGCTTCATTTTCAACTTTGAGCATAATTCCATTGTTGCTTTCACCGTTGTACCAGCGTTTCATACATGATGTAATATCCCAGTCATACCAACCGAGTTTAGTATTTTCATCAAATGTTTCATAATCAACTACATTTGAATTGTAAGAAGGCTGTTTGTTCCATGTAATTGAACTTTGTGACCAACTACTGTTGATATAGTATGCACTTATATTCATATCATCATAGAAATTTTCGTTGCAAAGTCCCATATTAAGGTATGCTTTGACTATCATATCACCTTTATTTAATGCCGGTAGTGACTTGATTTTATAATATGTACGATACATACCCAAACCAAAGGTTCCAACATTTACTGTGCCTGTGTATCCCGTATTACTGCCGAAACCATATGATGTATTTGGATTAGATGAATCAACAAAAGAACATTCTGCCTGCTGCCAATTTTGGCTTGTGGTAAATGTTGGATCTATTTTAACAGGGAATGTCCTCTCTGAAGAATCAAGCCACTCTTTATCTGCCGTTAGTTTTACAGTAAGCTTGCCGTTCTTTTGACTTACTATTTCTAAAGACAACTGCAAGCTTGTCATTCCTTTTGCATCTGTCATATATGGTGCTTCAATGGCATAAACGACGTCATTATCTTTATTTACAAGCTCTATTACTTTATCACTTTTTTGAACAGCTGTTAGATTGCTGAATTTGTATTGAATTTCATATTCTGAATTTGCATTTTTATTCTTCAAAATAATATTTTCTTTTATTCCCAAAGGAGTAACTAAGCATTGTAAATCAGTATTTTTGTATATCTCTTCATACAATGTTTCGGAAATCAGGTTTTTTCTAGCGAGAAACTTATCATCACCGGTTAGTTCCTCATTATTTTCAATAATTTTAGCTGTACTTTTGTTTGTTTTATCGTAACCCCAACTAACCTGATAATTTTCAAACTTAATTTTTATCATATTGTTAAGTTTTGATTTTTTTGAAAGCTTAACATTAATATTACTGTTTTTGTTTTCATACTCCGGCTCTGTTATTTCTGCTTCATCGGGAGAAGATACCGAGGATTCGGATTTTGTAAGAGTCATAGTATTATCAAAGTCTTCCCATTCATTATCTGCATTTTTATAATGAACGGGGTATTCATACTGAGCTGCCACAGTACTTCCATCACTCATCCTGAAATACTTAGTATATTCTTCTCTTGATGATGTAATTTCACTTAAAATAACTGCCTCAGCTTCATCTTCCACATAGTCATATATTCCTTCTGATGACTCAAAAGAAGTATTGATTGCAGAAGCTTGAATCGGATAGGTAAATGTAATGCTGACAGCTAAAACCATAGCTATAAAAGCCATCATTATTTTTGATATGTTCTTCATAGTTCCACCTCATAATTTTTATTTTTTAGTAAAACGGTAAATAGTACATTAAATATTACATTGGAATTACCCCCTTATTTTTGCATACTCGCCGTTTGTAAATTATATGAAATTTCTTTCAAGCCTATCGGCATGGCAAAATTTATAACAAATGTTCTTTGAAATTAAAAAAGCATTTTTCGGGAAGCATAGAAAGAATCTTTTCAAATGTCTTTGAACAAAGTATCATAAACAATTTTAGGAAAATTTGTTAAAAGATAATTGTATAATAATTTGAGTGATTATTATAAGTTGTATAAATTATTAAGAGAAACAAATAAAAATAGTTGCGAAAAAAATATAAAATATTGTGTTATTTTAAATAAATATCCCTTTATGTGACATATTGTAACACTATATTACATTAAAATCAAGAGAGGGAAAAGCGATTAACAGTAATTCTGAAGTGGAGCGTAGTCAATAAAGTGGACAGAAAAGAAAGGAAAATCAGATAAAGTTTACTGTGATTGCACCCTTGAATTTAATAAAGAAAAGGGCGGAATCCCTTTGATATATAATCAGCCTTCAAATATGTTTTATGTAATATAAAACCCAAGGGTGCAAGAGTGTATAAGCTTTAAACTATTTTAAATTCTCAGATACTTCTATAAGCAGTCTTTTGCTGGTGTCCGAAAGATTTTTAAAATTGCTGATTAAAATATATTCATTTTTTGTAGTAAATAAACCGCTTTCATTTTTATGAAACAGCAGCCAAATCGGAATATCAAAAGCCTCGCAAATATTGTAAAGCGTTCGGATATTCGGAAAGCTTTTCTTTTTGTATAGGTATTTTATAGTATTAACCGAAAGACCAGATTTGACAGCAAGTTCATAAATGGAATAGTTGTGTTCCACTCGTAGCTTGTCAATCCTTTCAACTAATTTTTCAATTTGATTAAGTTCGTATAAATCTTTATTCAAAATATGCACCTCCAAGAAGGCTGATTAACAAAATTATTTTTGGGGTATCATATTTCATCTTTATGTATGAATCAGGGTGGCAGGCTTCATTAAAAAGTTATGGAATTGTTGTAAAATAATTTTATACCAATTAGAAGATGTAATGTGATGGCACATAATTTTAGTCTTAAATATTTAATGATATTAAAAGTAAATAATTTGATTGACTGTGGTATCCGAATATCCCTTATGGAAAGATTGTGATTATTTAATGTGATCCGAGAGAGGGAAAGACAACTATGCTGCTAAGACTCATATCTTCACGGGATAAAACTGCTAAGTGCATATTTAATAAGGCACAGGAATAAGGCATAAGTTTCCGAACTTTATAGACGGTTAAATTAACTATGCTTATTAGGTCAATAAAGAGAAACGGAATTTGGTATTGAGAAATGAACAGTAAAGAGGTCAGCAATGATGCAAAGCAGTAATTTTAACAGCTATAATTCAAATATTGAATTTATGAAAAATAATTCAGGAGCCGCAGCGTTTATTCCTGCAAAGGATAAAGCTAATTTATTAGGCAATAATCACATATTTAAAACTTGTGCATATTGTCGAGTGTCTACCGATTATGATGAGCAATTATCATCTTTTGAGTTGCAGCAGGAACATTATAAGCAGCTTGTAAGCAATCATCCTAACTGGGATTTAAAACATATATTTGCGGAAAAGTAAATAACGACTTTAATACAATTTGAACCCCTTAAATATCGAAAAGAATGTAGAAAACAGGGCTTTTGGCACATTTGAGCCGCCGAAAGCCCTGCTTTTTCTTATTTGTGTGTTAGTATTGACGGAGAACTGGTGTTTATGAGTGAACCCTCCCCATGGCAATTTTGAACCCTCCTATGGACTTTTGAACCCCCTCAAAAGGAAAAATCAAAAGGTATTACCGCTTGACTTTTTTGCCTTTTAGAGCAATTACTATTATCAACCCACTGTGCGAGGAGGTATTAGTTTGGAGAAAGAACAAGCAAAAAGAGAAGTGAAGTACAGGCTGGCAAAATGGATAATCTCCAGCCTGCTGAATGAGGGAAAAATCAGTCCCGAAGATGCTGCAAAGGCAGCACGGCAGTTGCTCGAAAAATATGATCCGCCAAGCAAAAGCGTGGAGGTGCTTTAATTGAAAAAAGTAACAGAAATTAAAAAGTCCCCGTACCTTGAACTTACTCAGTTTCACAGAAAAATAAAACGAGTAGCTGTTTATGCGAGGATTTCTACAGATAAGGATGCACAGCTTACAAGTATTGATGTGCAAAAAAGACACTATCAGAAAGTCAT
>CANQMH010000091.1 GCA_947624865.1 uncultured Clostridia bacterium | reverse complement strand
CGCAATAATGGATTCGCTTCTCGGTGCGACAGCTCTCGGAGATATAGGCAAGCTGTTTCCCGACACAGATGAAACCAATAAAGGCGCCGAAAGTATATTGCTTTTAAAAGAGGTATGCCGTGTACTCGCCGAAAAAGGGTACAAAATTTTAAATATTGATTCTACTGTCATTGCCCAGAAGCCGAAATTAAAGGATTATGTTAATGAAATGCGAAAAAACATCTCTTTGGCTTGCGGAATTGACATATCCTGTGTAAGCGTAAAAGCTACAACAGAGGAAAAACTCGGTTTTACCGGAAGACTTGAGGGAATATCGGCTCACTCGGTTTGTCTTATAGACTGATTTAATTTTGTTTAATATATTTTATTATAAATATATTTAGAAAATTATACTGGAGGTAATTAAAATGAAAACTTGTCCAAAATGCAACACAGTACATAACGATGACGCTATGTTCTGCCCAAACTGCGGCACCTCTTTCCAAGGGGAGGTCAATCATCCGAATAATTCTGCATATAACCAGCCGCCGCAATATGGTCGGCCCGCGGCAGCACCTGTTATGGATCCGTATGACCACACAGCTGAGTTTGACATTAATGATGTTAAAAATAACAAGCTTTTTGCATTGCTTGTATATGCTACAAGTATTTTAGGCGTCGTTATTGCATTGATTGCAAATATTTCTCAAAAGTCAGCATATCTTTCATTCCACATTAATCAGGCATTAAAAATTTCAATTACTGAAATTATTGTATCAGTCATTACAGTTTTTCTTTTCTGGACCTGCATTGTTCCTGTGGCTGCCGGTGTAGTAAGCGTAATTTTATTAGTAGTTACAATTATTTGTTTCTGCAAGACCTGCGCAAACAAGTCTGTCGAGGTTCCGATTATCCGCAGTCTGCCGTTTTTAAAATAATTGATAATTCATACAAAAGACACCTTGTTCATATTAATGAACGAGGTGTTTTATTATGTTCAGAAAGGTTATATTATCTTCATCGCTTTGTTTTGCACTGCTGCTCACTGTTTTGTTTCCAATAAAGGTAAATGCGCTTTCGCAGGAGAGCATAACTGCTCCGTCTGCCGTGCTTATGGAAACATCAACAGGAAAAATTCTTTTTGAGAAAAATTCACACGAGCAAAGGCCCTGTGCATCCGTAACCAAAGTAATGACGCTTTTGCTTGTTTTTGAAGCAATCGACAGCGGCAAACTCAGCCTTGACGATACAATCACAGCGTCAGAGCACGCTGCATCAATGGGCGGAAGCGACATATGGCTTGAGAACGGTGAAACTATGAGTGCTGATGATATGATAAAGGCAACAGTTGTAGCCTCTGCAAATGACGCGGCAGTTGCGCTTGCCGAGCATATCAGCGGCAGTGAGGACGCTTTTGTAGAGCAGATGAATAATCGGGCAAAGGAACTGAAAATGAATGATACCGTATTCAAAAACTGTAACGGACTTGATGAGGAGGGACACGTTACCTCTGCAAATGATGTTGCCGTAATGTCAAGAGAGCTAATGAAGCATGAGAAAATTTTTGACTATACTTCAATATGGCTTGACAATCTTCGCGGCGGTAAAACGCAAATTGTAAATACAAATAAACTTTTGAAAACCTATAACGGAATAACGGGACTGAAAACAGGAACTACGAATGATGCGGGATGCTGTATGGCAGCTTCAGCAACGAGGGGAAATGTATCGCTTGTTGCGGTAGTGTTAGGATGCAAGACAGGGAAGGAGCGATTTTCCGACGCCGCGGCGCTTCTTGATTACGGATTTGCAAATATTTCTGTTAAAGAATTAACTTTGCCTGATGATATGCCAAAGCAGATGAAGATAAACGGAGGAATGAAAGAAAGCGTGAAGCTTAGATGTGATGTATCGTCAAGTATTGTAATTGATAAAAGCAGTACAGCGGAGATAAAAACAAAAATAGATTTGCCTGAAAGCATTGACGCGCCTGTAAAAGAAGATCAAAAAATCGGAACACTTACATACAGCGTAAATAATAAGGAGGTAAAAGTCTGCGATATTACTGCAATGGAGAGCATAGAAAAAACGTCGTTCGGAGCAGTATTCAGCGTGCTTTTTAATTCTCTAATTGCATTATAAAATTTGACAAATTGACCTTGCAAAAATACTCATATTATAGTATAATAAAACAACAAAGATACTCTTGGTTTCACTTCAGGAGAGTTTTGGAGGAATTTTTAAATGGCAACAAAACTTACAGACAAGTATTTAAAAAGCTTTATCAGCGAGCACGAGTATGACGGTGTTGCGGCAGAGGTCAAAGCTGCTCACAAGGTACTTCACGAGGGTTCGGGACTGGGCAACGATTTTCTCGGATGGCTCAATCTTCCGACTGACTACGACAAGGAAGAGTTTTCCCGAATTAAGGCAGCTGCTGAAAAAATAAAGAAAAATTCAGATGTATTTATTGTAATCGGAATCGGCGGTTCATATCTTGGAGCGCGTGCTGCAATAGAATTTTTAACATCACAGAATTATAACCTTACATGCAAGGACACACCACAGATTTTCTTTACAGGTAATTCAATCAGCTCATCTTCACTTGCAGAGATTATGGAACTCTGCGAGGGCAAAGATGTATCTGTTAATATGATCTCAAAATCCGGCACAACAACCGAACCGGCAATTGCATTCCGTGTATTCCGTGAAATGCTTGAGAAAAAGTACGGAAAAGACGGCGCAAGAGAGCGTATATTCTGCACAACAGACAAGGCAAAGGGAACACTAAAGGCGCTTGCCGACGAAGAGGGCTATGAAACATTTGTAGTACCCGATGATGTAGGCGGACGTTTTTCAGTTCTCACAGCAGTCGGACTTTTGCCCATTGCCGTATCGGGCGCTGACATTGACGCTCTTATGCAGGGTGCCGCAAAAGCTCAGAAGGACTTTGACAATGATGATTTAAAGACAAATGATTGTTATAAATACGCTGCTATCAGAAACATTCTTTACCGCAAGGGTAAAACAATGGAGGTTATGGTATCATACGAGCCTGCATACACAATGATGTCGGAATGGTTTAAGCAGCTTTATGCAGAGAGTGAGGGCAAAGACAACAAGGGTATTTTCCCTGCAAGCGTAATATTCTCAACAGACCTTCACTCACTTGGTCAGTACATTCAGGACGGCAGACGCAATATGTTTGAAACTGTTGTTCTATTTGATAAATGTAAAAAAGAAGTTACTCTTGGCACAGAGCCGGCAGATATTGATGGTCTTAACTTCCTTTCGGGAAAAACGATGGGATTTGTTAATCAAAAGGCATTTGAAGGAACTGTTCTTGCACACAATGACGGCGGCGTACCGAACATTGTTTTGAATGTTCCCGAAATGAATGAATCTGAACTTGGATATCTCATCTACTTCTTTGAAAAGGCTTGCGCAATCTCAGGCTATATGCTCGGAGTTAATCCGTTTAATCAGCCCGGCGTTGAAAGCTACAAAAAGAATATGTTTGCGCTTCTCGGAAAACCGGGATACGAAGACCAAAAAGCTGCGCTTGAAGCAAGACTCAAATAATTTCTTTTAAAAAGTTTAATATTTGGAGGAACTGATTATGGTTACTTTACTTATCGGAAAAAAAGGTACAGGAAAAACAAAAAAACTCATTGCTCTTGCAAATGAGGCAGTTGCGGCATCATCGGGTAATGTTGTTGTAATTGAAAAGGGTTCAAAGCTTACTTACGATGTAACCCATAAGGCAAGACTTATTGATATCGACCAGTATCTTATTGCAGGTTATGATATGCTTTACGGATTTATCAGCGGTATCTGTGCAGGCAATTATGATGTTACAGATATTCTTGTTGATTCAACATTTAAAATCTGCCCCGAATCAATTGACGGACTTGAGGCATTCACAAAGAAGCTTCAGGATCTTTCCGAAACTACTTCAACAAACATCGTTCTTCTTATTTCAGCTTCTGAGGAAGAGATTCCCGAGTCGATTAATGTTGTTTGCCAGAAGATATAATTTATAATTAGAATTAATTTAATTGCCCTCCCGAACAACGGGAGGGTTTTTCCAATTGCATTGTATTGATTTATTTTGAAAAATATAGTATAATTAATCGGTAATAAATATAAAAAGAGGAGCGATAAATGATGAATATTAATATTTCAGATGCTGTAAAGTATATCGGCACAGATGATAAGGATATAGACTTGTTTGAAAGTCAGTATGTTGTTCCGAACGGAATATCTTACAATTCTTACGTTATACTTGATGAAAAAATAACGGTTATGGATACCGTAGATAAAAGAAAAACAGACGAGTGGCTTGCAAATCTTGAAAATGTTCTTGACGGAAAGGCTCCTGAGTATCTTGTAATCAGCCATCTTGAGCCTGACCATGCTTCTAATATTCAGGTTCTTGCAGAGAAATATCCTGAAATGAAGCTTGTCGGCAATGTTAAAACCTTTAATATGATGAAACAGTTTTTCACTCTTGATACAAGCAACAGAACAGTTACCGTAAAAGAGGGCGATACACTTGATATCGGTACTCACAAACTCACATTTTTTATGGCGCCTATGGTTCATTGGCCGGAGGTTATGGTAACCTATGAGAGCACCGAGAAAATTCTTTTTTCAGCAGACGGATTTGGAAAGTTTGGCGCACTCGATACTGATGAGGACTGGGCTTGTGAGGCAAGAAGATACTACTTTAACATCTGCGGCAAGTATGGCGTTCAGGTGCAGAATCTTCTGAAAAAAGCGGCAGGTTTGGACATTAAAACAATTTGTCCTCTGCACGGACCTATTCTAACGGAAAATCTCTCATATTATATTAATCTTTACGATACATGGAGCAAATATGAAGCTGAAACAGACGGTGTATTTATTGCCTATGCTTCAATACACGGCAACACTAAAAACGCAGCATTAAAGCTTTATGATATTCTTAAAGAAAAGACAGATAAAAAGATTTCAATTGCCGACCTGTCAAGAAGCGACCTTGCAGAAGACATTGAAGACGCTTTCCGTTACAGCAGGATGATCGTTG
>CANQMH010000090.1 GCA_947624865.1 uncultured Clostridia bacterium | reverse complement strand
CTGTTCACGGGAAAAAGTCTGGGCGTGTATCTCCTACCTTGCCGCTTGGAGATAAAGCGAGAGGAATGGGGCTTTTAAAAAAGATCTGTTCACGGGAAAAAGTCTGGGCGTGTATCTCCTACCTTGCCGCTTGGAATGACCTGAACGGCGAATATACAGACGAAGTGGAGTGATAAAGATTATGGATATGGTGCATAACAAACTGGACCATCTAAAAGAATACCTGCTTGATCTGGGCAGCGTTGCGGTTGCTTTTTCATCGGGCGTTGATTCCGCTTTTCTTTTGAAAACGGCGCATGATGTACTTGGCAAAGATGCCGTTGCCGTTACTGCCAAATTGCATTCCTTTCCGAAATGGGAATTTGAAGAAGCCGTCGCATTCTGCCAAAGCGAAGGGATCGACCAGATCATCGTGGAGGTGGATGAGTTTCGTGTAAAAGGATTTCAGCAAAATCCGCCCGACCGCTGCTACCTTTGCAAGCGGGCTTTGATGGAAAAAATACGGGAGGCGGCGGAAAAGCTCGGCGTCCGCTATATCGCAGAAGGCTCCAATATGGATGACGTCGGTGATTACAGACCGGGGATGAAAGCCATAGCGGAGCTTGGAATCAAAAGTCCGCTTCGAGAAGCCGGACTGACAAAAGACGAGATCCGGGAGCTTTCCCGTGAAGCGGGACTTCCGACTTGGGACAAACCGTCTTATGCCTGCCTTGCTTCTCGGTTTGTTTACGGTGAGGAGATCACCGAAGAAAAACTGTTGATGGTAGAACAGGCGGAGGTAACGTTATTTTCTCTCGGCTTTCGTCAGGTGCGTGTGCGGATCCACGAGAAGCTCGCACGAATTGAAATAGAGAAATCCGAGATGGGCAGATTTTTAGACCCTGAGACGGCGGAACAAGTTGCACGGCGCTTCCATGAGATAGGCTTTCTGTATGTGACCCTGGACTTGGACGGTTACCAAATGGGCAGCATGAATAAGGCGCTCAACTTATGATAAGGGCTTTAAGCTAATCTATCCTTGCACGGAGATGTGTGAAGCGCTATCTGCAATTATACATCTCAGAGGATAATTTTGCCCTGATTTTAGGTCGCTATTTCGAAGATCATTTCTTTGTATGTCCGGCTTTTGCTGCCGGATATATCGATAAGAGGGAAAAGCTTGCGCCGTAGATCATGCGGCTTTCAAACGAGCTGATAAAGGATAATAAGAATCCCCATCTGACGTACTCGAAGATGAGAGCCAGATGGGGGATTTTTACACCCGAAACCGTCAGCTGACAGTTGATAAGTTCGATTAGTTCCTTATCACTATCAATCCAAGGTCTTTTAGACTCAGGAAGAGTGAAAAAACTTATACCCATTTGATGTAAGAAAACGTGCAGAGGCCAATAAATCGCATATAAATCGCATAATTCTAAGAGTGAATAGGCCTTCTCCATTAAGACTGATCATTTTTAAAAAATATAAATATAAATCTCAATTTAGAAAGGAGCGGAATAATATGAGAAAGTGTATCCGATGTGGAGCGGAAATGAAAGAGGACTTTACCTTTACAGGAGGCGGTGGTAATGTAATACGCCACAAAGGAATGGGATTTAAAGCCGTTTATCCAAAAGTGGCAGTATGTCCTGAATGTGGCGAAGTATCTATTTATATTGATGATAAAGACCTTGAGAAGCTGAAAAAATAACTTTCCACTTGTCGAACAGCCCCGAGAGAGAGGAATAAACCTTTCTCACGGGGTGTTTTTTATTTGTGGGGGTATTCGCAAACTACAAAGAAAACTCTCTCGTCGATATAATGAAGTTGCACAGTAAGGAGAAAATTTGATATGAGCAATAGCTTGGCGAAACTACATCCTGAGCTTGTTTCTCAATGGTCGGATAGGGATTTTCCGTTTAACCCCGACAATATTACATACGGTTCAAATAAAAGGATATGCTGGAAAGGGAATTGCGGTGACGAGTGGACAGCCACCGTAAAAAGCAGAACCATATATAATACAGCCTTGATAAACGCTTGTATAGCAGCAAAATTAATATCAGGATATTGATTATGTAAAAAATGAAAATATTTTCTTTTTTTAAAATAATATTGGCTATTTTAAAATTTTGTAGTATAATAGAACAAATAATGTCTGATAAGGTCTTGATTTTTTGAAGTTCTTGCGCAAATACTTCATTTTGTTTATGGCAGCTGCAGTTCTATGCTGTTCAGCCTGCAATTTTAACTCGAGATATGACAGCGAATTTTTTGCAATGGACACGATTATGACTATTACCGCCTACGGAAGCAAAAGTGAAAGCGCCGTCAAGACAGCCGAAAATGAAATTAACAGGCTTGATGCATTGTTTTCTGTTCAGAATAAAGACAGCGAAATCTACAAGCTCAACCGCGACAAATATATAGTTGTTTCAGCAGATACTCTTGATGTTTTGAACCGTGCAAAAGGAATTTACACACTTACCGAAGGAGCTTTTGACATTACAACAGAGCCGCTGACGCGCTTATGGGGTTTTTATTCTGACCTTGAAAACCGAGTTCCGTCACCAGAGGAGATTTATAACGCGCTAAAGGCTGTAGGAGCAGAGCATATAAAAATTGACAACAGCAATATAACGCTTGATAAGGGCACCTCGATTGACCTTGGCGGAATTGCAAAGGGTTATGCCTCTGCAAGAGCGGCACAAACTCTTAAAGACAACGGAGTTTCTTCTGCAATTATTTCGCTGGGCGGAAATGTAAGGACTGTAGGTTCAAAGCCCGACGGGTCTGACTGGAGCGTTGCAATCGCTGACCCCGACGATAATTCAAAGCAAATCGGAACACTTGCAGTAAGTGACACGGCTGTCGTGACATCGGGAGGCTATCAGCGTTATTTTGAAGAAAACGGACAAATTTACCATCATATAATAGATACAGAAACAGGATACCCTGCAAAAAGCGGCCTGAAATCGGTCACCGTTGTGTCGGAAGATGATACCCTTGCAGACGCTCTTTCAACAGCGCTTTTTGTAATGGGACTTGAAAAATCAAGTAAGCTTTACAGTGAAAACAGCACTCTTTTCGGTGCAGTATTTGTTACCGATAAAAACGAGGTTTACATTACCGATAACCTCAAAAACAGTTTTTCATCGCAGCACGATTTAGAGGTGATTAAGACGTGAAAAACCGCGTGTGGATAATAATTTTATCATTTTCGGTGCTTATATGCGCTGTTTGCTGGCTGTACATATCAAATTTATCCCCTTTGTCGCAAATTGTCGGGATTTATCAAAACGGAAACCTTGTTGAAAAAATAGATTTAAACAGCGTTACAGAAAGGCGTGAAATAACGCTTTCGGGAGAATATGGCAAAAATACAGTTCTTGTATCAAACGGACATATTATGATGAAATCAGCCGAATGTCCCGACAAGCTCTGCGTAAAGCACGGAGAGCTTAAAAACGGAGGTACTCCGATTGTTTGCCTGCCGAACAGGGTGGTTGTTAAATTTGAGGACTCTCCTGATGGCGCAGACGCAAAAACAGGAGCGGTAAGATGAAAACAAAGAATCTGATTTTAACCGCAATTCTTACAGCCCTGGCGCTTGTATCATTTATGATTGAGGCGGCAATACCTCCGCTTACACCTATATACGGCATAAAGCTCGGCATTGCCAATGTGTTCACGCTGTTTGCTCTATATGCGCTCGGAACGCGTCAGGCGGCGGCTGTGTTGTTTTTGAGAATTTTGCTCGGAAGTATATTCACGGGTCAGCTTGTATCATTTATCTACAGCCTGACGGGCGGAGTGCTTTCATTTGCACTTATGGTACTGCTGAAACGATTTTTTCCGGTAAAGCAGGTCTGGGTGCTGAGCGCACTTTGCGCCGTGATGCACAATGTCGGACAGCTTGGCGCAGCGGTGCTGATGACCGGAACGGTGCAGATTTTGTATTATTTGCCTGTGCTTGTGATAGCAGGTATAATAGCCGGAACATTTACGGGATTGTGCGCACAGCTTGTGCTAATGCGCCTGAAGAATCAGACATATTAACATTTCAGTTGATTCGGGGAGGCATATTATAAAAAATGCCTTAAACTCCCGACCATTTAATTAAGAAATCATTTATATAAATATGGAGGATAGGAAGATATGAAATTAAGCGGTGTCAGAGTTCCGCACAGAAAGAATACTGCGGACAGCATACCACAAAAGCTCCCTCTGCCCGAAACGGTGGTTATTCCGATGTCTATGCATATCGGCAAGCCTGCTGTACCGACGGTTAAAGCAGGCGAGAGGGTAACTGTGGGACAGCTTATCGGTACGGCTGACGGCTTCATCAGTGCGCCAGTACATTCAAGTGTATCGGGAAAAGTAAAAAAACTTGATGAAATCATTATGTCAGGCGGAATGAAAGCAAAAGCAGTTGTAATTGAAACAGACGGTGAGCAGGAGGTTTGTGAAAGCGTAAAGCCTCCTGTTGTGACTGATTTTGAAAGCTTTGTAAATGCAGTAAAGGAAAGCGGCGTTGTCGGCCTTGGCGGAGCAGGCTTTCCGACCTTTGTAAAGCTCGGCGTAAAGGATTTATCGGCGATTGAGGCGATTGTAATAAACGCTGCAGAATGTGAGCCGTACATAACCTCAGACACAAGAACAATGCTTGACAAAGCGGAATATATTTCAAAAGGAATTGACCTGCTTCAGAAGCACCTTGGTGTAAAACGTATAATTATAGGAATTGAAAACAACAAAAAGCCCTGCATTGACAAGATGACAGAGCTTGCAAACAGCAAAAGCGGCGTTGAGGTAAAGGTGCTTCCCTCGGTTTATCCGCAGGGTGGTGAAAAGGTGCTTGTATATAACACCTTAGGGAAGATTATTCCAAAGGGCGGTCTGCCGCTTGATGTGGGTGCAATTGTAATCAACTGCACTACGCTTGCAACGATAGCGGAATATATTGAAACAGGTATGCCGCTTGTTGAAAAATGCATAACAGTTGACGGCTCTGCCGTTAAAGAGCCTAAAAATGTAATAGCTCCCATAGGCACTCCGATTGAAAAGCTGTTTGACTTTTGCGGAGGTTTTAAGTCGGAGCCGAAAAAAGTGCTTTACGGCGGCCCGATGATGGGCATAGCCGTGCCGTCGCTTGATGCACCTGTGCTTAAAATGACAAATGCCGTAATTGCAATGGATGAAAAAGACGCAAGAC
>CANQMH010000089.1 GCA_947624865.1 uncultured Clostridia bacterium | reverse complement strand
GACGCCTGCCGGTTTTTCCTCCTGCCGTATAGGCGTCGTCATGACGTTTTCTCTTTGCAGCGGTATAATGCGCTACCATACTGTCAATATTGCCTGCGGAAACAAAAAAGCCCAGATTAGGCTTGCTAAACTGTGTGAAATCCGCATCATTTTTCCAATTCGGCTGTGCAAGAAATGCTACTCTGTATCCGCAGTCCTCAAGCACTCGGGTAATGATGGCGGCACCGAATGACGGATGGTCAACATAGCTGTCGCCTGAAACATAAATAAAATCCACGCTGTCCCAGCCGCGAAGTTTTACTTCGTCTGCGTTCATCGGTAAGAATGCCATCATTTACTCCTTTGCTTTTTATTTGCTTTCATTGTTTAATTTTTCAGTTCTCTCTGTTCTGCAAAACATTTCTGCGTTCAAGCCACTCATTGTACGTCATAAGCACATCTCGAGGTTTAGAGCCTTGATGAGGTCCTACCACACCAAGCTGTTCCATATCATCAATCATTCTTCCCGCTCTTGCGTAGCCTACCTTTAGTCTGCGCTGAATAAGCGAGGTTGAAGCTTGTCCCGCTTCAATTACACACTTGATAGCCTCGTCCATTTTTGAGTCAACGTCAAGTCCGTCATCATCAGATGATGAATTTTCGCCCGATTTTTTGCCTGTTGCAATTTCTTCGGCGGCTATTCGTTTTATTGTTTCTTCAATATCTGCATTATACTGAGCTGAATATGATTTTTTTATGTATGATGTTACACTTTCAATTTCTTCATCTGAAGCATAACAGCCCTGCACACGCATCGGCTTTGGCGCACCGACAGGCGCAAAGAGCATATCGCCCTTGCCGATAAGCTTTTCTCCACCGCCTGTATCAAGAATTGTACGTGAATCCATATTGGAACTGACCTTTAGTGATATACGGCTCGGCACGTTTGCCTTGATAAGACCCGTAATTACGTTTACAGTAGGTCTTTGGGTTGCAAGAATAAGGTGCATACCTGCGGCACGCGCCATCTGAGCAAGACGGCAGATTGAATCCTCAACTTCGCTCGGCGCCGCCATCATAAGATCGGCAAGCTCGTCAATCGCAATTACTACTCTGCTCATTTTTTCCTTTGCCACGGGAAGTCCGTTAACCTCAAGCACAGGCTGCTTCATCTCTCCGTTTTCGTCCTCAACGGGCGGATGCTTTGATATATAATCAAGATTTTTCTTTACAAGTACATTATATGAATCAATATCCTTGCAGTCATATTCCGAAAAGATTTTGTATCTCTGGAGCATTTCGTTTACTGCCCACGCTAAAGCTCCTGCCGCCTTTTTTGCATCGGATACTACGGGTACAAGCAGATGCGGAATACCCTTATACTTTGAAAATTCTACCATTTTAGGGTCAATCAGCAGCAGCTTGACTTCGTCGGGTGACGCCTTGAAAAGGATACTCATAAGAATTGAGTTTACACATACCGATTTACCAGAACCCGTAGTGCCTGCTATGAGCAGATGAGGCATTTTTGCAAGGTCGGCAGTAACTATTTCTCCCGAAATATCACGTCCGAGAACTGTCGTAAGCTTGCTTTTTGCATTTCTGAATCTATCCGAGTCGATAAGCTCGCGCATTGATACCATACTCACAACTTTGTTCGGGACTTCAATGCCTACTGCCGCCTTGCCGGGAATAGGGGCTTCTATACGCACGCCGTTTGCGGCAAGATTAAGAGCAATATCATCGGACAAATTTGTGATTTTGCTTATTTTCACTCCGGGTGCAGGCTGTAACTCATAGCGTGTAACCGAAGGTCCTCTGCAAATGTTGACTATTGAAGCATTAACGCCAAAGCTGTTCAGCGTGTCGATCAGCTTTTTGGAGTTATTCTGAAGCTCCTCCATAGCATTTCTGTCGTTATTATTGGTCTTTAGCTTTAAAAGCTGAACAGGCGGATAATGATATATCTTTTCTTCTTTTATTTCATCAGAAGAACTCTCGGTTTTATATCCCACATTATCAAATTCCGAATTATCCGCATTATCTGCATTTTTATTTTTCTTTTCGGATTTTGGCTCTATCTCTACAGGAACAGTTTCCGGGTCAGGCTGCTTTGCGCCGTCTGTCATTCGCTTTGAACGCTTTTCCTGAGAAATGTCGTCTGCTATATCCTCAACTGTTGTGTCAGCGTCAGCACCGAGCGGCTTGCTTGCACGATTGATTATATTAATTAAATCTTCTGATAAATCCTTATCGGTTGCATTCTGCTCATCAGCATCAACATAGTCGATGTCAATTCCGCTTTTAACCAAACGCTTTTTCTTTTTTCGTTTTCCTTTCGGTTCGTCAAGCGGTATATCAATGCCGTCGGAATTTGACGTTGTATTTACGTTATAACCCGATATTGAGCTGTACTTTCCTTCATTTAAATATTCCTGTCTTTGCGCTTCTCTGCGCTCTCTGCGCTCACGGGCGTGCTTTTCGCCTGCCTCGCGGACATGACTCACGGTGCGTGAAGCCGCACTTGCCATATCTCTGACAGAAATATTTGCAATAATAAATACAAGCGCTACAGTTATCACAATGGCTACACATAATGCCGGAATTTCTCCGCAAAAATATACAAGAGGATAACCTAAAATTCCGCCCAGAAGTCCACATCCGAACGTCAAATAATATGTATTGTCGGCAGACTGCAAATACAGCTTGCCAAGACACGCAAAAAAGTTCATATTATTAAACTGCGCACCGCAGACTATGTAAATTAGCGCACCGACAAACAAAATTATGAGCGTACACAAGGCTACTTTGGATTTTATGTGCGCTACTTTTTGTTCTTTTTCGGTGATTATGCAGAGATAAACCATAAACACCGGCACAAGAAAAATTCCAAAGCCGAGCAGTCCAAAGAAAAATCCGCGAATTGCCGTCCATACATTTTCTCCTTTGACTGCTATCATCACTGCAAAAATAAGTGCAACTGCGCCGAATAATATTGCCCGTACTCTTGGACTAAGTCCTACAGTTGAGGCAGGTGCAGTTGTTTTTGAGGTTCTGCTCCTGCCTTTTTGCGATTTGGCAGGAGCTTTTGTTTTTTTATTTGCTGTCTGCTTTTTTGCTGACAATCAAAATCACTCCTATTTATCACCAATTAACAGGCATACCTGTAAAAAGGTTTACTCCGGTATTCATTTCAATGATTGAAATTATAATGAACGCAATACCCACAATTGCGGTATATGCAACAAAAATCCACATTTTGTCTGATTTTAAGAACCATTTAAAAATTACAATTGCAAGGTAACCTACAATTGCGGAAACAACCATACCTGCAATAATCACAAGCGGTTCAAAATTTATTCCCTCAGGTGATTTTAATGCGTCAACACCTTCTAAAAGTGCGGCGGCAATTATAGACGGAACTCCTAAAACAAAGGTGTAATCAAGAGCTTTTTGCTTGTTAATGCCTCTCATCTCACCTACCGCAAGCGTTGAACCCGAACGGGAAAGTCCCGGCAAAATTGCTGCGGCAACCTGCATTAATCCGACTAATACTGCGTCAAGCACATTGTAGCTTTCCTTACCGGCAGAATCAGTCTTGGTTCCTTTTAAATGTCTGAGACCGCCAGAATTTCTGCGGTTGCAGACTATTCCTATTGTAAGCAGAACACTTGTAAGCAAAAGCGAAATCGCAGTTACTATAAGTACTGGACTTGCAGAGAGAATATCCGCCAAATCTTTTATTTTTAAATCAGTTCCGGGAATGGGCAGGAACAACAAAAACAGGGGCAGCAGACCGATTATGAGCATAACAATAAGATTGCGCTCATAATTCATTTCGCTCCACTTGAATTTTCCTGTAAAAATGTCTTTGAGCATTACAAAAAATTCTTTTAAAAGACTCCAGATAAGCTTGTAGTAAAAAGCAATTACGGCAACAAGCGTTCCGACGTGCAGCATTACGTTAAAAAATAGATTTCCCTCTCCGCTTGTACCCAGAATGTGCTGAGTGATTGCAAGATGACCGCTGCTGGACACAGGCAGAAACTCAGTCAAGCCCTGAACTATACCCTGAATAATGGCGTCAATTATTGACATAGTATGTACTCCTTTTTAAATAAATTCGTATAACATTTTATGCGGTATTATATTGAATAATTATTATGTATTCGGGTGAAGTACCCGAATTTTATCACGGCTTGTATTGTGTGGCCGTTTATTGATTTTGCGATTTTGCTTTGGACTTTGATTTTTTCCTACTGCTCTTGCTTTGCTTTATCATATCATAGAGAGCAGCAATTGCGTCAGACACCGTTCCTACCTCGTCGATAAGACCTTCTTCAACAGCCTCTTCTCCCTCAAGAATTGTTCCTATATCCATAACAAGCTCACCTGTATTGAGAACAAGCTGATTATATCTTTCCTTTGAAATTCCCGAATTTTCGGCAACAAAAGTTGTAATTCTATCCTGCATTTTCTGAAAATATTCAAAAGTCTGCGGAACACCGAGTGTGAGACCGGTAGTACGTACAGGGTGAACAGTCATTGACGCACTTTTTGCAATAAAGCTTTTCTTTGCCGCAACTGCCAATGGAATGCCGATTGAATGTCCTCCTCCAAGAACAATTGATACCGACGGTTTTTTCATTCCCGAAATCACTTCGGCAATGGCAAGACCTGCTTCAACATCACCGCCCACTGTATTAAGAAGAATAAGCAGTCCGTCTATTCGCTCATCCTCTTCAATTGAAACAAGCAGCGGAATTACGTGCTCATATTTTGTGGTTTTGTTCTGCTGAGAGAGAATATAGTGACCCTCAATCTGACCGATTATTGTAAGACAATGAATTATGCTGTCCTTGTGTGCTGCTAATACCGAACCTGTTTCACCAATCTGGTCGGTATGTTCTTCGTTAATAGGACTGTCATTTTCAAGCTTTTGAGGATTATCGTCAGCGCAAGGATTTTTTACGTAATTATCCTTAGTCTTTTTCGCTGACTTTGAATCTTTTGTTTTTTGTGACATTATAGTGCACCTCCGAGATTTATTCTCTCCAAAAAGCACAATATAATGTATATACAATTATAATTATGTTAAATGTTCTCTCAGCCGTCAAAATCTTTGATTTTGGCAACGGCGTGAGGTTATTTTAACATAATGCTTCGGCGGTAGACGAAGATAGCGGCAAAGCCACTGTTTGCGCAAGCAAACATAAATTATGTTTCAATGTTCTCTCAGCCGTTAAAATCTTTGATTTTGGTAACGGCGTGAGGTTATTTTAACATAATTCTTCGGCGGTAGCCGAAGGAAGCGGCAAAGCCGCCGTTT
>CANQMH010000088.1 GCA_947624865.1 uncultured Clostridia bacterium | reverse complement strand
CCATAGTTGCCGCTTAATATTTAATTTCTACAAAAATATATCTAAAACTTTGTCTAACTTTTTGGGGTCAGTTCATTAAGCTGCCGGCTTTTTTGTATTTTGACTAAACATCCTTTTGTACCATATTATATGTAGTACAAAATTAAGCGTTAAGACCAAATGATATAGATATTGCATTATTGATTTCATTCATAGCGTTTTCATCGACCGTTCCCATTTTTTCCTTTAGTCTTTTTTTATCTATCGTCCTTACCTGCTCAAGCAGAACCACGCTGTCTTTTGCAAGTCCCGATGAGTCGGCATTCAGCGGTATGTGAGTAGGAAGATTTGCTTTTGACTGCTGACTTGTAATTGCCGCCGCAATTACAGTTGGACTGAAACGGTTGCCCACGTTGTTCTGAACTATCAGCACAGGTCTTACCCCTCCCTGTTCAGAGCCGACAACAGGGCTTAAATCAGCATAATATATGTCACCGCGTCGTATATTCAAGGCTTTCACGCTCCAAATAATTTGTTTACTGATATTTTTGCCTTTCTTAAAGCTTTTATACAGCTATTACATAATATTTTTGGGCGTAAAATTTGTGAATATGTCATTTAATTCTGAACAGTTTTTATATCTGAAAATTCAACAGAAAAATCTGCACTGTTAATTTTTGCGCCGGTAATTTTCCCGTCTTTATCAACACTTATCTCGCAGTTTCCTGACTCGGTTTTCAGATTATATGTACAGCCGTTTTCATTTTGAGCATACAGCTTCGCTCTGCCTTCTCCAATACCGTTTAAAACTGATTTAAGCAGGCTCGGAAAGCTGTTAGCAGGAATATATGCTTCGTCCGCACTGCAAATCAGACTTTCTCTTGCTAACTGCATTTCCGAACTTCGGTAGTTGATGCTCAATCCGCTTATGTTTTCGGGATAAGTTATGTCTATATTTGTTATTCCCTGTCTGTTGGTGCTTAATGTTCCCTTAACCTCCTCTTTTCTGTATTCTGCTGAAAACGACGCTGAAAAATCGGTGACTAAATCCTTGCTTTCCTCCTTTTTTTCACACCCGCACAGAAAAATTGAAGGCAATAAAAAAAAGACACATAATATTATCAAAACTTTTTTTGGCATAAGGCACCTCCCGTTTTGATATATTATATGTCTTATCGGTTTTCATAATTCCGACAAACAAGCCGCTGAAATCTGTATTCTTTAAAAGCCGCATTCTGTAAAAGCAGTGCTGATACATTCTATTATATCGGTTGGAAGCATTGAAATCTTTCCGTACTTTTTGCAGGCAATATCTCCTGCAAGACCGTGCAGATAAACAGCCGCCGACGCGGCGTCAAAAGCAGACGCACCCTGTGCCATAAGCGATGATGCCATTCCTGCAAGCACATCTCCGCTTCCGCCTGTTGCCATTCCCGAATTTCCCGTATGATTTATCATTATTCTGCCGTTTGGAGCAGCAATAATCGTTCCTGCTCCTTTAAGAACGGTAATAATGTGATATTTTTCAGCAAAATTCATCGCAACGCTTTCCCTGTTGTCGTTTACATCTTTTGCCGTCATATTTGTCAGCCGAGCCATTTCACCCGGATGCGGTGTAATTACAACAGGGGCTTTTGCTTTTAAAAGAACAGCAGGGTTTTTGGCTATGCAATTTAGTGCGTCTGCATCAAGCAGAATCGGAACAGAACAATTTTCTATGAAAGAATTAACGATTTCCTCAGTATCTTCACACACTGACAGTCCGCACCCGATTAACACTGCACTTGATTTCTCCGCCTCCTCAATCAAAAAAGGCAGATTGCTTTTGCTTAATTTGCCTTTTGGGGTTTGGGCAAGCGGAAAATACACGCTCTCTAAAATTGAATGAGCAGCAATCGGATAAATGCTTTCGGGCAAGGCAGTTTTTAAAAGGCCAAGACCGCACCTGAGTGCAGCTTTTCCCGCCAAAATTGCCGCACCTGCCATTCCGTAACTTCCGCATATACTCAAAAGGGAACCGAGCGTTCCCTTGTTAGCATCATCAGGGCGGTTAAAAACCGCCTTTTTAACGATATTTTTATCTGTACGCTCCATTAGATCATCCAACATTTCTGTGATAAAACAGCTTTAATACTATATCTTTGTTAAGATAGGATTTCATTCCCTGAAGAATTTGGTCATTAGGCGTGAAAATAAGCAGACATCTGCCGTATGCAACACTGTTGAAAACAGCATAGTAATTTTCGCTTTCAGCGTCAATATCACGTGCGGCAACAAAAGTTTTTGAAAAACGCATATTTTTTATTGTCTGAGCGCCCTTGTCAAGCTTTTCTATTTCTCTTATCGGCACTTTGCAGACGCGCTTTCTTTTTCTAAGCGATATTACCTTGGATATGTCAAGCTCATCTCCTGCAACCGAATATTCAAACTCCACTCTCTGTGAAGTGAACACATACCATACAATATATATTCCGCCCATAAACAGAAACAGCCCTACATAAACCATATAAGGCGTTATTACATAACCGAGGATAATACAGACTATCGGAACGGTGATCAGCAATACAACCGATAATACTTTAATTAAAATATTCTTGAGTTTAGTTGCCCTCTTTACAACCTGCTCGTTAAATCCTTCCAATTTACAAACTCCTTTTAAGTAAGTATTCTATAATATATTGTAATTATCATAACATAATATCAATATATTTTCAATATTTTAGTTTATTATTAACCGCGGGTATTTACTAAGATGCCGTAAATAAAAAATTTAAGATTACTATTGATAAAAAATGTAAATTGATATATAATAAATGTAACTGTGAAAATACTAAATTTTTACAATATTCTTCTAACATGAAAGGAATGTATTTTAATGAAACTCAACAAGGTTACTGTTGATGACCTCAATGTAAAGGGCAAAAAGGTTCTTGTTCGCTGCGATTTTAACGTACCTCTCAAGGACGGCGTTATCACAAACGACAACAGAATTACTGCTGCTCTTCCCACAATTAAAAAGCTTATCGATGACGGCGGCAAGGTAATTCTCTGCTCACATCTCGGCAAGCCGAAGAACGGTCCCGAAGACAAGTTCTCACTTGCACCCGTTGCAGTAAGACTTTCAGAGCTTCTCGGCAAAGAAGTTGTTTTTGCCAATGATGATGAGGTCGTAGGCGAAAATGCTAAAAAGGCTGTTGCCCAAATGAATGACGGCGACGTTGTACTTCTTCAGAATACACGTTTCAGAAAAGAAGAAACTAAAAATCTTGAACCATTCTCAAGCGAACTTGCTTCACTTGCAGAAGTTTTTGTAATGGATGCTTTCGGTTCTGCTCACCGTGCACACTGCTCAACTGCCGGCGTTACAGACCACATTAAGGAAACGGCAGTCGGTTACCTTATGCAGAAAGAAATCAATTATCTCGGCAACGCTGTTGAAACTCCTGTTCGTCCGTTTGTTGCAATTCTCGGCGGCGCAAAGGTTGCCGACAAGCTCAATGTAATTTCAAATCTCCTTGAAAAGTGCGATACACTTATCATCGGCGGCGGTATGGCATACACATTCTTAAAGGCACAGGGCAAGGAAGTCGGTCTTTCACTCGTTGACGATTCAAAGATTGACTACTGCAAGGAAATGATGGATAAAGCTGAAAAGCTCGGCAAAAAACTTCTTCTTCCCGTTGATACAACAATTGCAGCAGGATTCCCTGACCCGATTGACGCTCCGATTGACGTAAAAGTTGTTGACACAGATAAAATTCCTGCCGATATGGAAGGTCTTGACATCGGCACAAAGACTCAGGAACTTTTTGCTGACGCTGTTAAGAGCGCAAAGACGGTTGTATGGAACGGACCTATGGGCGTATTTGAGAATCCAACACTTGCAAAGGGTACTATTTCTGTTGCACAAGCTCTTGCAGAAACCGACGCTACAACAATTATCGGCGGCGGCGACAGCGCAGCGGCTGTTATTCAGCTCGGCTTTGCCGATAAGATGAGCCATATCTCAACAGGCGGCGGTGCTTCACTTGAATACCTTGAGGGTAAAACTCTCCCCGGTATTGCAGTAATCGCTGACAAATAATAAAATTAGAACTATCTGATACTTTCTTATGGGCGGGTAATCTCGCCCATAAAATCTATTATCAAATGAAATAAAATTCTGATTTTGCAGATACTATATATTATGAAAGGCTGATTTACAATGGATAAGACAAAGAGAAAGGCAATTATTGCCGGAAACTGGAAAATGAACAAAACTCCTTCAGAGGCAAAAGAGCTTCTGAACGCTATTGTACCTGCGGTAAAGGACGCTGACTGCGAGGTAATTGCCTGCGTTCCTTATGTTGACCTCAGCGTTGCTCTTGAAGCTACAAAGGGAACTAATGTTAAAATCGGCGCAGAAAACTGCCACTGGGCAGAAAGCGGTGCATTCACTGGGGAGATTTCTACAGGTATGCTCAAAGAAATGGGCGTTGAATATGTAGTTATCGGTCACAGCGAAAGAAGACAATACTTCGGTGAAACAGACGAAACTGTAAACAAGAGAACAAAAGCCGCTCTTGCAGCAGGTTTAAAGCCGATCGTCTGCGTAGGCGAGCTTCTTTGGGAGCGCGAGTGTGATATTACCGAGGAAGTAATTTCAAGACAGATTAAACTTGACCTTTTTGATGTTTCTGCCGAGGATTTAAAAAATACTGTTATTGCTTACGAGCCTGTATGGGCTATCGGCACAGGAAAAACTGCTACAGCAGAACAGGCTGAAGAAGTTTGCGCATTTATCCGAGAAACTCTTGCAAAGCTTTATAACAAAGAGGTTGCTGACGCTGTAACAATTCAGTACGGCGGCTCAATGAACGACGGCAACGCTGAAGAGCTTCTCTCAAAGACAAACGTAGACGGCGGACTTATCGGCGGTGCTTCTCTTGTTGCTGAAAAATTTGCTGCAATTGTTAAAGCTGCAAGCAAATAAGCAGCTATTAAACATAAAATTTAATGGGCGTACTTTTGTACGCCCGTTTTACTAACTAAGTACAGGAAAGGAATTAGTATATGAAAAAGCCTTTGATTTTAATGATTCTTGACGGTTTTGGAATCGCTCCCGACCAAGGAAATGCGATCAAGGCCGCCAAAAGGCCAAATATTGATAAGATTTTCTCATCAAATCCAATTACTCAGATAGGCGCGTCGGGTATGGACGTAGGACTTCCCGATGGACAGATGGGCAACTCGGAAGTCGGTCATACAAATATAGGAGCAGGACGAATTGTCTATCAGGAGCTTACAAGAATTACAAAAACAATTAATGAAGATAAACTCAAAGACAATAAAGCTATTGTAT
>CANQMH010000087.1 GCA_947624865.1 uncultured Clostridia bacterium | reverse complement strand
GCTACACAGGCGCTTTTCAGTGACAGCAGGACGGGCGGATTTTGCGGGGAATGACACGCAAAAACTGGATGAAGCATAAGCGAAATCCGCCTGTCCGTGTGTAGGCGGCGGGGAGGAATCCGAAACGAAGCGGAGGATTTTTCATCGTCGCAGGAGGGAGCAAAAGGTATATCAAAGCCCCCGTCCCGCCGCAACGTTTCGCTCAAAACCACCACGGCAGCTCCAGCCATAGATTGTCCAGCGCGTCATACAGTTCCCGATACGTTTCCTGCTCTGTAATGATCCGCTGCGGCGATTTGGCAAGCGGGTCGGCAATCGCCTCGATGCGCTGCAACCGTTTCTCGTCGGATAGTATCTCGTCCAGCCGGACAAAACGGCAAAATAGTGGTTAATATGTTTCCGCATACCGAGAGTGGTATAAACATCCGTCCTGTCCTCTCGTACCATGTGGAGTGCGTCGTGTTGATGTCAAGGAAAGGATATTGATTTATGGAGTGCGTTCTGTTCACGGCATTTAAAGGGGCGGCTAATTCGTCCTTTCAATTAGTGAAGCAAATGAAAACCGAAAAGATTTTCTTGACAAATTCTTTTAAAGGAGTGGCATGCGATATTGAAATAATAAAAGACCGATATCAAAAAATTATCATGTTTGGTTTGTATAAAAGCTTACAGGATTCAATACGGTTTGAAAAAGCGGCTGAAAAGGACGGAGAGTATATCTTAACATCAGCAAAATTGACCGACTACACGGCGCTTGCCGATGAATTGGATTTGCGTTACACCGTTTCGGATAAATCGACCCACTATTTGTGTAACGAAGCATATTATTGTATGATGAAAAAAGCATCCTGTCCGACAATTTTTATACATATTCCAACTATGAAGAATATGTCGAAGGAGTTTTTTAGAAAGCTTACGCTCTATGCGGACAAATGCCTTTAATCCGGTAAATTTATTGATTTATTCAAGCCAAAATAAAGCAAAAATGAGGTCGGTTGATATTTTTCCCATACGGACAAAACGGCAAAATATCAGTTGATATATTTCCGCATACCGAGAGGGGTAAAGACATTCGTCCTGTCCTCTCATGCCATATAGAGTGCGTAGTGTTGATGTCTGAAGTTAATTGATAAGAAACTGTTGCAGAAAAAGTTAAAGAAATATATCGGATTGGCAGAAACTGTTTCTAATGAGGAATAATTAAGTAGTATAATAAAACGGAATTTTGCAGTTGAAAGAAGGGTGATTATGGGATTTCGAATTGAAATTATTGAAGGACATGATCCGTCATCGTATTTCTGGTTCAGACCTGTAATTATTAAAGAGTCAGGGAAAATATTATGGAATGAGGTTGTTGAGCTAGATGAAGAATTTTCAATAGAGGAAGGCGATATTAAGTGTTTTCTTTCCTACTTCCTTTACAAATATTTTGATAAGAATCTTACTTACAATAAAAGACGTTATGAATATTATTTGGGTTACATTAGTGAATTCGAGTGGTATCTCACACATAATTTCTATACATACAATGTATTGACTAAAATTGTAAAAGAGATTGATGAGGTTGCATCTCTATTGGAATCTGATTATAATAATACTCGACTTGACGATATAAAAAAGAATTATTCGATTTTTTATATGTGCTACCCAGGTGATATAGATTATATCAATCGTGATGATACAGCAATTCAAAAGCATATTTCTGTTGTAATTGACTTCTACCACCGTTTTACAAAGCGAATAACTAAAATGATGGAGAACAATAAGAACACAACAGTAATATCAATTATGGGACCATAAATAGTAAATATATTCCCACAAACGAAGGGTGGATATAGTGCGATAAAGACGTACTTCCTATCGCCTCGTGCCACATAGAATGCATTTTGTTGATGTCGATGGCATACATCTAATTCATAATCACGGGAACTGACAAAGGTGAGAAAATGAAAAGAAAAGCCATAATAAAAAAAGCATTTATAAAAAGTCTGCCCGTTATGGCGGCGTATGTCATTCTTGGTATGGGCTTTGGAATTCTGATGAATGATCGAGGTTACGGCCCCGTATGGTCGATTGCCTGCAGCGTTTTTATATATGCAGGTTCTATGCAATATATTACCGCTGATTTATTGGCTGCGGCAGTCTCTCCTCTGTATGCGGCAATTATGACTTTAATGGTAAATGCACGGCATCTTTTTTATGGTATTTCTATGATTGGGAAATACAGGAATATAGGGAAGTTCAAACCGTATCTAATTTTTGGACTTACAGACGAAACATACTCTTTGTTGTGTGATAATAAGGATTATCCGTCTCAAAAAAAAGATACTCAGCTTTATTGTTTTCTTGTAACTTTATTCGATCATTCATATTGGGTGATTGGCACTGCACTTGGCGCGATAATCGGTACATTGCTGGATTTCAACTCAAAAGGTATTGATTTCTCCATGACAGCTCTATTTGTGACTGTATTTGTTGAACAATGGATAACATCAAAAGAGCAGCGTTGCGCATTGGTCGGAATCGGTTCAGCGATTATATGCCTTATCATCTTTGGTGAAAGTAATTTTTTGATTCCTACAATGCTGTTAATCACATTATTGCTTTCAATCTCTTACCGGAAAAGAGGCCGCTCTGATGAATGATATACATTCCGTGGTATTAATTGCAGTAATTGCTGCCGTCACCATAATACTAAGATTCCTTCCGTTTGTAATTTTTAACGGTAAGCGTGAAGTTCCAAAGTATATCATATTTTTAGGAGATAAGCTTCCCTATGCTATCATAGGTATGCTCATAATTTATTGCCTGAGGAATGTGAGCTTTGGAGCAGTATCCGATTGGCTTCCGTCATTTCTCTCCATTATAATTGTTGTCGTTATTCATATTTGGAAGAGAAATACGTTACTTAGTATCATCGTAGGAACTTTCGTTTATATGTTTCTTGTGCAAACTGTTTTTGTATAAGTTATAATTGGAGTTAATAAATTTTAGTTAATATGTTTCCGACAAGTGTAAATGGCAGCCTTGTAATTATAAAAATTCTGTTGATTAATTAAGAAGCTTTATTATAAAAATATAAAATAAAAAAAGGAGGACTGATTAATGGAAAAAGGGGTCAAAAGAAATTCATTTTCCGGTTCTATAGGCTTTGTGCTTGCCGCCGCAGGAAGCGCGGTAGGACTTGGAAACATATGGCGATTTCCTTATCTTGCGGCTAAAGACGGAGGAGGAATGTTCCTTGTCATTTATATTATTCTCGCACTGACATTTGGCTTTACGCTTTTGATAACTGAGGTTGCTATTGGACGGCGAACAAAGCAGAGTCCCCTTATGGCATACGGAAAACTCAACAAAAAATGGAAAGGTCTTGGCGTTATAACCTGCCTTGTGCCTGTTATTATAATGCCTTACTATTGTGCTATCGGAGGCTGGGTTGTAAAATACCTTCTGGCATATCTTACAGGAAACGGTGCAAACGCGGCACAGGACGGATATTTTAATAGCTTTATTTCAGAACAAACTGAACCTATTATAATGATGCTGATTTTTCTGTGTGCAGTAGCATTTGTCGTCTTTCGAGGCGTCAACAAGGGAATTGAATTATTTTCTAAAATTCTGATGCCTATTCTGCTCATCTTTGTAGTCATAATTTCAATATTCTCACTTACAATAAGCCACACAGACGACAGCGGTGTTACAAGAACAGGAATGCAGGGATTAGGCATATATATCATTCCTGATTTTAACGGGATGACTTTTCAGCGCTTTTTAACTATTCTTCTTGACGCGATGGGACAGCTCTTTTTCAGCTTAAGCGTTGCAATGGGAATTATGATTGCTTATGGCTCTTATGTTCACGATGATGCTAACCTGAAAAGCTCGATTAATCAGATTGAGATTTTTGATACTGTTGTAGCTTTTCTTGCAGGAATTATGATAATTCCTGCCGTATATACATTTGCAGGAACAGAAGGAATGGGAGCATCCGGTCCTGGACTTATGTTTGTTACAATGCCTAAGGTATTTAATGCTATGGGAAGTATCGGAAATGTAATTGGATGCCTGTTCTTTGCCATGGTACTTTTTGCCGCGCTGACAAGTGCTATATCAATTATGGAAGCGATTGTATCAAGTTTTATGGATAAGTTCCATCTGTCAAGGTCAAAAGCTACGGCAATAGAAACAGTCATTTCAATTGCGGCAGGTCTGGTTGTGTGCTTAGGCTATAATGCCCTGTACTTTGAACTTCCTTTGCCGAACGGTACAATGGCTCAGGTTCTTGATATTATGGACTATGTAAGCAACAATATTCTTATGTCTTTAGTAGCAATCGGCACTTGTATTCTGATTGGCTGGATTGTAAAGCCGAAATTGATAGTGGACGAAGTAGAGAAAACAGGATGCAAAATGGGCAGAAAAAGACTTTATACGGTAATGATTAAATTTATTGCTCCGATTTTGCTGGCCGTGCTGTTTTTGAAATCTTTAGGTCTTTAAATTACATATTATCCTCTAAATCTATTTATTTTCTAAACTATTACATATAAAATATGCTCCTCCTTTGAGAAACAGTTTTTCATATAAACTGTATGCTTCAAGGGGAGCATATTTTTTATAGATATAAACACAAAATTAGATTATTTCGCTTAATTTAAAATTTAACAAAAAATTTTATCAAATTATAAGTTCTCTGCCCTGCACGGATAATTTATTGAATTTGTGTGATTACAAGGTGAGCAGAAACAGGTTCTGTTCCTCCGGCAAGCGGAGTGATGATAAGAGCCGCAGGGTTATCAGCAGGATTTCTCACTGTCAGAATGGAATTTATAACTGTTGTTGTTACAAGAGCCATACCTATAATTTGAGAAGCACCTGTTGCACGTCCTACTACCGTGTAATCCAATTCAACCCCGTTTAAAGTCAATACTAACTGACCTGCTTGGTTTGCATTTACCTCGAAAAGTATCTGATAAGTGCCGATTTCTGCCAGATTAAATGAATTAGCACTGATTCTGGCTATACCTGAACCGCTGTTAGGTCCATCCTGCGGGAAGCTGACGTCTGTTCCCGGGGCAACTGATGCTGCGTTATCCGGAGGCATCAAGGCATAAAAGTCTGCATAATTCAGCACTCCTCCTGCCGGGCCTGCCGGACCTGCCGGGCCTGCCGGACCTGCTGGGCCTGCCGGACCCTCTGGACCTGTTGCGCCTGCTGGACCTGCTGGACCCTCTGGACCTGCCGGACCTGCCGGACCCTCTGGGCCTGCCGGACCTGCTGGACCTGCTGGACCTGCTGGACCTGCTGGACCTGCTGGACCTGCTGGACCTGCTGGACCCTCTGGGCCTGCTGGGCCTGTTGCGCCTGCCGGACCCTCTGGGCCTGCTGGACCTGCCGGACCCTCTGGGCCTGCTGGACCCTCTGGACCTGCTGGAC
>CANQMH010000086.1 GCA_947624865.1 uncultured Clostridia bacterium | reverse complement strand
CTCTCATATCCGTTACAAGCATCCAATGCTGAAAGAGATTTTGGAGGTTACCTATGGCTGTATTGTATATCAGGAGCAGGTAATGCAGATTTTTCGTACTCTTGCAGGCTACAGCCTTGGACGAGCCGATATTGTGCGGCGTGCAATGAGCAAGAAGAAACACGCTGTAATGGAAAAGGAACGCAATATTTTTATTAACGGACTTACTGACGAAAACGGAAACATATTAGTTGACGGATGTGTAAGACGCGGAATTGATGTAAAAACGGCAAATTCTATTTATGATGAAATGGAAAGCTTTGCCTCATACGCATTCAATAAATCCCACGCGGCGGCATATGCTTCAATTTCATATAAAACTGCGTGGCTGAAATGTTATTATCCCTGCGAGTATATGGCGGCATTACTTTCAAGCGTGCTTGATAACCAAAATAAAATGGCTGTATATATCGGCGAGTGTCAGCGCCTTGGCATAGATGTTCTTCCTCCGAATGTTAATGAAAGTAATCATGGATTTACCGTAAGCGGAACCAATATCCGTTACGGGCTTCTTGCTGTTAAAAATCTCGGCAGACAGTTTATTGACAGTATAATATCCGAAAGAAAATACAAACCCTTCGAGTCTTTTTACGACTTCTGCAAACGTCTTTACGGAAAAAATATGAACAGCCGTGCAGTAGAAAGCCTTATAAAGTGCGGTGCTTTTGACGGACTCGGAGCAAACCGCAGACAGCTTCTTGCGGTAAGTAAAACTGTTCTTGATGACCTCGATTACGAATCAAAGCACAATATGGGAGGACAGCTCTCTTTCTTTGATATGGGGGAAGTTGATAACCATACATCATCCGAACCGGAAATTCCTGATTTAAAGGAGTTTTCAAAAGAACAGCTTCTGCAAATGGAAAATGAAATTGCAGGTATGTATCTCAGCGGTCACCCAATGGACGAATACACAGAGTTTTCGAGGATTATGAAAGCGGACAGAACAGGCGATTTAATAAACAACGAAGGCGGTTTGTATTTTGACGGCAAAAAAGTTTCGCTTGTTTGTGTGGTATCAAAGGTAAAAACTCAGCTCACAAAGAATAATAAAATGATGGCTTTTGCAAATGCAGAGGACAGATACGGCTCATTGGAGATAGTGGTATTTCCTAATGTGTATGAAAAATACGCAATGCTGCTCAATGAGGGAAATGCGGTTATAATAAGAGGTTCTTTGAATTTCAAAGAAAACGAAGAACCCAAAATTATCTGTGATTCAATAGACAGGGCGCGTTCCAATGACGAATGTAAAAATATTAACATTACATCTAAACAGGAACAAACAGAAGCAGTAAATGCTCAGCGCCCGTCAAATCCTTCCGCACTTTATCTGAGAATTGACGACTTGGATACGGAGCTTTACACTCGGGCAAAGCGTGTAATTGATATATTTGAAGGTACAACGCCTGTTATTTTTTATCTTACAAAACCCAACCGAAAGGTAAAGGCGCCCTCGTCAATGTGGGTGAGTTTGAATGACGTTATGCTCAAAGAGCTTAAATTTCAGCTTGGAGAAAGCAATGTAGTGGCTAAGTAACCAAAAAACGTAGTTTTATATTGTTACTATATTACAAAAAATAATTATACTATTGAAAAATTATGTCCTATGTTGTATAATATTAACATCAAATTGCTTTAGCACATAAAAGTGCAAAAGCATTAGGAGGACATAATATGAAAAAAACAAAAAAAATAGCTGCATTTATTCTTGCAGCGCTTACATTGTCATTCAGCTTTGCAGGCTGCGGCGGTTCAGAATCAACTGCTTCGGGTTCATCCGACAAAACTGCTGAATCAGGAAAGGTTTACAACATCGGTATCTGCCAGTTAGTTCAGCACGAAGCTCTCGATGCTGCTACAAAGGGTTTTAGAGATACTCTTGTAGAGAAACTCGGCGAAGATAACGTAAAATTTGACGAGCAGAACGGTCAGGGCGATTCGCCAACCTGCGCTACAATCTGCAACCAATTCGTATCTTCAAATGTTGACCTTATTCTCGGCAACGGTACTGCTGCTTTGCAGGCTGCTTATGCCGCTACTACCGAAATTCCGATTCTCGGCACATCAATTACACACTACGGTACAGCTCTTGATATTAAGGATTGGAAAGGCTATTCTGAAGTGAATGTTTCTGGTACAGCAGACCTTGCACCTCTTGACCAGCAGGCTGCTATGCTTAAAGAGATTTTCCCTGACAAAAAGAATGTAGGTATTATTTACTGTTCTGCTGAAGCAAACTCAAAGTATCAGTTTGATACGATTAAGCCTTACCTTGAAGAAGAAGGCTATACCGTTAAGGCATACACTTTCTCAGATTCTAACGACGTTGCAGCAGTAACAACAACTGCTTGTAATGAAAGCGATGTTTTATATATTCCAACCGATAACACAGCGGCTTCAAACGCAGAAGTTATCAATAACATTGCTGAACCTAAAAAGGTTCCGATCGTTGCAGGTGAAGAAGGTATCTGCAAAGGATGCGGCGTAGTAACACTTTCAATCAGCTATTATGAGCTTGGACAGAAAACAGGGGAAATGGCTTATGATATTCTCGTAAACGGAAAAGATGTTTCCAAGATGGAGATTCAATATGCTCCTACAACAAAGAAATACGATAAAGAAAGATGCGAAGCTCTAGGAATTAAAGTTCCTGACGGATACGAGGCTATTGAAAAATAATTAAGCGGTTTTGGGGTGCCGTATTGCGACACCCCATTGTTTTATGTTTAGGAAATTGGTGAATACAGATGGATGCAATTTTATCTTATTTTTCGTCCCTTAATCCTATGAATTTTCTTTCTCAGCTTCCGGGAAATATTGCTCAGGGTATAATATGGGGACTTATGGCGCTCGGCGTATTTATTACGTTCAAGCTGCTCAATTTTGCAGACCTTACTGTTGACGGTTCGTTTGCAACCGGTGGTGCAGTTACGGCTGTTTTGCTACTTAACGGCGTTCCAATTTGGATAGCTGTCATTGTTGCTTTAATAGCAGGAATACTTGCAGGACTTATTACAGGACTTTTACATACTCTGTTCGGAATACCCGATATACTTTCAGGTATTTTAACACAGATTGCATTATATTCCGTAAACTTAAATATTATGGGAAAATCCAATCTGCCGATAAGCAACAGAAATTATTCTTTGGTGCTTTCTTCATTAAATAACAATATGGCAATTATAATCGGTCTTGGTTTTGCTGCCATAGTAATTGCCGCTATGTATTGGTATTTCGGCACGGAGCAGGGTTCAACAATACGTTCAACGGGAAGCAATCCTGCAATGAGCAAGGCACAGGGCATAAATATAAGTGTTTCAAAAGTTATTGCTCTTGCACTTTCAAACGGACTTGTTGCTCTGTCGGGTTCTCTGTTTGCTCAGTATCAGGGCTTCTCAGATGTAAATATGGGCAGAGGCGCAATTGTTATAGGTCTTGCGGCTGTAATTATAGGTCAGGTTCTCGGAGAAACGATCTTCCGCAAGCACATCAATTTTATAATCAGGCTCGTTTTTGTTATTGTCGGCGGTATTCTTTACTATATCGCAATGGGTATAGTATTGTGGCTCAAAATGCCTACTGACGATACAAAGCTGTTTACAGCGGTTATCGTTGCAATTTTCCTTGCAGTTCCGTATTTGCAGAAGAAATCAAAAAGTTCTTTTAAGAAGGTAGCAAAGCTGAATGCAAAAGCCTACAGCAAGGAGGGTGAGAAGAATGCTTGAAATTAAAAATATTTACAAAACATTCAATAAAGGCACCGTAAATGAAAAACGTGCGCTTAACGGCCTTAATCTTACTCTCAATGACGGCGATTTCTGCACCGTAATCGGAGGAAACGGAGCAGGAAAATCAACGATGCTCAATGCAATTGCAGGCGTATGGCCTGTAGACAGCGGCGCAATATTGATTGACGGCAAGGATGTTTCACCGCTTCCCGAGCACAAGCGTGCTTCATATCTCGGACGAGTATTTCAGGATCCGATGACGGGTACTGTAGCTGATATGGAAATTATCGAAAACCTTGCAATAGCTGCACGAAGGGGAAAGAAAAGAGGTCTTTCGTGGGGTGTAAAAAAAGGTGAAAAGGAAAAATACCGTGAATTGCTCAAAGAATTTGAACTCGGACTTGAGGACAGAATGTCATCAAAAGTTGGTTTGCTTTCGGGCGGTCAGCGCCAGGCAATAACGCTTCTTATGGCAACAATTCAAAAGCCTAAGCTTTTGCTTCTTGACGAGCATACTGCGGCTCTCGACCCGAAAACAGCGGCAAAGGTGCTTGAACTCAGTGATAAAATCATTGAAGAAAACAATCTTACGGCGCTTATGGTAACTCATAATATGAAAGACGCAATAGCTCACGGAAATCGTCTTATTATGATGAATGACGGAAAAGTTATTCTTGATATTTCGGGCGAAGAAAAGAAAAAGCTTACAGTTGAGCACCTCCTGCAAAAGTTTGAGCAGGTCAGCGGCTCAAAAATTGAAAGCGACAGAATGTTGCTCAGCACAGATTAATATAGATATAATTAGAACCACCCGTTATTCGGGTGGTTCTTTGTTTCAATAAAAAATTATTATAAAAATACTATATAAACACTTTTTATTATTTGTCCATAAAATTAAAGGTCAAAAATAGTCAAATTACTCTTGACATTTCTAAAAAATGGTATAAAATATAATTAGCACTCAAAAGACGAGAGTGCTAAAAATAAAAAATCATGTTATTTAAACAGGAGGCTATATTATGAGTATCAAACCATTACTTGACAGAGTAGTATTAAAGGTTGAAGAAGCTGAGGAAAAAACAAAAAGCGGAATAATTCTTTCATCCGCTGCTCAGGAAAAACCCCAGTTTGCAACTGTTGTTGCTGTAGGACCCGGAGGAGTAGTTGACGGCAACGAAGTAAAAATGTATGTTAATGTAGGCGATAAGGTTATCGCAAGCAAATATGCAGGTACAGAAGTAAAAATAGACGGCGAAGAATATACAATTGTACGCCAGTCAGATATTCTTGCAACTGTAGAATAATTAATACTTATTATATATACGGAGGTAATTTATAATGGCTAAACAAATCGCATATGGTGAAGACGCAAGAAAAGCTCTTATGAAGGGTATAGACCAGCTTGCCGATACAGTAAAAATCACACTCGGTCCTAAGGGCAGAAATGTAGTGCTTGATAAAAAGTACGGTGCTCCTTTAATAACTAATGACGGAGTTACAATCGCAAAGGAAATAGAACTTGACGACCCGTTTGAAAATATGGGTGCACAGCTTGTAAAAGAAGTATCAATCAAGACAAATGATGTTGCAGGCGACGGTACAACAACAGCTACTCTTCTTGCTCAGGCTCTTATCAGAGAGGGAATGAAGAATGTAACAGCAGGTGCAAATCCTAT
>CANQMH010000085.1 GCA_947624865.1 uncultured Clostridia bacterium | reverse complement strand
AACAACAGTTGCTCCTGAGACAACAGTACCAGAAACAACAGTTGCTCCTGAGACAACAGTACCAGAAACAACAGTTGTTCCTGACACAACAGCTCCGACAACAGCAACAGAGCCTGACACAACAGTTCCTGAAACAACAGTTGCTTCGGACACAACAGTTCCTGCTCCTTCACAGGGTGCTACATCTGCAACAGGTTCATCTGTAAACGGCGGTTCAACATCTGATGTTGCTCCGAATCCTGGTTCATCTAACACACCGGGCGGTTCAGGTGCAGTACAGACAGGTGACGCTTCACTTGCTGTAATCATTCTTTCACTTCTTGTTGCTGCTACAGGCGTTATGTTTGTACTTCGCAAGAGAGAAATGTTCTAATTTAAAATTTAATTATTTTAAATAGACAAGGGCTGACCTTTTTGGTCAGCCCTTAATATTTATCATAGACCTTGTGATATTGCAGAAAATATAAGGTGTTTTTATACCATATTTCATACCATCTCCTTAAAAGGCGAAGCTTGCCTGTAGGATATTGTTTGACTAATACAAAATTTCCTCATTATTTTTTACCTAATTTTATTATTGCTTAGAAAAACAATAAAAACCACCGTAAAGGCAAAAAAGCCGGAATACGGTGGTTTTTGTTTGAGTTTTTGTAATTTTCAATCTACAGCATTTTATAAAATATACCATAGTCCTTTATTACGTTTGTAATCGGTAAAAAATCAGTTTGCTCTGGTAACCTTACCTGAACGTAAGCAACGGGTGCAAGCATATACACGCTTCGGAGAACCGTCAACAATAGCTTTAACGCGCTGAACGTTGGGTTTCCATGTTCTGTTGGAACGTCTGTGAGAGTGAGATACCTTGATGCCGAACTTTACATCCTTACCGCAGAATTCACATTTTGCCATGCGTCTGCACCTCCTTAACAATAACAAATCTATCTCTAACTTTGTTATAATAACAGAAAATCAATTAAAATGCAAGTGTTTTTAGGAAATTTCTTAACTTGTTTTTTTACAGTATTTATTATATAATATAATAGTATAAATATATATCGTCATATTTGGAGGAAATTATGCTTTCTCAACTTCTAACCGGACATTTTGACTTTTTTTCAATTGTTGCAGAAATACTTGCTGTACTTTTAATAATTTTTCTTATTTTACCATTTCACGAGTGGGCTCATGCCTTTACTGCGTCGCTTATGGGAGATAAGGCAGTTAAATATCGCGGCAGATTATCATTAAATCCGCTTAATCATATAGACCCTATAGGTGCACTCTGTCTGCTTTTGTTTGGATTTGGTTGGGCAAAGCCTGTTCCTATTGACCCGCGTAATTTTAAAAATCCTAAGCTTGGTATGGCAGTAACAGCCGTTATGGGACCGATAGCAAATTTGGTTGCAGCTTTGTTTGGTATATTAGTCTATAAAATACTGGCTGTTTTTGCTTTGGGTTTTCTGGTTTCTGATTTTGGCGGATATGTGCTAATTTTTCTTTCATTCTATATAAACTGCAATATAGGTCTTGCAGTGTTCAATTTAATTCCTATTCCGCCTCTTGACGGTTCAAAGGTATTGTTTGTGTTTTTGCCTGATAATGCTGTTAATTTTTGTTACAGATACCAGCAGATTTTCTTTATAGCATTATTTGTATTGCTTTATGTGGGAATATTAGACGGAGTGCTTGGCTGGGCTACAAACGGACTGTATTCCGCGCTTAATTGGATAGCTTCACTGCCTTTCAATTTATTTATACACTGATTTTAGGAGGGCAACTTATGGAAACACAGTTACAGTATAAGCTGCCCGTATTTGAAGGACCGCTTGACTTATTACTCACATTAATTTCAAAAAACAAAATAGATATATATGATATTCAGATTTCCGAGCTCCTTGAGCAGTATATGGAGCAAATCAACCGTATGCAGGAAAATCATATGGACATTGAGTCTGAATTTCTCACAATGGCATCTCGGCTTGTATATATCAAGTCTGTAATGCTTCTTCCAAAATACGAGGAGGAAGCGGAAGAACTCAAAAAAAAGCTTTCGGGACAGTTGCTTGAATATGCCGTTTGCCGTGAAATGGCGGCAAAGCTCGGAGATATTTATGACTTTGACACTTTTTTTAGGGATGCGTCTCCTGTCGAGTTTGATTTAACATATACCAGAATACATCCGAGCAATGATATTGCAAAGGCATATGTAAGTGCCGTTGGACGCGGAAAAAGCAAACTGCCGCCGTCTGAGCAGGCTTTTTCGGGAATTGTGGCACATAAAATTGTTTCGGTTAACAGCAAGATTATTAATCTTATGCGGAGACTGCGTAACAAAAAACGTCTTGAATATCACGAGATATTTGAAGTCTGCGAGGGCAAGAGCGACCTTGTTGCCACGTTTCTTGCAACCCTTGAGCTTGTCAAGGGCAAAAGAATACGAATTGAAGGAAACGGTGAAAACGCAGTTGTAATGATGATTGAAAAAGGCGAAGGCGAGGTGCAATAATGGCAGTTGAAAATATTTCGGCGGCAATTGAGGCAATTTTGTTTTCCAACGGTGCGTCTGTAGAGAAAACAAAAATTGCACAGGCTCTTGAAATTTCAAGTGATGAAGTTGATGAACATATTACCGCTCTGATTGATGATTACACAAATGCAAATCGGGGAATAACAATAATCAGACTTGGAAATTCATACCAGATGGTATCCTGCAAGGAATATGCCCCTCAGGTGCGCACAGTTATGGATTTGCGCCGCAATACTCCGCTGTCGCAGGCGGCTCTTGAGGTGCTTGCTGTTGTTGCGTATAATCAGCCTGTTACAAAGGCCTTTGTCGAGCAGGTGCGCGGTGTAGATTGCAGCGGTGTGTTAGGCAGTCTGACATCAAAGGGACTTGTTGAGGAAAAAGGAAGGCTTGAACTGCCGGGAAGACCTCTGCTTTACGGAACGACCGAGAATTTTCTCAGATGTTTTAATATTTCTACACTTGACGAGCTTCCGCCGCTGCCTGATAATGATGAAGATAAAAAAGAAAATGAAGATGAGCAGCTTAATGTTTTTGATGTTAAGACCGACGAAAATCAGTAGATAAATAGGGGGATTGCCCTTGACTTGGTTGTATATATTGCTTATAGTCATTTTGGTGATTGCGTTATTGATGCTTATTCCTATAAGGCTCAAAGCAAGTTACTTTAATGGCTATAAATGCACGCTGATTATCGGATTCGTAAAAATTCCGCTTCATCCGAGAAAACCTAAAAAGAATAAGAAAAAAGCCAAGAAAACCGAAAAAAAACAAACAAAACCTGAAAAAGAAAAGAAGAATCTTCTAAAAGAGAAAGGTCTTTTGTGGTTTGTCCAATTAATAAAAAAGGTTGCCGACCTTGCGCACGGCGCATTAAATGACTTTTTTAGGCACATAATAATAAAGAAACTTATGCTCAGCATAAATGTTGCAGGCAGCGACGCTGCAGATACCGCCGTAAAATACGGTTATTACTGCTCGGTTGTTTATCCTGCGGTTGGAATAATTGCAGGAACTGTAAAATGCAAAAGCTACGGCGTTGACATTTCTCCTAATTTTGAAGAGAAAGCGAAGTCTGATTTTAAGTTTGAGCTTGAAACAAAAATATCTCTTTTGTGGTTTACATCTTTTATTATAAAACACGGTCTTAAAGGCTTTAGGCTTCTGACAAGTTTAAAAACATAAATATTCGCGCAAATGTATGAACTAATAGCTAAAATAAGGAGAATTAATATGGAACATCCTATTGGAAATCTTATGGACACGACAATGAACAAAATTAAGGAAATGGTTGACGTAAATACTATTGTCGGCGAACCCATTTCTTCAACCGACGGAACATTGATCATTCCCGTATCCAAGGTAAGCTACGGCTTTGCGGCAGGCGGTTCTGATTTGCCTACCAAAAGGGAAAACAAAGATTGCTTCGGCGGCGGCAGCGGTGCAGGCGTTACAATTCAGCCTGTAGCGTTTCTGACAGTTTACAAGGGAGATGTAAAGCTTATTCCCGTTGAGAAATTTGAGGGTACTCCCGACCGCCTTGTAGGTATGATTCCCGAAGTGATTGATAAGGTTAAAGATATTTTCAAAAAAGATAATAAGAAAAAAAGCGCTAAAAATGATGATGATTTCTCTGAAATAACTATAGACGATATTGACGAATAATATCATAACGGAACAACCCTTTGCATAAAATATGCAGGGGGTGTCCTTATGAAAAAGATTGTTTCGGTTTTATTAGGTATTTTAATGATTTTCTCGTTTTCATATACTGTAAAGGCGGATAGTAACAAGGATGTATCGGTGTCGGCAGAAGCCTACGTTCTTTACTGTGCCGACAACGGCAAGATTATCAGCTCCAAAAATGAAAACAAGAGGATGAAGCCTGCAAGCACCACAAAGGTTATGACCTCTCTTATTGCATTGGAGGAGGCCTCATCAAGCAATAAAAAGGTTAAATTTACAAAAGAAATGATTGCAGAAGGAAGCTCAATGTATCTAAAAGTCGGTGAAGTTGTCACGCTTAAAGACCTCGCGGCAGGAATGATGATGGCGTCAGGAAATGACGCCGCAAATGCGGCTGCGCTCACCATTGCAGGAAGTTCAGAAAAATTTTCTAAGCGTATGAATGAGCGTGCTTTGCAGATAGGTATGAAAAATACTCACTTTATCACACCGAGCGGACTTGATGACGACAATCACTATTCAACCGCTTATGATATGGCGCTTTTGATGTCATATGCGCTTGAAAATGAAGAATTTTCAAAGCTTACTTCTCAAAAAAGCGCAACGGTAAGCTTTATTGAGCCTCAGTCAAAGAAGAGTACATATTCAAATCATAACAGACTTTTATCGCTTTATGAATATTGTATCGGAGGAAAAACGGGATACACTATGGCGGCAGGCAGATGTCTTGTATCTGCCGCAAAAAAGGACGGACTTACGCTTGTATGCGTAACGATGAACGACAGAAACGACTGGAACGACCACATTGCACTTTATAACTACGGTTTTGATAAATACTCATATTATGAAACTGACGACAGTAAATTCTGTGCAGATATTCCTTGTGTGGGCGGAGAAAGTGATATTGTGACTGTTATGGGAGAAAAAAATTCATCAATAGTAATTTTATCTGAGGATAAAGATAAAGTGAAACGAAAAGTTTATGCAGACAGTTTTATTTATGCTCCTGTAAAGAAAAACGAGAGTGTAGGCAGAGTCGATTACCTTATAGACGGCAAGGTCGTTGAAAGTATAAATCTTGTTGCAGTGAATGAGATTAATTCTAAAAAGGAAAATAAAAATATATTTACGATAATAAAGGATTTGTTTACATATGGCTAAAAATGAACCTATAAGACTTCAGAAGTTTATATCACAATGCGGCATTGCTTCAAGAAGAAAAGCCGAAGAGCTTATTTTGCAGGGACACGTTAAAGTCAACGGAAAAACTGCCGTGCTGGGAGATAAGGTTCTGCCGAACGACAAGGTATATGTCAAGGGCAAAAGAGTTGTTATGCCAAAGACAAATCACAGATATATTATGCTCAACAAGCCCAGAGGCTTTATTACGACAATGAGCGATGAGCGCGGAAGAAAGTGTGTTGCAGAGCTTATCAGTGATGTGGGAGAGAGAGTATATCCCATAGGAAGATTAGACAAAGACTCCGAGGGAATGATAGTGTTTACCAATGACGGCGATTTTGCCAATAAAGTAATGCATCCCAGAAACAGCGTCTATAAATTTTACAGGGTGACTGTCCGACCCTCAATTGATGAAGAGCAAATTATTAAGCTTGAAACAGGCGTGGAGCTTGATGGTAAGAAAACAGCTCCTG
>CANQMH010000084.1 GCA_947624865.1 uncultured Clostridia bacterium | reverse complement strand
AGCTTTACGTTATTAAAAGCCAAAGTATTGTTCCACGAACTTTTCTACGTTGAATTCAACTAAGTTTGGAAAGAACCAGTTCTTTATCCGCAGGCAGTACGGCGTTTTTGAAGTAATTATAATAGATACTGTATTTGCTGATTAACGGTATAAAGCTGTGCGTATCTCCGTCATCGAGAAGTAAACAGTTTCCGTCATCACAGTTACTGCAGAGCCGACGCAAAAGGGCATTTATACGTTTGCTTTGATTCGGCGTGATTTAAGTACCACAGGCTCATCTCCTTTCGTGGATTTTTAGGCGCCGTTTCACCCGACTGCGTTTTTGTGTGCCTACCTCTGTTTTTCAGCGGTGTCGCTTTGCTCATATCATCGATCATCGCAAAGTCATATTCCGATCGGACGGCTATTCGGTTTTCAAGGTGCGCGAGAGAAACTTTCCCTCACTTATTTGGACACCCATTTTGGGGAGCGGAATAAAAAATTCTCTTACCAATTTGGAAAAGAAAGCTGTTTTTGCATCCCCTGTTTTGAAAAAGTCCTCTCACTTGTTTGGACAGGGAGGGCATACTCTACATCCCCTGTTTGGGGTGGATTTCTGAAAATGGGCATAAAAAATTCCCTCGCACCGAAATGCGAGGGAAGATGATATTTGTTTCTCTATTAAAGTTGCAAAATGAAATATAATTTTGAAATCTTGATAATTGAGTTGAAAATTCAAAAATTTTGCGGTATAATGAAAATGGTTTTATATAATCTTTTTAGTGCCGCTGAACGGAGGGAAATTGATGTCTATCTCATACAACAGATTGTGGAAACTGATGATTGATAAGAACATAAATAAAACAAAGCTTCGCACGCAGGCGGGAATTTCATCAAACGCTATGGCAAAGCTCGGCAGAAATGAGTCCGTACAAGTAGAGGTGCTGGTAAAGATCTGTAACTGCCTCGGCTGCACAATGGACGATATTATGGAAGTTCTGCCGGATGAAACAAATTAGTCTGCTCATGAACATCAATAATATTAATTTTACATCTTTTATCCGTGTGACGGAAACGAGCAGCTTCAACAAGACCGCCGAGGATATACATATCACTTCTAGTGCGCTTATAAAGCAGAGCAATTTGACGAAAACAATTTGCTAAGAAGTGTAGAGATTATAATACAATGAATGTGTGGAGGAAGAACTAATGGCTGGAAATAAAAGCTTAAAGGCAGCAGTACGAGCCAAAGAAGATGAATTTTATACTCAACTTACTGATATTGAAAAAGAGTTGCGACACTATAAACAACATTTTAGAGGAAAAACAATTCTATGTAATTGTGACGATCCTTTCGAAAGCAACTTTTTCAAGTACTTTGTGTTGAATTTTAACCGACTTGGAATAAAGAAGTTAATAGCAACTTGCTACTCGGGTTCCCCCATAGCAAATCAGCAACTGTCATTGTTTGATGTGCTTGGACAAGGAGACGAAAACGCCAATAAGCCATATAAAGCAATCGTTACTCAAGTATATGACCAAACTGGTGATGGTGGAGTAGATATGCTTGATGTGGCAGAGTTGTTCAAAACTGGAGTTAATGAACTTGTTGAGTTAACCGGCGATGGCGATTTTAGGTCGGAGGAATGTATTGAACTGCTTAAGCAGGCAGATATAGTTGTTACTAACCCCCCTTTTTCTTTATTCCGAGAATATGTCGCTTTGCTTTTGAGTTATAACAAGAGTTTCATAATAGTAGGAAACAAGAATGCCGTCACATATAAAGAATTTTTCCCTCTACTAATGGAAAATAAAGTTTGGGTTGGTTCTAGAAATATGAACCAAGATTTTTGGTTGTATGTACCAGAAGGTGCACCTTATGAAAAAGTTGATGAAAATGGTAGACACATAAAACATATTATGGCATGTTGGTATACCAATCTTGATATTCGCAAACGTCACGAAGAAATGATTCTTGTTAAACGATACAATAGTTCAGAATATCTTCAATATGATAATTATGAAGCAATTAATGTAGATAAGGTTCAAGATATTCCTTGCGATTATGCTGGAATTATGGGAGTACCTGTAACATTTATGGACAAATACAATCCAGATCAATTCGAAATTATCGGTTTAGTGAATGGTAAAGATTATTTGGCAGGAATAAAGACAACCAAAAATTACAAGGACTATGAAGAAACAAGACAGAATGGAACGAAAACAGGTTCTGACGGTGGTAAGATTAATGGAAATCCTGTCTTGAAAGGAAAGCCTAAAAGTGGCAATTACTTTGTGCTTAATGATGAGGTTGTGCACTCAACTTATGCGAGAATATTTATTCGCAATAAGCATCTAGAGGAGGTTAAGAAATGAATATTGAGGAAAGAAAAGTAACAGTTGGTGAAGTTCGCGAAGGCTATTTTAACGATGCCGAAGAGGGCGTTGTTGGTTATGATGGACAGCTTGATATTCGCCCAAAATATCAGCGTGAATTCATTTATAAAGACGAGCAACGCAATGAGGTTGTCCGCACTGTGATGAAAGGTTTGCCGTTAAATGTGATGTATTGGGTCGACCGTGGTGAAGAGTTTGAAAATGACCCTGACACGCCACGATATGAGGTGATGGATGGACAGCAACGTACCATTTCACTTTGTGAGTATGTAGACGGAAATTTCTCGGTTGATGATATGCTATTTAATAACTTACCAAAAGACAAACAGGATGAAATTCTTGATTATGAACTTTTTATCTATATTTGCAGCGGAACGGAGTCAGAAAAGCTCGACTGGTTTCGTATTATCAACATTGCCGGAGAACAACTCACCGAACAAGAGCTTCGCAATGCAGTATATGCCGGAAGTTGGACTTCCGATGCAAAACGCTATTTTTCAAAATCCGGCTGTGCAGCAGACAGGCTTGCAGGGAATTATCTGAAAGGATCAAGCATTCGTCAGGAATATCTTGAAACAGCTATACTTTGGGCTGCAAGTGCCGAGGGCAAGACTATTGAAGGATATATGTCAGAACATCAACACGATCCAAGTGCAGTGATACTTTGGAATTACTTCCGTTCAGTTATTGATTGGATACAAGCAATCTTCCCGAAGACCAGAAAAGAAATGAAGGGTTTGCCGTGGGGAATTCTGTTTAATGAACATGGCAAAAGAACAGATCTCGATCCTAAAAAGCTTGAGATTGAAATTCAACGGTTACTTGGTGACGAAGATGTAACTCGCAAAAGCGGCATTTACGAATACTTATTGACCGGCGACGAACGAAAATTGAGCATCCGTGCGTTTGATCGGCGTGACGCCCTTGCTGCCTATGAACGGCAGGAACACAAATGTGCATACTGTGGTGAAACGTTTGAGTTTGAAGAAATGCACGCGGATCATATCACTGCTTGGAGCAAAGGCGGTCATACCACTCCGGACAACTGTCAAATGCTCTGCAGGGATTGTAATTTGAAAAAGGGTGCTCAATAATGGATAATGCAAAGGAATGTAATTTCGATATTTATAAAATGCTCGAAGAATACAGAATGGAACTACTCGATTTTTATAATCCATTCTTTGAATCGAAAAAAGAATTAAATGATTTTGTAAACCTTGCATGTGATATTGAAAATGACAATTCATCAGTTCGGTTTATGATTCAGCAAGTACATAGATTTGTGTCCTTGGCAAATGATATCGAAAAAATTCGCCCAAACCGTGATCCACTCAAAATCTTTTTCATAAAAATATGTATGGAGTCGCTTTGTAAGATTTCAGGGCTAAATAAAAACGCTTTTTTTGCGGAATTTGAAAAGTGCTTTAGCGAGGAAGCAAAATCATATATAGTATTTTGCTTTGAATTCACAGGGATAGATTTGCCAGATGGTATTTCATTTGATGACCGAATGAAATACTATAAATATGAAAGTCACGATTTTGTATTTGATGATTTCCTTCGTCTAATAAAAGCAGTTCGTGATACGGTGGCACATGAAGGCGATTATTGGTCTATGCAGTTTTTTTCATACGATGATGAATCGATATGGGTAACCAGTTTGACAACAGATGAAGATATCTTCAATCTGGGTACAAAACCCAAAAAAGTAGTAACTTATTTTTTTCATACTAAGTTGAATTATTCGAGATTTGTTTATTACTTCATTGAAGCATGCATTAACTTTATAGAATCAATAAAGAATTGATTAGAGAGCAGCGGGACAGAAAGCCATGACGATTTGTTCGGCTGATATGTTGTTACAATTGATAAATTTATGAGCAATTGTATATTTTTCAAGATAGCCGAGTTCCATCAAAAAGCTTTTTGAATTCCTCCGGCAAAAAAGCTGTACAAAACCATTGAAATCAGCGAAGACGGCTTGGAACTTATTGAGCTTTTGTGTGTCGACTGTACCACCGCCGAGGGCGAATGGCACTCCGACAGCGAGATCAAAATCGATGATAATGGCTATGTGATTGCAAACGGCGTGCAAACAAAAGAATTTTGGAACTGACAAATTCGCTGTGAGTAGAAGCCGCTTCGCTTGAAAATCTACAATATCTGCTGCAACGAAATGGTGTAGGAAGTTATGTGATTTTTCCCAAGAGGTGTATTTATATGGCGGCAAAGCGAAAATTTACGGGCTTGAACGTCGTAACAATGTCAAAATGTCAAGATTATGCTAACAGAGAAAGATGTCAAAGAGGTGATGCGATCGGCGACTTAAAATGCATAATTCTTGATTGTGAGGGATTTTATTATCTGTTCGAAAAATTAGAAGCATTTATAACTTATCCGAAATTAGAAGGTGATTTAGAAAAACACCATCGGGATATGATCGAATATGAAAAAAACCACGAAAGCATACCCGATCTTATGCCGCAATTTGTCGTCAATGGAACACTTGCCGCCGAGCTTGCGTTAAAGGCAATTATCTTTAAGGAAAAGCAAGAATTTGAATATGGCCACAATTTACGTAAATTATTTTACCAACTTCCTGAGCCGCACAAATCGATCTTAACTGAAAAAATATGTCAAGAAGTTCATCAAAATGAAAAAACCCTTTTAAATAATCTCAATAATATTGCAAATCTGTTTGAGGACTTCCGGTATTGTTTCGAACATAGCGTTATCGGGTATAGCAATTTTTTGAACAATTTTATACACATCGTTTGTGATTATGCAATATCGCTAAAGCCGACGGATGATAAAAATAACAGGTATGCGCTCAGCCGCAGCACTTCGCCCACGTTGGTATCAAACTATACTGAGCATCTGCCGGATAAGAAGCTGTTGGAGGAAAAGCTCCGCGAATTGACCGATCTTGCGCTGGAGATGGGAGAAGTCGAGGAAACGGATTGATGTGCGTAACTTGGAATGTTTGATGCAGATAGACTCTTCAAAAGTATCTATGGCAATTCTTATTTTCTGCGAAAGCAAATTGTCTGAATTTTTAGGATTAACTGTATTAAACAAATTCAAGTCAAGGTTATCCGTAAGGTTGTTAAAAGTGCGAGTAAATACGTGAAAAAGAAAAAGTGGCTTTAAACAGCCACTTTTACGCATGCGGATAACAGGACTTGAACCTGCACGGGGTTGCCAACAGAACCTAAATCTGCCGCGTCTGCCAATTCCGCCATATCCGCCTGTCTGATCTGTCAATCACGCAACCCATTATAGCAATACTTTCCGACGCTTGTCAAGTGCCGGAAAGTATTTTCACGATGGCGGTAAACAGGATGCAGCAGAAGGTTCCGGCGGCCAGAGGAAGCAGGATGGAAACAAAGGTCCATTTCAGACTTCCGGTTTCTTTGCGAATGGTGAGCAGAGTCGTTGCGCAGGGCCAGTGCATCAGGGAAAAAAGGCAGACGCTGACTGCGGTCGCCCAGGTCCAT
>CANQMH010000083.1 GCA_947624865.1 uncultured Clostridia bacterium | reverse complement strand
GTCATTGTTTTGCCTGTTCCGAAGCCTCCCGGAATAGCCGCCGTGCCGCCCTTTGCAACAGGGAAGAGAGTGTCAATAACACGCTGACCCGTAATAAGCGGTATTGATGATGTAAGGCGCTCTTTAACAGGACGTGAGGTTCTTATAGGCCACTTCTGGCAGAGCGTTAAATTATGCTCTGCACCGTTGTCGTCTTTTAGAACTGCAACGGTATCAAACAGCTTGTATTCTCCGTCGGGCATAACTTTTGTCACTGCGCCTGACAATTCAGGTGGGACCATCAGTCTGTGTTCGATAATCGGCGTTTCGGGCAAAGTTGCATAAACCTGACCGCCTTCAAGTCTGTCGCCGACTTTAACTTTAAGAGTTACGTTCCACAGCTTTGTTTCATCAAGAGATGAAACAGCCGCGCCTCTGCTGATAAACGCGCCTGACTGCGACTCAATAGCTTTCAGCGGACGTTCAATGCCGTCAAATATATTATCAATAATACCGGGTCCGAGAAGTACGTTCATCGGAGCACCGGTACCCTCGACAGGGTCGCCGGGTTTAAGTCCGGTTGTTTCTTCATAAACCTGAATAGTTGTTAATTCATCGGTAATTCCGATTACTTCGCCGACGAGCTTCTGATGACCGACATGAACCATTTCCATCATTTCAAAGCTGTCGGTTTTTTTTACGGTAACAACAGGGCCGTTTATTCCGTATATAACGTTGTTGTTTTCCATTTATATTACCATCTCTTTTCAGTAGAAATTAACAATTTAATCAAACTGAGAAAACACCGTTTAACTTATTGCGGTATTTCTTTGATTAGAGCACACTCAGACCTGAATTTTCAATAAACCAGTCTTTCTGAGCAGACAGCTTACTGTCGAGTGTCTCATCGGCAACAATGCACATTGCTTTGCAAAAGCCTTTGATTCCGCCGATTTTAACAGAATTGTCGGATAAAACTTCAGTTTCTCCGCTGAACAATGCCTTGATTTTATCGGCAAAAGCAATATCCCTTTCATTTATGTAAAGGATACAGCTTTCAGTACCGAAAAGAGCGGAAATATTTTTGGCGCTTTGTAAAAGTTTTTCGGAATACTCTGATGTTTTCGTATATTCAATAAGCTTTTCTTCGGCTTTTTTAAATATGTTGTCAGCCATTTCAGCTCTTTTGAGAAACAGTTTTTTCTGACCGTCCTGCGTCATTTTGGCAAGCTTGCTTGTTTCTTCATTTTTCTTTGCTTCAAGCCTATCCTTAATGAGCTTTTCACTGTCATATTTAGCTTTTTGCTCTGCTTCTCTGAGCTTTTCCTCTTTTAACTGCTCAACCTCAATACGCATAGCATTTCGCTGTTCATCAGCGTATTTTTTTATAGCATTCAAAAAGTTATCGGTTTTTACGGTATTTTCCATATTAATAACCTCTTTAGCAATTTAAAAATTGATGATAATCAAAGCTTTACGCCAATAGCATCCTGAACATACTTTGTGATGCTGTCTTTTGTACGTCCGTTTCCGTGACGGTCGGGAATTTCAACAATAAGCGGCTGTTTGCGGTTGAGCTTTAAATCATACACAAGGTCGGGACAGAGAGAAACGAGATGCTCAGTCATAAGAATCACTGCGATGTCGTCCCTGTTCATAGCATATGTAAGCTCCTTGCGCACTTCATTTTCTTCGTGAACAACTACGCCCTCAATGCCTGCAAAACGCATACCCATTTTTGTATCAACATTATCACTGATTAGGAAAAATTTCATAATATCAAATCCTTTAAGAACTTTATGAAATCTGATTTTATCTTGTTTTATCTTGCAAAGATAAGAAGAATAGAAACGAGCATACCGTAAATAGCGATACCTTCTCCAAGTACAACGAAGATAATAGCTTTACCGAAAGCCTTAGGATCTTCGCTTGTAGCGCCGATAGCAGCCGGAGCGGCGTTTCCTACAGCTATACCGCCGCCTATACATGAAAGGCCTGTAGCCAGAGCTGCACCGATAAAAGCCATACCGTCAGCGGCTGTTGAAGCAGTTGCTGACGCATCTCCAGTAGCAGCATTTGCGATTATAGGACATACCATACAAATTGCAAATACTGCGGCGAATGAACAAATCTGCATAAGTACTGTTTTCTTTCTGCTTTTGCCTCTTTCAAATGCCTTAACTGCAATTATTGCAGAAGCCATAAGGAATACAACCGGTAAAGCTAACATAACTAAATTAAAAACGAACATAAAAATACCTCCAAAAATTATTCTATATTTAATCTAACAGGTTCGTAAGGTCTGCCTTCGCCTGAGTAGAATCGGCTGAACATTTCATAATATTCAAGACGAAGTACCTGAATGGCAACAAGAAGAGCCTCCAAAACCATAACAAAAACATTGCCAAGCACAACAACGGGCCAGTAAGCAATCGCGCCCGCAGTTTCTGCAAGAACGAAAACTACCATCATCATTCCTGCGTGAACAAGCACAAATGCGCCTACCCTTAAAAAGCTTACCGTATTTGTAACATATTCAAGCAAAAATTCAATGGATTCAATAAGATGTTCCATAATGTATCCGCCCCAGCTTTCTGGCTGCCAGTCCTTTTCACCGCTAATAAGGTTTGACAGCGGTTCGGAAAAGAAAATGAGCAGATACGGTAGGACTATGAGTCCTAAAATATAGGGGAGAGAGAATACGCTCCATCCTAAAAGAAGCTGTCCGACAACTCCGAAAACTATTGAAGAATAAAAGATTATGCCTGCAATTCCGCTTGAACCAAACAGCGCTTTTCCGACATTTTGCTGTTTTATTGAGCTGTAGACATTCAGACCCATAGCCACAATAACAAGCAAAATTCCAATAGCTACTGCCGACAGCAGAATCATAATAATTGAATCGGACGACATAACCTCAATCGGTTTTTCATCAAGTCCGAACAAAGCCTTGTACATCGGGTCAAGCAAATGTTCAAATCCGAATACGCTTCCGAAAACAAGTCCGAATACAGCTGAGGAAATTCCGCACGGAAAAAGGATTTTTCCTATTTTCATTTTTTTGAATTTCCACATTAGAGTTCCTACAATCGAAAGGCAGATTCCCTGTCCGACATCGGCAAACATTATGCCGAAAATGATAATATATGTTATGGCGATAAACAGTGAAGGGTCAATTTCGTTGTATTTTGGAACGCCGTACATTTCTGTATAAAATTCAAACGGCTTTGCAAGGAAGCAGTTTTTGAGCTTTACGGGAGGAGATTTTTTCATTTCCTTTTTTGCGTCCGTAAAATCAACGCTTACGCTTTTTATTTTTTTAAGCCTGCGTTTAAGAGGCTTTGCAAATTCCGTCGGAACCCAGCCTACAATAATAAAGCTTTTGTTATATTGCAGAGCTTTTGTTCTGATTCTTCCGTAAAGATAAAGTTCTTCAAGCTTTGACAAATATTTTGTAATTTGTTCAGCGTGCATATCAAGATAGCTATCAATTCTTGCCTGAGATTCTTTAAGCTTGTTTTCAAGCTGAGGAACAAGCTCGTTAAGTTTGTCAAGATGAGTTTGAGGAGTATCGTTTACGCCGAGAATATCACACTTTTCAAAGTAAAGTCCTGAAAAAATCCTGTCGATTTCGTCGCATTTATCAATCGGAGAGAAATAAATACCCCAATAGTGAGTTTTATCTTCTGTGCATACTGTAAAATCAACATATGGATTGTCTTTGTAAGCAGAAAGCTTATCATAGCTTTCTTTTGGAAGTCTGCCGAACCGTGCTTTTAAATATTTAAGGGAAAGCAGTTTTTCGATCTCAACACCAAGTCCCACAAAATGGCTTGTTTCATTAAGATTCTCCTTTGCCTCAAGCAGTTGTTCTGCGATAAACTCCCTGTCATCTACAAGTACATCAATTTCACTTGAAACCCTGTTTGCAAAAATTTCCATTTCCTTAAACGTCGGATTAAAGTCACTTACATCTACGAACGGAAATTTTCGTTTTGTAAGTCCAATCGAGGCTTTAAGATTTGTCAGAGGTTCAGCATAGATGTTTTTAGTCTGCAGGTGAACAAAGTCCTTTGTGTCGCTGTAAAAAGCAGGGACATCATCGGGATGAAATGCACCCGATTCACCAAGTACCGAAATAACGTCGTCAATATCATCAATCATACCAATGACGTTTAAGGCCTGCATGGTTGATACAGCCAAATTAAAATCACCTCTTTATTAAGGAGTCAAGCACATCAGTAAATGAGCATTGACTGTATTATTTTAGTGTCTAATTTATATCTTATTCCCTCAATCAGGCTGATGACATTCATCAGTTCGGTTTCGGAAACAAACATATAAGAAATCATTACTACAGACGGATTATTAGAAAAATGCATATTTTTTCTTGCAAGTCTGTATTTTACTCTCGGGCTTATGTCGCTTGCATAAACGTAGCCTATTTTATCAATCAGTCTGCCGTTGTGAGTGCTCTGCATAATTGAGAACACCTCAGCCGATGATTCAGCCCTGCACATCATATCTATAGCTTTGGGATTAATATCGCTGAAATTAAGAATCAGATTTTCTTTAATAGCGTCAGGGGAAAGATTGTAGTATTTTTTAAGTCTTAAAATTCGTGAAAAAATATTGTAATCGTTAATCGTGTAGAAAAATGATATGAGTTCGTTTTTTTCCTGTCCTTTAGTTGTTTTGTTGATAGTTTTTAGAAGATTTGAAAAAACAAACTCATACAGCTTATTTTCAAGATTTGATATATGGATCCTGCCCATTTCGTCAGGTGAAAAATTTTTAAGAATATCATAATACTTAGAATTTGATAAAACGCTTAAAAATTCATCATAGTTTTTAGCATTGGCAAGCCTGTTTATGTCAATGTCAGTATGCTTTGTAAAATATGCAGGAAACTGATATATAAATTTTTCGGTAGAATTTGAATTTAGCAAAATCAAAAAGCGTATAATCTGCTCAACTTCAATTGTTTCAACTACATATTGTGAAAACCCCGAGCTTATGCTTGAATCATATCTGCAAAGAGTGTCAAATTCATAGAACAGATTTTGTCTGAGCAAAGCTTCAAGCCGTCCTCTGTGAACATCACGTTCGTTAATGTCACGAAGAGAAGCCGAATAGTGTGTATATGATTTTAGATATGACATAACCTCTGCAACACTCTGACAGGCAAGCAGGCTTGTATAGTCTTTTTCGGTAAGCCTTTTGCCGAATTTGGATCTTGCTTTGGTCAGGACTGCAAAAGAAGTATTAGACATAATCCGCACACACCTCCCAAGAAAAGTTTTAAAAATTATTCAAGAGTACGCTTAACAATCATATCAACCCATTTATCGCAGTTATGCTCATAGTCTGACTGAAGTTTAATATTTACCGATTTTTGTTTGTTCTGAATTTCCTGCCATTGTTTTTCAGCTTTTTTTTCTTCGTTAATATCGTTGCGCTTAACGGTTTCAATGGCATTGCTCATATATTTGTCATATATGCTTTTGGTTTCATCCTTAATCTTCTTGCTTAATTCTTCTTTTTCCTTGAGTGTGACCACTTCCATTGCCTTTGCTTCATTGTCAGCGTCAACAATTTTTTTAATCATATTTTCCAAGAAAAACACCTCCAAAAAACTTTATTAGTTTTTAAGTGCCTGTAGGGGAGCGGGGATTCTTCCTCCGCGGTTAATAAATACTTCGGGAGAACCCTTTCTTACCGGCATAACAGGACCTCTGCCCAGAAGTCCGCCGAAGTTAAGTTCATCACCGGCTTTCTTTCCTATTGCGGGAATAAGTCTTACGGCTGTTGTTTTTGTGTTTACCATACCTATAGCCGCCTCATCGGCAATTATTGCCGAAATGACCTCAGGGGTAATATCACCGGGAACAACAATCA
>CANQMH010000082.1 GCA_947624865.1 uncultured Clostridia bacterium | reverse complement strand
CAGGCTCCTCGTGGTATTATCTCCGTTATATGGATCCTCATAACGATAAAGCTCTTGCGTCAAAAGAAGCTCTTGAATACTGGGCTCCTGTTGACTGGTATAACGGCGGTATGGAGCACACAACGCTTCACCTGCTTTACAGCCGTTTCTGGCATAAATTCCTTTATGATATAGGTGTTGTTCCTACTCCCGAACCATATGCAAAACGTACATCTCACGGAATGATTTTAGGCGAAAACGGCGAAAAGATGAGTAAGTCACGCGGCAACGTAGTAAATCCGGATGATATTGTTGACGAATATGGTGCAGACACAATGCGTCTTTATGAAATGTTCATAGGTGACTTTGAAAAAGCCGCGCCGTGGAGCCAGGCAAGCATCAGAGGCTGCCGCAGATTTATTGAACGCTTCTGGAACTTGCAGACAATTTTAATTGACGGAGATAAAATCCGACCCGAACTTGAAAGCGCAATGAATAAGGCAATTAAAAAGGTCGGGGAAGATATTGAAAATATCAAATTTAACACTGCTATAGCAACATTAATGGCTTTAATTAACGATATTTCAAATCTTAAATCAATTAACAGGGAAGAGCTTAGGATTTTTGCTATTCTTTTAAATCCGTTCGCTCCTCACGTTACGGAAGAAGTATATGAGCTTTGTTCACTCGGCAATGGAATTCTTGCTGAGGCAGAGTGGCCGAAATATGATGAATCAAAATGTGTTGACAACAGCGTTGAGATTGTTGTACAGGTAAACGGCAAAATAAAGGCAAAGCTTAATATTTCTGTTAACGCACAAAAGGATGAAATTCTCAGCCTTGCAAAGTCTGATGAAAATGTCAAAAAAGCAATTGACGGAATGAACATAATAAAAGAAATTGTCGTTCCTAAAAAGCTTGTAAATCTTGTAGTTAAACCATAATTTTAAAAAATAATTTAATTTGTCCTAAAATTCTACATTTCTATTGACATTATTAATTATATAATGTATAATTACATTTGCAATTATATGCAAAGTACCCATGCCATACGGCAGATGGGAGGGAAGATAGATGGCAGAGATTAGACTTAAAGAGAATGAATCACTTGAAAGTGCGTTGAGAAGATTCAAAAAACAGTGTGCCAGAGCTGGCGTTATTGCTGAGGTGCGCAAGAGAGAGGCCTATGAAAAACCTTCTGTTAAGCGTAAAAAGAAATCCGAAGCAGCTCGCAAACGCAAATACAGGTAATTAAACAGGCGGACAGAGCATTCTGTCCGCTTTTTGTCATTTATTTTATCTTTAAGTTATTATAATAAATTATACTGATAAATCTTTCGATTTTTAACAAAGCTTTATACTATTATGAAAAAGGTGATAATATGAAAAAAATTCTTGTTCTATTAGGACCTAACCTTAATATGGTAGGAGTTCGTGAAAAGGGAATTTACGGCACTGAAACTGCTGTAAGTATTGAAAATCAAATTAAAGAGTTTGCGCTGAATAATGGATTTTCTGCCGATATTTTTCAGTCAAATCACGAAGGCGACCTCATAGATAAAATTCATTCTGCAAAAGATAATAATTATGAGGGAGTTGTAATTAATGCAGGTGCGCTTACTCACTATAGTTATGCTTTGCGTGACGCAATTGCCTGCGTAAAAATTCCTTTTGTTGAAGTTCATATGTCTAATATCCATGCGCGAGAGGAGTTCAGACACACGTCTGTAATTGCTCCGGTCTGTGCAGGACAAATTGCAGGTTTTGGCAAAAACAGCTATTTCCTTGCAATAAATGCTTTAAAGGATTTGATTTAATGGAAGCTGATAAAAAGTTTTCCAAACGTATTGATAAGCTCAGACAACTTATAAAATCATCGGATGAAGCCATACTCATTACCAATGAAATCAATATTGGGTATTTCAGCGGTTTCTTTCACAGCGAAGGTGTAATGCTTGTAACGGAAAGCGACAGCATTCTGTTTGTGGATTTCAGGTATTTTGAAGCTGCTCAAAAGTATGCTGTCGGTTGTAAAGTGATTTGTTTTACAAAGCTTTTGAGTGATTTGTGCAAAGTAATTGCTGATTGTAATGTGAGAAATATATATTTTGAAGCTTCCAACATTACTCTTTCAAGATTTAATGCATTCAAAAAGGCATTTAATGATAAGAACATCAGTTGTATAACTTTATCGGCTCTTGATGAATGTATTGCAGATATACGCATAATTAAAGATAAAAGCGAATGTGATAAGATATTAAAGGCTCAGCAAATTGCAGAGCAGGCATATCTTGAGGTGCTTAATTATTTAAAGCCCGGTGTTACCGAACGAGAAATTGCAGTTCGGTTTGAATATTTTATGAAGCTTAAAGGTGCTGAACGTGTATCTTTTGATTTGATTACGATAACGGGCAGTAAAACCTCGTTGCCGCACGGAGTGCCTTCGGATGATGTGGTTTCGGAGGGTGACTTTTTCACAATGGACTTCGGTGCTGTATATGACGGCTATCACAGTGACACCACAAGAACCGTTGCAGTAAAATACGCAAGTGAAGATATGAAAAATATTTATAATATTGTTTTGAAAGCTCAGCTTAATGCTTTGAAAGAAATAAAACCGGGCGTTATGTGCAGTGATATTGATAAATCCGCCCGAAAAGTAATTGAATACGCAGGATACGGCAAATACTTTGGACATTCAACAGGTCACGGTGTAGGACTTGAAATTCACGAAGCTCCGACAGTTTCTTTTAAAAGCGATACAATATTAAAATCGGGAATGATAATAACAGATGAGCCAGGTATATATCTTCCCGACAAGTTCGGCGTAAGAATAGAAGATATGGTTTGTGTTGCCGAAAACGGATACAAAAATTTTGTGTCTTTGCCAAAAGAACTTATTATTGTATAAACCCCTTGCTTTTTTTAAAAGTTTTATGTATAATGTTATTTGACATATTACGGTATAATTTTCCGTAAAAGTATAATTCAGGAGGTATTGCTAATGATATCAGCAGGCGATTTCAGAAACGGCGTTACATTTGAAATGGACGGTCAGGTTGTATCGATCATTGAATTTCAGCATGTAAAGCCCGGTAAAGGTGCTGCGTTCGTTAGAACAAAAATCAGAAATGTTATTACAGGTGCGGTAGTTGAAAAGACTTTCAACCCGAACGATAAATATCCTACTGCTTTTATTGACAGAAAGGATATGGAGTACAGCTATTCTGACGGTGATCTTTATTACTTTATGGATACAGAAACATGGGAACAGATTCCGATTAACAAAAGTGTTCTCGGTGACAGCTTTAAATTTGTAAAAGAAAATATGGTATGCAAGGTTCTTTCTTACAAGGGCAGTGTGTTTGGTGTTGAACCTCCGAACTTTGTAGAATTACAGGTTACAAAAACCGACCCCGGATTTAAGGGAGACACTGCAACAAACGCAACAAAGCCTGCAACTCTTGAAACTGGTGCTGAAATAAAAGTCCCTCTCTTTATTGATGAGGGAGAAATGATTCAGATTGACACAAGAACAGGCGAATATATGGGCAGAGCATAATCTCTGCGGGAGTTTATTATGAATTTAACAGAAAAAATTTCTTACATCAAGGGACTTGCAGAGGGTCTTAATCTTGACGCTTCAAAACCGGAAGTAAAGGTAATCAACGCAATTATTGAACTGCTTGACGAAATGGCATTTTCGGTAAGTTCTGTAGAGGACTTATACGATGAACTTAGCGCTCAGGTTGATGAAATTGACCAGGATTTAGCAGATGTTGAGTCGGATGTTTATGATGACGATGACTGCGACTGCTGCGACTGTTATGATGATGACGAAGAAAATCCGTTTTATGAAGTTACATGCGGTTCCTGCGGACAGAAACTTAACGTATCGGAAGATGTTCTTCTGGAGGGAGAAATTGAGTGTCCGAACTGCGGAGAGCTTCTTGAATTTGATTTCTCCGACCTTTTTGACGAGGACGGCTGCTGCGAACACGATTGTGATTGCGACAACTGTGCTGACGAAGAAACTGAATAATTCTTCACAACTTAACGCCTCTCGTATAAACTGTACGAGGGGTGTTTTTTTGCTTTACAGAAAACGACGCAAAAGAAAATTTGTAAAAATAAAGCGTTTTTTAATTGGTTCAATTACATTTTTAATTGCTTTAATTGTTTTTTGTGAATTAAATTTGTCGGATTTCAGACCCGAATACATAAGAATACAGGCTGAAATACTGTCGGCAAATTCTGTCTGCGACGCTGTTGACAATACGCTTAAAAAGATAAATTATAATTATGATGATGTTGCAAAAATAGTCTATTCACAGGACGGAGCTGTTCAGGCAATTGAAACCGACTCTTTTAAAATCAATAAGTTAAAAAGCGATGTAACAAAAGCAGTTCAGGATGAAATTGCAAAGGTATATGATAATGAAATCGATATTCCGATAGGTGCATTTACCAATATTACTGTTCTTTCAAATTTCGGACCAAGCATACCGCTGAGTTTTAATTTGACGGGAAGTTTTTCTTCCGAGATAGTAAGTACCTTTGAAGAAGCTGGAATCAACCAAACCGTCCACCACATAAGATTACTGCTCACGTCAAAGATAATGACGACATCGCTTGATTATACGGGAAAAATTACTTTTACGACCGACTTTGAAATAGCACAGTCTGTTATTGTAGGAAATATTCCGTCGGCATACGGCAGTCTGTACAGAACTAATTAGCATAAAAAAGCGATTAGTATTAAATGAAAAGCCTGTGAAAATTATTGAAAAACAATATATTTTGTGTTATAATAAAGCGATTAGTACAATGGGTTAGGAGGGCATATATTTGTCTGAAGCAGTAAATTCGATAAATAATGTGTCTGAAAAGCAGTCGGAATATATGAAGCTGATAGCCGAGATAATGGAAATACGCAAAAGGGGCGAAAAACCTCTTGCTTTTGTAAGAACTTACGGCTGTCAGCAGAATGTTGCTGACAGCGAAAAAATTAAGGGTATGCTTGCAGAATCGGGATTTGATTTTGTTGATTCTCCCGATGACGCCGATTTCATTCTTTTTAACACCTGCGCAGTCAGAGAACACGCTGAGGACAGGGTATTCGGAAATGTAGGCGCTCTTAAAAATCTGAAAAGAAAGCATCCTCAAATTCTTATTGCTTTATGCGGATGTATGATGGAGCAGGAACATATTGCCAACAGAATTTACAATAGTTTTCCCTTTGTAGGACTTGTGTTCGGTACCCATTCTCTTCATCATTTTCCTGAGCTGATGTATAATTCGCTTGTTAACGGAAAAAGAATTATAGAACGCGGAAACGATGACAATATGCTTTATGAGGGTATTCCAATAAGGCGTGACGGAACGTTTAAGGGCTGGCTTCCGATAATGTACGGATGTAATAATTTTTGTACATACTGCATAGTTCCGTATGTCAGAGGAAGAGAGAGAAGCAGAGATAAAAACATCATATTATCTGAAGCTAATCAGATGATAAGGAGCGGATATAAAGATATAACACTGCTCGGCCAAAATGTAAATTCCTACGGAAAAAACCTTGAAAACGGAGTTAATTTTGCTCAGCTTTTAAGTGAAATAGACTCAATTGACGGTGATTACTGGCTCAGATTTATGACATCTCATCCTAAGGATTGTTCAAAAGAGCTTATTGATACAATTGCCAAAGGCAATCATATAAGCCGTCATCTTCATTTACCGTTTCAGAGCGGCTCCGACAGAATCCTTAAAGCTATGAACAGGCATTATGACCGTAAAAAATACCTTGAAATTGTTAATTACGCCAAAGAAAAAATTGACGGATTATCACTTACAAGCGATATAATAGTCGGTTTTCCAGGCGAGACCTATGAAGATTTTAAAGAAACGCTATCGCTTATTCGCGAGGTCGGTTTTACTTCACTGTTCACTTTTATTTTTTCACCGCGGGTTGGCACTCCTGCTGAAAAAATGGACGACCCTATACCTGCTGAGGAAAAATCAAAATGGTTC
>CANQMH010000081.1 GCA_947624865.1 uncultured Clostridia bacterium | reverse complement strand
TAAACAGATGGAAAAATTAGATTTATATTAATACTAAAATGGTAATATACAAAGTCATAGGAATACTAAATAACCGCGAAAGTCCGATTAAATGCGGATTTTCGCGGTTTTAAAGTAAAATTAGTTTAATTGAGGAAAAATCACCCAAAAATAAAGTAGAAAACAGATAAAAACAATACAAGAATAATACCATAAAAGTCCGCTAAAAAGCGGACTTTTACAGTGATAAAAAGTTTTGGAAGAAAAAAAAGTGATTCTTCAAAAAACATTTCCGTCAGTTTTAAACAATAAAAAAGAAAAAACTATCTCTGACCATCTATAGTATAGCACTATTTTTTTAAAATGTCAACATTAAAATATAAAAAATTAAAAAAATTATAAAATTTTATTTAATAAAATAAATAATTGGAAATATAAAGCATAAATGAAAACGAAAACTAATAAAGCGAATCAAGAAGATTCGCTTTATTAGTGATTTTATGTATGTATTTCTACAATGTTTTCAAAAGAAAACATTGTGGAGGACATAGAACTGGCAATTCAGGCTGTTTAGCTGTCTGTTTCATCTTTTTCAGCATCAGAATCAGATTTATTTTTCTTCATCATTCTTGAACGTTCTCGACGGTATTCTTCTTCTGATTCATTACCCGAAGCATAAATTAATGCCATAAATCCTGTAGTAAATAATGCACCGACAAACAATCCTATTATGAACCATAACATATATAAAACTCCTCTATACCTATCCCGATTATTTAAAAAACGCATTGGATTTATTGAGTTGCGGGTTCATCGAATTCATTGTTTATCTGAGCATCATCCAACTCGCCTGTGTTCTGAGTATCGTCGCCGTTCTCAGCGTTTTCGGTATTTTCGGCAACAGTAGTAGTTTCTTCTGCAACTGTAGTTTCCTCTACAGAAGGCACGACTGCTTTTTGGCTGTTGTTAATCGGCTCTGTCGCAGGAACAGTAGCAATAAACGGCTTGCTGTTTACGCTTGAAGACGAGTTATTCTGAATTATGCCCGGAGATTCGGGAGAACCCGGGTCACCAATGGGGGCGGAAGTTGTGCCAATTTCAACTGAAACAAAAAATGATTTTTCAGCCGAGAATTTGCCGGAGGTAACGCCGACACACAGCACAATTATCGAGGTGATAAGCAAGCAGGAAATCAAAACAAAAAAATACTTGCTATTTTTTAATGTTGCAACAAATTTACTCATATTTCCGCCCCCATTAATCAACTTGATTTACGGTAACCGTTAGGTTATCACTACTATTCGGTGATCTTAAAGTAAATGGCTCACCAGTATATTTGAGTTCAGACGTATCAATTGCAACAATACAAGTATAAGACTTTTCCTCGTTAGCAGCAAATTTAATATTATTTGTCCATTCAGGATTAAAAAGCATATCAACAGGAAGTGTAGTAGGAAAAGAAATTATAGGCATTGGTACGTTGTTAGAACTATTAGGTAATATACTTTTTGAAGCTATAGGATTATAAGAACCATTAAGCATATTGGTACTATTATCAAAAACAATTAACTTAAATTTACTCTCGCCATTATCTCTAAAAGTACCTAAAGCCTCAAAATTTAGTCTGTCACTCTCAGAATTATATAGCAGGCCTCCATTATCACCTACTGTAGAATCATACGTCACATTAAAGGTAACATTTCCAGACAAAGTAATGCTCACATCACAACTTAAAGCGACTTCACTAACACCTTTTTCATTTGCGTTTGAAACCTTAAACGCAGAAACAACAACATCTGAATCACTTAAACCATAAGTAGTTCGAGTCACCTTATCATTCTTTATCTTTTCAAATTCTTCGTTTGATAACTCATTAACACTGGAATTAAACGAAGCTACAGTTGCGCTCTGCACCGAAATATCGGATGACGACGAATATTTAGAAAAAGAAACACTTGTTGACATAAGAGTTGCGGCTATGAGCAGATAGCAAAGAGCAAGCAAATGTATTGCACGAATGTGCCTGTGATTTTTTAAATGCTTAGGACCGTATTTCACGACGGCATGCTTCGGCTCTGATTTTTGTTCAGATGAAAAATAATATAAATAATCAGACTCATTTCTCATTAAGAGCTACCTTAACCTTTCTTTTAATCAAACTGTTTGGAAGAAATATCAGCAATCCGCCCACAAACAACAGCAAAAGCATACATATGGGCGATTTCAGCCACAGCATAACATTGCCGGCTCCCTGCCAAACAGCCTGCACCTTTCCCCTAATCTGCTTCAGCAGAATTGGGGAATCCTCAGTATTGTTTGCATCACCTTTTGTAACGGCGACGCCGTCTTTAACGGACATTAGCCGATGAGTAACAAGAGTGCCGTTTTCTTCCTGATAGGTCACTACATCTCCGGCAGAATAACTGTCCTGTTTTTGGATAATTACCAGCGCTCCCACCGGCAGCTCCGGCTCCATGCTGCCGGAGAGAACAACTGCATTACCCCAACCAAAAATCATTGGAAGCGGTTCTCCAACTGCCTTTGCAATTGCCGTATATCCGAAAACAGCGGCAAAAATTATGCAAAGCACAGCGGTGAACACTGAAATTCCCTTATAAACTTTTTTAGCGGTTATCAATTTCTTCATAACTCTGCTCCCTGCGTCTGAACATAAGCGTAAGTGCAAACACAAGTGCGGATACAACTGCCAAAGCCATCCATAATGCCGCTTTGTCGCCGTCGCCTGTCTGTGCTGCGGTAGTATCAGACGGTTTTACGCTGTTCTGCGGCGCAGTTGCAGGCTCAACATTAGACGATTCAGTCGTCGGCTCAACTGTCGGCTCTGTTACGGGTTCTGTACTATCCGTAATTGAACTTAATGTTTTTGACAGAAAATCATATGCCTCGTCAATTTCTTTCTGGCTGGAGTACTGCTTATTGTAGTATTCCCATGCGATATCCTCTAAATCTTCTAAACCAAGTTCGCGGCATTTATTTGCAAGTTCACGCGCAAGGTCACGCACCTCATTAACAGTGTGGTAAACCAGCGTTGTAGGTTCAACCGTTGGTTCAGTTGTCGGCTCAACCGTCGGTTCAACTGTTGGTTCAGTCGTTGGCTCAACTGTTGGTTCAACAGGTTCGCCTGTTTGCTCGGCTGTAACTGCTATATTCATAATATAATGAACATCTTTTTCTACGGCGGCCATTCCAAGCTTGGTGTCGCGCTCATTGTCAACATCGCCCGGCCAGCGCCATTCAAGCACATATTCCTCAGAGGATTCATTTTTCAGGTCAGAGGTAAGATCCGTAAGGTCTGCACAGTCTAGCCACTCACTGTCGCTTCCTGAAATATAGCCGCTGTCGCCGCGCAGACGAAACTCCATAGGCACGCCGTATTCGTTTTCGTCGCTGAAACTCATTACACAGCGAAGTGGAAAACGCGCGGTATTCTGCACGGTAAAGGAGTATTCTCCCTGACTGTAGGGAGCTATGATATGTTCGTTGTTATAATCAGCATTCGCAAAAATATCAAGCTCAGCAAGCTGGCTCCAGCGCTTTTGCGTACTGTTTTCCAATATGATTAGAGGCTCGTCGCCTGTTTCGGTATCTGCCTTTGCGCCAACGATGAGCGACGCTGACAAAAATATGCTGAAAGTCAGCAAAATTGCAAGCGATGCCGCAACGCAGACAGATGTTTTATAGTATTTTCGAGAATGTACTTGCATAGGCACGTTCTTTCCTTTCTAAATTCAGCCTTTAACGAAACTGTCTGCTCGGGGTGATGAACAAACAGCTTCGTTATAGGCTGAATACTGTTATGTATTCAGCCAAAAAGCCGTTTAACCGCCACAAGTTAAAGGGTTTATGTTAAGCAATTGGATTATTCAGTTCTGTCGGGAGCCTGATCTACTCCAATCTCTACATCAATTAAATTACCTGTAAGTCCAGAAAGTTCATTGTCTACGTTAGCAGAATCATCAGGAAGAGTATCTACTTGGTCAAAAGTCCACATCCAATACAGATCCAATTCAACATCTTTATTTAGATCATCATGTTTAACCGTTGTTGTTACTCCTGTAAGTTCTTCTAACTGATCATAACTTTTCCATGAATCAGGTTTACCAGTAGTAGAGAACTTCAACTGCTTTAATATTTTCTCGCCGTCAGAATCTGGAGTTACAGAGGCATTTTTGTTTATTGACATAAGTACAGAAGCATCTGTCTCAATATCACATGTAACTTTAAATACTTCCTTACCCCAAGTACCCGGAGCAATTTTACCAGTAGCAACTGAATCATCCTGCTCTAAAGTCTCTGCTGAAAGGTCAGGGTTAGTATCATCAGCAATAGTCTTCTTGTCAAGATCACCAATTGTGCCTTTAAAAAGATCACATGTCACAGTATCTGTAAGTTTACTATCATTCAACTTAATGTCCCACTTTGCAACAGTAGCGTCTGCTGTACCTTTGCCGTTTGTAACGTACTGAGCCAAAGTTCCGCCGAGTACGCAGGTTGTGAGCATTGTAGCGCCCATCAAAACGCCTGCGGCGCGTAAAAATTTCTTACTTTTTTCCATTGTAGAAAAATCCTCCTAATTATTAATATTTTTTTAATTTATGTTATAAATCGCGGCTTCGTGGCAATAGCTGCAAAGAATAACCTGTTTTAAAAAGATGCCTCTGTTGATGATGAAGAGTTGGAGGCAATATCGACAAAATTAACTGCTTTCTTTTTTCTGCGCGCCGCAATTTTGGGCGGTATATAGAACAAAAGAAACAATATAATTACCGGTAAAATTACACAGTAAATCATTCCGACAGGCGTCTGTATAAACATTAGAACTCCGCCTAAACCCTTTATGCTTGTCGCGCACGAGCCGAGTATCTGGCTTGAGTTCACAGGCTGTGCGTCGGGCGTGTTGTTTGCGTCGCCCTGCGTGGTATAGACAAGCTCGCCGTTTTCATTAATTTTTTTATCTACAATTCGGTGTGTAACATATGAATCGCCGCTCTTAAAGCAAATTACGTCGCCTTTGTCATAGACCTCGTTTTCGCTTCCGTTATGTATGATTATAAGGTCGTTTACCGAAAAATACGGCGACATACTGCCCGATTCCACCAAAAGCGGTGTGTAGCCTATAATACTGGGCGGCACGTCAGGATTGATTTCCGAGCTGACAAGCAGGGTCACATTGACTATGAGAAAAGGCAGAATTAAAATGCAAAGTATGATTCCGATGATACTTGTTATCCTGCTGAAATTTTTTCGGCGCGAATTACGCTGTGCTTCGCTGTTTTCAATTGCTTCCTGCATATAGAACCACCCTCCGTCTTTCTGTTCTGCCGCCGTGCGCAGACAACATATTTATAATATTCTGTAAATTGCGTATAATATCTTTACACGATATTAAAATTCAAGCCGCCTTGCGTAGAACGAATACTTCTCAACACCTATTGTTATTACGTTGATGTAATTATATCATATCAATTTTAATTTGTCAAGCGCTTATATGCGTTTATTTTGAAAAAAATAAAAAATAAACATAAATATCGAAAAAAGTCAGAATTATTGTTTTTATTATATTAATATATAAATTTAGATTTGTCAAGCAAATTAGATTAATTTTTTTAAAATATTAATAAATTTTACAAATAACAACAATTTTTTATTTATATAAAATTTAATTCAATAAAAAAAGTGGTCGAAAACGTGGTCAAAAACCATTAAAATAATATATTAATTGACATAAAATGCAAAGAAAAGCAAAAGAAAGGGATTGTTATGTCAAAAAATGTGCTAAATCTTCACAAGAGGAAGGATGGAAGATGGGAGGGCCGCTATAAAATCGGAGTTTATCCAAACGGGGCTACAAAATACGCATCTGTTTACGGACCCACCTACACAGAAGCAAAAGAAAAGCTGATTACAGCAATGGCTGAACACATTCAGCCACAGAGCAAAACAAAAGAGCGGCGCTTCTCAGAGGTTTTGCAGTTGTGGCTCAGCAACAACCGCCTAAAGCAAAAAGGAGCGACCGAGCATAAATACCGCACTATGATAGAAAAGCATATTGAGCCTGAACTTGGTGCGCTCAGGCTGTCGCAAATCACAGCAATAACCATAAATTCATTTCTTGACCGAAAGCTGAAAGCAGGGCGGATAGATAAGAGCGGCGGTCTGTCACCGTCATACGTAAGAAGTATGTCGCTGATAATTCAGTCTGCGATGCAGCTTGCTGTTGATGAACAATTTTGTCCGCCGCTGAAATCGCCCGTCTGCAAGCCGACAGCAGAAAAAAAGAGCCTGGAAATATTAAGCAGAGAGGAGCAGGAGCGGTTGGAATTTTTTATTGTGAACAGACATGATACAGTCAGCCTGGGCGTAATGATATCCTTGTATGCGGGACTGCGCATCGGAGAGGTATGCGCCTTG
>CANQMH010000080.1 GCA_947624865.1 uncultured Clostridia bacterium | reverse complement strand
CGCCTGACATACCTGCGGCAAAGTTTTTGCCTGTTTTGCCGATAACTACTACGCGTCCGCCTGTCATATATTCACAGCCGTGGTCGCCTACACCCTCAACAACGGCGGTAGCACCAGAATTTCTTACGCAGAAACGTTCGCCTGCAACACCATTAATGAAAGCCTTGCCGCTTGTTGCGCCGTAGAGGGCTACATTACCTATAATGATGTTTTCATCAGCATTGAATGTAGATTCTTTAGGAGGATAAACCACAAGCTTGCCGCCTGAAAGACCCTTTCCGAAATAGTCGTTGCTGTCGCCGACAAGTTCAAGAGTAAGACCGTTAGGAATGAAAGCTCCGAAGCTCTGTCCTCCCGAACCGTTGCATATAATTTTATAGGTATCGTCCTCAAGAGTATTGTAATACTTTTTAGTGATTTCAGAACCGAAGATTGTGCCGAATGAGCGGTCGGTATTCTTTACATTTAATTCAATTGTTTTCTTTGTGCCCTTTGCAAACGCCGTCTTAAACTCTTTTAATAATATCTTTTCATCAAGAGTTTCGCTGAGTTTAAAGTCATATAGGCTCTTTTTGGCATATTCGATTTTTTCAGAAGCAAAGCCGCAGTTGAGAATATTTGAAAGGTCAACCTCGGCAGCTCTGCCTGAAATTCCCTCTTTCGGTTTGATAAGGTCAATTCTGCCGACAAGCTCATCAACTGTTTTTATGCCGAGCTTTGCCATATATTCACGAAGTTCCTCGGCAACAAACATCATAAAGTTGATTACGTGTTCGGGTTTGCCCATAAACCTTTTTCTGAGTTCAGGATTCTGTGTCGCAACACCGAACGGACAGGTGTCAAGATTACATACTCTCATCATTGCGCATCCAAGCGTTACAAGCGGAGCAGTAGCAAATCCATATTCCTCTGCACCGAGGATTGCGGCAATTGCAACGTCGCGTCCTGTCATAAGCTTTCCGTCGGTTTCAATAACGACCTTGTTTCTGAGGTCGTTCATAATTAACGTCTGGTGTGCTTCTGCAAGACCAAGCTCCCAAGGTAGTCCTGCGTTATAGATTGAGTTTCTCGGTGCGGCACCTGTACCGCCGTCGTAGCCCGATATAAGGATAACGCCTGCGCCTGCTTTTGCAACGCCTGCCGTAACAGTACCTACGCCGCATTCGGAAACGAGCTTGACGGAAATTCTTGCATCTTTATTTGCGTTTTTAAGGTCGTAAATAAGCTGTGCAAGATCCTCGATTGAATAAATGTCATGGTGCGGAGGTGGAGAGATAAGCGATACGCCCGGAGTGGAGTGACGTGTTTTTGCAATCCACGGATAAACCTTTTTGCCGGGAAGATGACCGCCCTCGCCTGGCTTTGCGCCTTGAGCCATTTTAATTTGTAATTCATCCGCAGAAGTAAGGTATCTTGAGGTTACGCCGAAACGTCCCGAAGCAACCTGCTTGATAGCGGAACATCTGTTTTCAGACGTGCCTTTTGTTGCCAGTCTTTCAAGACTTTCTCCGCCTTCGCCGGAGTTTGATTTTCCGTGAAGCTTGTTCATTGCAAGCGCCAATGCCTCGTGCGCTTCCTGAGAAATTGAGCCGTATGACATAGCGCCTGTTTTAAAGCGCTTTACAATTGATTCTGCGCTTTCAACCTCGTCAATCGGAATAGGTTTATCGGCAAATTTAAAGTCAAGCAAACCTCTTATGTTTACAGGATCCATCTCTTCCGAAATCATATGCGAATACTTTTTATAGAGTTCGTAGTCGCCTGTTCTTGTTGCCATCTGGAGCGTATGTATGGTCTGAGGATTGTACAGATGCTCTTCTTTTCCGCTTCTGAATTTATGGCTTCCTCTTGATTCAAGCTCTGTAGTTGCGCTGAGACCGAGCGGGTCAAAAGCGGAGGTGTGCAGTTTGTCAACATTATCCTCAATGTCTTTAATTGTAATACCGCCTATTCTGCTTACGGTGTCGGTGAAGTATTCGTCAATTACATCTTTGCCAATACCGATTGCCTCAAAAATCTGCGAGCCCTGATAGGACTGAATGGTTGAAATGCCCATTTTTGACGCAATTTTTACTATACCGTGAAGAACGGCGCTGTTGTAGTCGTCAACTGCTGCGTAGTAGTCCTTGTCGAGCAAATCATCATTAATAAGCTCGTGGATCGTTTCCTGAGCAAGATACGGATTGATTGCACTTGCGCCGTAGCCGAGCAGAGTTGCAAAGTGATGAACTTCTCTCGGTTCACCGCTTTCAAGAATAATTGCAAGAGAGGTTCTCTTTTTGGTCGCAACAAGGTGCTGGTGTATAGCAGATACGGCAAGCAGCGACGGGATTGCAAGGTGGTTCTCATCAACGCCTCTGTCCGAGAGGATAAGAATATTTGCGCCCTCGTTGTAAGCTTTGTCTGCTTCAATAAATAATCTTTTAATAGCTTTTGAAAGCCTTGTGTTCTTATAATAAAGAATCGGGATAACTGCAACCTTAAAACCGTTTATTCTCATATTTTTGATTTTGAGAATGTCGGTTGAAGTTAAAATCGGGTTATGTATTTTCATAACCTTGCAGTTTTCGGGTCTTTCCTCAAGAATGTTGCCGTCCTCGCCGATATAAACTGTTGTTGAAGTTACTATTTCCTCGCGGATTGCGTCAATCGGAGGATTTGTAACCTGAGCAAACATCTGCTTAAAGTAATTGAACAGCGGCTGAGGCTCGTTTGAAAGGACAGCAATCGGACTGTCGGTGCCCATTGCAGAGATTGATTCGCTGCCGTTTTTAGCCATTGGCAGAATAGAAGTCATAACGTCTTCATATGTGTAGCCGAATGCTTTTTGAAGTCTTTTCCTTGCTTCGTGCGAATGTTCCTCAACTTTTGCGTTGGGAATTTTCAAATCCTTAAGATATACAAGGTTGCTGTCAAGCCATTCGCCGTAAGGCTGTTTTGAGGCGTAATACTCTTTTAGTTCGTCATCATCAATAAGTTTGCCCTGAACAGTATCAACAAGCAGCATCTTGCCCGGGCGAAGTCTTTCTTTCGTAACAATTTTTGACGGTTCAATAGGAAGTGCTCCTACCTCGGACGAGAGGATAAGGTTGCCGTCATCGGTTATATAGTATCTTGAAGGACGCAGACCGTTTCTGTCGAGCACCGCACCCATAATATCGCCGTCGGAAAAGAGAATGGAGGCAGGGCCGTCCCAAGGCTCCATCATAGTTGCATAATACTGGTAAAAGTCCTTTTTCTTCTGCGACATAGTGCCGTTATTGTCCCAAGGTTCGGGAATCGTGATCATAACGGCAAGGGGAAGATCCATACCGCTCATAACGAGAAACTCAAGCGTATTGTCGAGCATAGCCGAGTCTGAACCCTCGGTGTTTACAACGGGAATAACCTTGTCGAGGTCGCCTTTAAGATGCTCGGAACGCATGGTTTCTTCACGCGCAAGCATTTTGTCGGCATTGCCTCTGATTGTGTTGATTTCTCCGTTGTGAACAATCATTCTGTTAGGATGTGCTCTCTGCCAGCTCGGATTTGTATTTGTTGAAAATCTTGAGTGAACCATGGCGATTGCCGATTCATAGTCATTGTCCTGAAGGTCAGTGAAAAATCTTCTGAGGTCGCCTACAAGGAACATACCTTTATATACAATAGTTCTGCTTGAAAGTGAAACTACATATGTGTCTTCATTACTTTGCTCAAAAATTCGTCTTGCAACATATAGCTTGCGGTCAAAGTCAAGACCCTTTTTTACGCCGCTCGGTCTTTGTATAAAGCACTGCATAATTGCAGGCATACAGTCAAGCGCACGCTTGCCTATTACATTGTTGTCTGAGGGGACGTTCCTCCATCCTAAAACATTAAGACCCTCTTTTTCCGCAATAATCTCAAACATTTTTTTGGCCTGATTTCTTGCGAGTTCGTTTTGGGGGAAGAAGAACATACCAACTGCATAATCCCTTTCGGAATTAAGTTTAATTCCAATATCCTTTGCAGCTTTCTTGAAAAATTTATGGGAAATCTGCAGCAGAATACCTACGCCGTCTCCTGTTTTGCCCTCTGCGTCTTTACCTGCTCTGTGTTCAAGGGTTTCTACAATAGTCAAAGCGTTGGCTACGGTGTCGTGAGATTTAATACCTTTAATATTGACAACAGCTCCGATACCGCAGTTATCATGCTCAAATCTTGGAGAATAAAGACTTTTGCAGTTTTGTCTGTTCTCTGTTTGTCCCATCAATAATCATCCTTTCCTGAATACCTGATTATCATAATAAAAAATTTGCTTAACACGTAATATATAATAATATGTATGAATTACACATCGGCACAAATGACAGTTGGTTCATATCATATTTTGCAATTTTGATTAGCAAATCCTGCATTTTGCGAAAAATATACAAAGCTAACAAGCCGTGTCTGTATTATATAACCTAACATTGGGCTTTGTCAAGAGAATTTTACAGGAAATTGCAACTTTATTGCGTGGAACTTTCATAAAAAACCGACATTTGTTTATTTTGCGCAATTGTACAGGCTGTTGCAAGACGGTTTTGCAGGAAATTTAATAAAACTTGCAATTTTTTAAAATTTTCTGAAAATTCTATTGACAAATCCGAAAAAAGAGAATATACTAACAACAATGACGACAGCAAGGGCGCTGTAGGCAATGTGCTTACAGTGTCCTTTTCTGTTTATTAGGTCAAATTTTTATTTCGGATAGGAGAGAATAAAAATGGCAAAAGTACCTGAGTTATTCGGCAGTATGGTTTTTAATGACCAAAAAATGCAGGAAAGACTTCCCAAGTCAACATACAAGGCACTTAAAAAGACCATTCAAAACGGTGAACCGCTTGATTTGAGCGTGGCAAACGTAGTAGCAAGCGCAATGAAAGACTGGGCAGTTGAATTGGGCTGCACACACTACACCCACTGGTTTCAGCCTATGACAGGCGTTACAGCCGAGAAACACGACAGCTTTATAAGCCCCAACGGCGACGGTCAGGTAATAATGGAGTTTTCGGGCAAGGAACTTGTAAAGGGCGAGCCTGACGCTTCATCTTTTCCCAGCGGCGGTATCCGCGCTACATTTGAGGCAAGAGGATATACAACATGGGATCCAACCTCCTATGCATTTGTTAAGGACGGTACGCTCTACATTCCTACAGCATTCTGTTCTTATACAGGCGAGGTTCTTGATAAAAAGACTCCGCTCCTCCGTTCAATGGAAAGAATCAGTACAGAGGCTGTAAAGGTTCTTCATTTGCTCGGAAAAACAGATGTTACAAGAGTTACAACAACGGTTGGTCCTGAACAGGAATACTTCCTTATTGACAAGGAAATGTATGACCAGAGAGAGGATCTTATTTATACAGGCAGAACACTATTCGGCGCAAAGGCTCCCAAAGGACAGGAGCTTGACGACCACTACTTCGGCGCAATAAAAACAAGAGTTGCCGCATATATGCGTGACCTTGACGAAGAGCTCTGGAAGCTCGGAATTCTTGCAAAGACAAAGCACAACGAGGTTGCTCCTTCACAGCACGAGCTTGCACCTATCTTTTCAACAACCAATATTGCGACAGACCACAATGAGCTTACAATGGAAATTATGAAGAAAACAGCCGAGAAACACGGTCTTGTATGTCTTCTTCACGAAAAGCCTTTTGCAGGCGTAAACGGTTCCGGTAAGCACAATAACTGGTCTATTTCAACAAATCTCGGAGAAAATCTTCTCGATCCCGGAAAACAGCCTGAAAACAATATTCAGTTCCAGCTTTTCCTTGCTGCTATCGTAAAGGCTGTTCACGAGTATCAGGATCTTCTCAGAATTACAGTTGCTTCAGCAGGCAATGACCACCGTCTCGGCGCAAACGAAGCACCTCCTGCTATTATTTCAATGTATCTCGGAGATGACTTGGGAGCACTTGTTGATTCAATTATCAATGATACAGAGTATGTAAGCAAGGGCAAAGTAAAAATGCAGACAGGCGTTGAGGTTCTTCCTGACTTTATGAAGGATAATTCAGACCGTAACCGTACTTCGCCTTTTGCTTTCACAGGCAACAAGTTTGAATTCAGAGCCCTCGGTTCATCGCTCAACATTGCTTGTCCTAACTATATTTTAAATACAATGGTTGCTGAGGAGCTTTCACAGTTCTATGATGAGTTAAAGGATGCTGAAGATATGGAAGCTGCTGTAAAGGCTCTTATTAAAAAGACGTTTACAGAGCATCAGGCTATTATCTTCAACGGCAACAACTATGCCGAGGAATGGGTAGCTGAGGCTGAAAGAAGAGGACTTTTAAATCTTAAGTCACTCCCGGAAGCAGTAGCACACTTTGTTGACAAGAAAAATATCGACCTCTTTGTTAAGAACAAAATCTGTTCTGAAGAGGAAGTTCGCGCAAGATATGAAATCGAGCTTGAGAATTACTCAAAGCAGATCAATATTGAGGCGCTTACAATGATTGATATGGCTAAGAAGAACATCCTTCCTGCCGTTACGTCATTCGTAAGAGAG
>CANQMH010000079.1 GCA_947624865.1 uncultured Clostridia bacterium | reverse complement strand
GTATTCCTTTAGGCATAAAAATCACCCCTCCTGTTAAACATTGTATCACAATGTCTAACAGGAGGGGTGCATTTCAAACCAATTGGCTTTTTTGTTTTTTATGCTTTTTTATTATAATAGGTACTGCTTATATATTGTTTTTATAAGATCAACAATGATGTATTAATTATGCTCCAATAAAAAACTGTGTCCAGTATAAGGTGTTGCCCTGTCTGTAGCATCCAACACCAATGCCGTTAAAGGAGGAAGATAAAATATTTTCTCTGTGACCCTGCGAATTCATCCATCCCTGTACTACTGACTGAGGAGAATTGTATCCATAGGCTATGTTTTCTCCTACACTTCTGTAGGAAACATTTCTTTCTCTTGCTAAAGTAAAGCAGGAGGTTCCGTTAGGTCTTGTGTGAGAAAATACCTGTGTAATTTCTTTTGCTCTGATTTCTGCAATTTCGGTAACGTCCTGTCTTTTTGCAAGCGGTGAAAGCCCTGCTTTTGCTCTTTCGATATTTACAAGACGGATAACTTCGTCTGCATATTCTTCATTGAAATTATTTTGAGAGTTATTGGACTCTGTTTTAGGTGCGGTAGTCGGCTGAGTTTGCTGAGGACGCTGAGCGAAAGGATTTGTAGGTCTTGTTGCAGGCTCAGTCACAATTTCAGGATAAGTTGGTTTCTCAGTCTTAGGCTCTGTTGGCTGCTCTGACTCAGCTGGTTCAGTAGTGACCTCAGGAGTTTCAGAAGAAGCAGGTTCAGTAACTATCGGCTCAGTCGGTATTTCGGGACTTTCTGACGGTAAGGACGGCAAACAGTCTGTAGGGTCAGTTGTTCCGCATGAATTTTTATATTCAAAAACTATTTGTGGACAAGCAGAATTCAGAATATCACAAAGCTTGCTTAATTTAAAGCAAAACTTATCTGAAAATAATAATTTAATATATTCATTTTGAGGACAATCATTCTGAAAATTACTTATAACGCAATTTTTATTTGATTCGGAATTAGCCGAATTACATGAAGTGTTTTTTGCTTCGGCATAAACAGCAGTACTTGATAAAATTGCAAAGCATGTAAGAGTTGAAAAAATAACTTTTGTTAATTTTTTCATAAAAAATCTCCTTTCAAAAATGTTTGTACGACCCCCCTCGTATATTAAGTTTGTTTACGGGGAGTTATCGTAATGAAATATTAACATAAGCGCATATCACATTCAACCCACAATTTATTCCGTAATTTCAAACATTTTCAAATCAGAAAATGCAATATATAATTAGAATAGTAGTAAGCGCATAAGCCTGTTTTGATTTGGAAATATTTTAATATGAAATTTATTTCAAAATATATCCATATTAATATAAAATATTTTATTGACAAATACCCATTGGGGGTATATAATGAAAATACCCTATGGGGGTATATAATGAAAATACCCTATGGGGGTATTTCTTTTATAAAAGAGGTATTTATATGCAAAAAGAATGCTGTAGTCACAAAACTAAAAAGCGAAGCGAAGATGAATATAAAAAACTTCTTAATCGGCTCAACAGAATTGAGGGACAGATACGGGGAATAAAAGGAATGGTTGAAAAGGATGTCTATTGTACGGATATACTGGTTCAGGTTGCAGCGGTAAATGCTGCTTTGAATGCCTTTAAAAGAGAATTGCTTTCCAATCATATCCGCACCTGTGTTGCACAAGACATAAAAGATGGAAAAGATGAAACAATTGACGAGCTTGTCGATACGTTAAAAAAACTGATGAAATAGGAGGTGCGAATATGGTACAGTATAATGTTACCGGAATGAGCTGTGCTGCCTGCAGCGCAAGAGTTGAAAAAGCAGTGTCTAAGGTTGACGGAGTTACTTCCTGTTCGGTTAGCCTGCTTACAAATTCTATGGGAGTAGAGGGAACAGCACCGCCCGAAATGATAATTGCAGCCGTTAAAAACGCGGGGTACGGCGCCTCTCTTAAAGGAAACGAAAAAAGCAAAAATCAGACTGCTGATAATGATGATTTTCTTAAAGACACAGAAACCCCTGCGATAAAGCGAAGGCTTATAGCGTCAGTTGTTTTCCTTGTAATTCTTATGTATTTTTCAATGGGACATATGATGTGGAACTGGCCGCTTCCGCCATTTTTTGAAAATAATCATATAGCAATGGGGCTTGTTCAGCTATTGCTGACTGCTGCGGTTATGGTCATAAATCAAAAGTTTTTCATCAGCGGATTTAAGGGACTTATCCACAGATCGCCTAATATGGATACGCTTGTTGCGCTCGGAGCAGGTACGGCGTTTATCTACAGCACATACGCGCTTTTTGCTATGACGTCTGCACAGCTAAGAGGTGATATGACCGCTGTAATGTCATATATGCACGAATTTTATTTTGAATCGGCGGCGATGATTTTAACGCTCATTACCGTTGGAAAAATGCTCGAAGCACGTTCAAAGGGAAAAACCACCGACGCGTTAAAAAGTCTGATGAAACTCGCCCCCAAAACGGCTTCTTTGATAGTTGACGGAGTTGAAACCGAGGTGTCGATTGAAAAGGTCAAGAAGGGCGATGTTTTTGTTGTACGTCCCGGCGAGAGCATACCTGTTGACGGTGTGATAATTGAGGGGCGCAGTGCGGTAAATGAGTCAGCTCTTACAGGTGAAAGTATTCCCGTTGATAAAGATATGGGAGATTTGGTGTCTGCCGCAACAATAAATCAGTCGGGTTTTATCAAGTGTGAAGCAACACGTGTTGGAGAGGACACTACTCTTTCTCAAATCATAAAAATGGTGAGTGACGCGGCGGCAACAAAAGCTCCAATTGCCAAAGTAGCCGACAAGGTTTCGGGAGTATTTGTTCCTGCTGTAATTGCCGTTGCTTTTGTTACTGCCGTTATCTGGCTTTTGATAGGAGAGGGGATAGGCTCTGCGCTTGCAAGGGCAATTTCGGTGCTTGTTATCAGCTGCCCATGTGCGCTCGGACTTGCCACACCTGTTGCCATTATGGTAGGAAGCGGAGTAGGAGCAAGAAACGGAATACTTTATAAAACGGCGGTTTCGCTTGAAGAATCGGGAAAGATTAAAATCGTTGCCCTTGACAAAACAGGTACAATAACAAGCGGAGAACCGAAAGTTACCGATATAATTCCGTGTGCCGTGAGTGAAACAGAACTGTTAAAAACAGCTTTTGCGCTTGAAGCTAAAAGCGAGCATCCTCTTGCCAAGGCTATTTTGTTAAAAGCAGAAGAAAAAAATCTTACGCCTGACGAGGTGGAAAATTTTGAAATATATCCGGGCAACGGTTTATCAGCAACGTTCGGAAATTCAGAATTATTTGCTGGTAATTTGCGCTTTATAGCTGATAGAGCAGAAATTCCCGATAATATAATAGCTGCCGCCGAAAAACTTGCCGCAGAGGGGAAAACTCCGCTATTTTTCAGCAAAGACGGAAATCTGCTGGGAATAATAGCAGTAGCAGACGTAATCAAAGAGGACAGTCCACAGGCTGTAAAGGAATTACAGGATATGGGCATACGTGTTGTTATGCTCACAGGAGATAATGAAAAAACCGCAAAGGCTATAGGAACTCAGGCCGGAGTTGATGAGGTTATAGCAGGCGTTCTGCCCGATGGCAAAGAAAGCGTTATTCGTGAATTAAAACAAAAGGGCAAGGTTGCAATGGTAGGTGACGGAATCAATGATGCTCCTGCGCTTACAAGCGCAGATATAGGAATTGCAATAGGTGCAGGAACCGATGTTGCAATCGAAGCGGCGGATGTAGTGCTGATGAAAAGCCGTCTGAGCGATGTACCTGCCGCTATTCGTCTTGGCAGGGCAACACTAAGAAATATTCACGAAAATCTGTTTTGGGCGTTCATTTATAATGTGATCGGCATTCCGCTTGCCGCAGGTGCGTTTATACCGCTTTTCGGGTGGAGATTAAATCCTATGTTTGGCGCTGCGGCTATGAGTTTGTCGAGTTTCTGCGTTGTTTCAAATGCACTGCGGCTTAATTTTGTCAAAATCCGCAGTGGTAAAAAATATAAAAATATAATAAAGGAGAAATTTAAAATGGAAAAAACCTTAAAAATTGAAGGTATGATGTGTCCTCACTGCGAGGCAAGAGTAAAAAAGGCGCTTGAAGAACTGCCCGAAGTTGATTCGGCTGTTGTAAGCCACGAAAAAGGAACTGCTGAGCTTACTCTAAGTAAAGATGTTTCCTTTGATATTCTGAAAAAAACTGTTGAGGAACAAGGATACACTGTTGTAGGATAAAGAAATTTAATCGCCGTAAAGCCAACAAGGATTATTGCAGGCTTTACGGCATATTTATTTATGAAGAAATGCAAAAGTATTTTATAAATGTTATTTTCCGTTTTTATAATCATTATTAGAAATTTTAAATTTGTTGTATAAATTTAGCACCTGTGCCAATAATAGTTGCGGAGGTGCTTTTATGAGCGATTATTATAACAGAAACAACAGGCGCAAAAAGCGAAGCCGCAGAGAAAAAATAGGCTTTTACACAGCGTTTTCGATCTGTCTGATTGCAGTTTGTATGGCTGTATATTCAACATATAACACACTTTCCGTACCGAGCACAACAGAAGAAGAGCAGACCACTACAGCAGAAGCAAAGCAGGTAAATGAAAATGTAACAGGAGTAATTGAAACTCCTCCTGAACCGAAACTTGAAGTAACAGTTCCTACAATAACGGCAAACGCAACGGCTGAAAGCAAGCCCGAAGTAACCGAGCCTACAGAAGAAAATTCAAAAAATGCTCTTGAAACAATGTTGTCAACTGATTTGACTTTGACATATCCGTTGAAATCAAGCAATGTAATTAGGGAGTACAGCACAGACAGCGTTTATTTTAAAACTCTTAATGTTTGGAAGCCTCATACTGGTGTTGATTTTGCAGGCGAACTCGGAGAAGATGTCTGCGCCATGGCAAGCGGTGCTGTGACTAAGGTAAAAGAGGACAAAATGTACGGAAAAACCGTAGAAATATCGGTAAATAATGCAGTTTGCATTTACAGCGGACTCGGTGCTGTCAATGTAAAAGAAGGCGATTCTGTTGATGCAGGTGCAAAAATCGGAACGGTGGGTTCTGTTCCGTTTGAGGCAAGCGATAAAAATCATATACACGCAGCCGTGAAAATTGACGGCAAATATGCAGACCCGTTGTCTTTTATAGGCAACAATGAATAATAATGGATTTCTTGCATATAATTATATTGCACGCCCTCGTTTCGTTTTAAGGGCACACTAAAAACGACGGATACATTAACTTGTATCCGCCGTTTTTTGTGATTTTATGTCAATTGAAAATAATTTTAAATAAAATTTAATTCTTCACATTCAAATTTCACTCAATTATCTTTCACTTTCATGCCACTCTTCGTTGCCAAAAATAAAATCATCAAGATCCATAACAACAAACTTCATATGAACACCTCCTTAATAAACAATATAGTATATTCAGGAAATGGTCACTTATGAGAATTATTTTTTGTTAAGAATGTCAATATAACTTACAATCATTTTTACAGCCTGTTCTGTTGTAAGATAAGTGCTGTTAATACACAAATCGTAATTATCAGCCAGACCCCATTTTTTACCTGAATAAAAACTATAGTAATTTGCCCTGTTTTTGTCTGCTTTTAATACCGCCTGTTTAGCGCGTGCAGGATCAATTTCTTGCCGGTCAACAGCTCTTTTAATTCTGCTGTCTATATCTGCGTAAATATATATCTTCACAAGATTCGGATTGTCTTTCAGAACATAGTCGGCACATCTTCCGACAACAACAAAGTTTTCCTTTTCGGCAAGTTCCTTTATAATTTTGTGCTGCAAAATATAAAGGCGGTCATTTACCGGCAAATCGCCCATTGACGAAAAGCCGTTGCCGTAGTTGTACAGTCCTACGGATAACGAGTAAAGCAGACTGTTAGTTGCTTTTTCGTCAGCTTGTTCAAATACTTCTGGAGATACTCCGCTTTCTTTTGCGGCAATAGAAATTAACTCTTTGTCATAGAATGGAATTTCAAGCTTCTTTGCAAGCGCTTTGCCAATATCATGTCCGCCTGAGCCATACTGTCTTGTAATAGTAATAATTTTATTGCAGCTCATATCCATCATCTCCTCAGTATTTGCAGTGTATAATTTTGCGTTTATACACTTATATAATAACACATTTTTAAAAAAAATCTATAGTTTTGCAATAATTTTACAAAATTTGTACATTATAAATAAATGGAATTACTGCAAATTATACAATAAGTCAAATTGATTGCAAGGGATTAATAATGGAATATAGTAAAATTTTCTAAAACGTAATGGTATTCATATTATATAGTATTATAATACTAATATTATGTTTATATTCCGCTCTACGGGCCGCAGTATGTTTTCGTTCCGAAGGAGTGTTCCAATTGATGAAGCGCACCCGCTCCCGAAATCGGAACAAGTTCCAAGGGACAACCGCGCGCGTCGGAACCCCGGCGAGAACACCCTGGTGGAGCGGTTAGAGCCAGCCCTCTGGTGTGCGCTGCTGGATTTCGTGACGGTCTACTCCAAAGAGGACGTGCGATTTACCTTCAAGGACGGATTGGAAATAAAGGCATAAGGGCAGAAAGGAACTCCTCACTTACACATTGGAGGTGAGGAGTTCCTTTATATATTTTTCTACAATTCAATTAGCGCAAGTCATGTTCTTCCTTCCTGTCAAGAAGGTCGATTTGCCGTATTTCTCTTTGTCCGTCATGCTTTCTCGTACTCCGGCTGCCATGCGGCAAACCCCGCAAGCTGCTCATCGGTG
>CANQMH010000078.1 GCA_947624865.1 uncultured Clostridia bacterium | reverse complement strand
ATTTGATCCGTCATTTACAGGTGAAAGCGGCGGAGAGCCGAGATATATGGCGTCGCCTGACATTAACACAGAGGATTTTCAGGCGGCAATTGATTTTCTCTCTGTGCAGGAAAATGCAGACCCTGAGAAAATCGGTATCATCGGCATATGCGGATGGGGAGGTATGGCATTAAATGCTGCGGCTCTTGATACAAGAATTAAGGCGACAGTATCCTCTACCATGTATGATATGACACGTGTAAATGCAAAAGGATATTTTGATGCAGACGACAGCGAAGAAAAGCGGTATGAGAACAAGAAAGCACTCAATGCTCAACGAATAGTTGATTATAAGTCAGGAACATATTCAAGAGCAGGCGGTGTTGTAGATCCACTACCTGAGGACGCACCGTTTTTCATAAAAGATTATCATGACTATTACAAGACAGACAGAGGCTATCATATTCGTTCCGGTAACTCTAACGACGGCTGGAACATAATCGGCTGTATGTCATTTATAAATCAGCCTATTTTACAATATAGCAATGAAATTCGCAGTGCTGTTTTGGTGATTCATGGAGAAAAAGCGCACTCCTGTTATTTCAGCCGCGACGCCTTTGCGGCGATGGTAAAGGATAATCCTTATTCAGACAATAAGGAACTGATGATTATTCCTAATGCAGTTCATACAGATCTTTATGATAAAACGGACGTAATTCCCTTCAATAAAATGGAGTCTTTCTTTAGGGAGTATTTGAAATAAAATAACGGCGATAGAAAAAACGAATACAACAGTATATAATCCATTTATATTGGAAAACTACAACTGAGGTGATATAAATGGCAAAAAAGGGTATGAATCGCATTGGGCGAACGCATACACAGCCTAAAAATGATGTTGCGGCGGTTCCCGAAATTCAAGGCAAGGCAAAACACTGCAAAGACCATGTATGTCCCATAATCACGGGTACTCATTCGCCGAGTCAAAAGGTTTTCCATACAACGCCCTTTTCGCATAATCACAGTGCCGAAAAACCGATTTCAGATGTTTATGCCGTAATTGATAATGACCTTGCAAGGGATAATCTTGAAAACGACATTACTGCCGCCGATTTGCAGGATCTATAATAAGGTTAATATTTTAATTAATGCCTCGTATTTAGCTTACAACAGCTTGTACGAGGCATTGTTTTATAAGCTTATAATAAGAAAAATATTTGTGATAAAAAGCAATATCAGCAAGATGATATAATAAAAAATATAAATTAAAAATACGCACAAAAAGCCCGTGAATTTTAAATTCACGGGCTTAATTAAAACAATATATTTTCTTTTACTGAAATTTATCTCTGACAAATTTTTTAAGAGCGTTAAAGGTTTCGGAACTAATAACGTGTTCTATTTTGCAGGCGTCGGCAGCGGCAATTTCCTTGTCAATTCCGATTTTTACAAAAAATTCAGAAAGAAGAGTGTGGCGTTCATAGGTCCTTTCTGCGATTTCACGGCCTAAATCGGTAAGGACAAGAGAACCGTCATGACCTACTGTAAGATAACCGCCTTCTTTAAGCAAACCTACGGCTCTGCTTACGCTCGGCTTTGAATAACCCATCTGTTCTCCAACGTCAATTGACCTTACATAACCGCTTTTTTTGCTTAGTATATATATAGTTTCAAGGTACATTTCACCTGATTCTTTAAGCTGCATTGCAAGCACTCCTTTTTGAGTATATGAGTATATAAATATAATACCATATTTATTCCATAATTTCAATAATTTACATTTTTAATTTTTATGAATCAAAATGTTTTGCACAAAATAGTTAGCACGAACTAACCATATATTTATAAAATCATACAAAAAGAGGTAATGCGGATATAATTTTTTCAAAATTACTTGACAATGTTTAGAAAATGATGTAATATAAGTGAGGTTAGCAAGAGCTAACCTGTATTTTGACGTAATTGTTAGCAAATGCTAACTTGTAATAGTTAGTGCAAATCGAAGGGAAGAGGAAAATGATGCCGTTAACGCTTGCAAGTGTGGGAGAAACAAATATGATAAAAAAGGTCGGAGGGAACCCCGAGGTCAAGAAACATCTTGAAGATCTCGGCTTTGTAGCAGGAGGCGATGTTACCGTAATTACTATGATGGGCGGCAATGTAATAGTTAATGTTAAAGAGGCGCGTGTTGCAATAAGCAAGGAAATGGCTCAGAAAATTATGATATAATATCTGCATTGATGCATATACTTGTATAATGATTGTTCCGGCGAAAATTTTAAAAATAAAAAATATAAATTATTCTGAATTAATCAGGAGGAGGTTTATTATGAATACATTAAAACAGGCAAAAATAGGCGATACCGTAAAAGTAGTTAAGCTTCACGGTGAGGGTGCTGTAAAGCGAAGAATTATGGATATGGGTATTACAAAGGGAGTAGAGATTTACATAAGAAAAGTAGCTCCGCTGGGCGACCCGATTGAAGTAACAGTAAGAGGCTATGAGCTTTCACTGAGAAAAGCTGATGCCGAGATGATTGAGGTTGAGTGATAAATGGGGAGGATTCCCCATAATTTTTAATTTAACGGTTAGCTTCTGCTAATCGAGAGAGGATACTGAATATGGATATTAAAATTGCTCTTGCAGGTAATCCAAACTGCGGCAAAACTACATTGTTTAACGCTTTGACGGGAGCCAATCAGTTTGTCGGCAACTGGCCGGGCGTAACTGTAGAAAAGAAAGAGGGTAAGCTAAAAAAGCATGACGGCGTATCTTTAATTGATCTGCCGGGTATTTACTCACTTTCACCATACACACTTGAAGAAGTTGTAGCCCGTAACTATCTTATAGGCGAACGTCCTGATGCAATATTGAATATTGTTGACGGCACGAACCTTGAGCGTAACCTATATCTTACAACCCAGCTTACAGAGCTTGGAATCCCCGTTGTCGTTGCAATAAATATGATGGATGTTGTACGCAAAAACGGAGATAAAATCAATATAGAGGAGCTTTCACGCGAGCTTGGCTGTAAAGTGGTTGAGATTTCAGCATTAAAGAGTACGGGAATTTTGGAAGCGGCGGATGCTGCTGTTGAGGCAGCAAAGAACACAAAAACAATCCCTATGCACAGCTTTAACGGAGCTGTTGAACACGCAATTGCTCACATTGAGGAGGCTGCTGTTCATGATATGCCCGAAGAGCAGCAGCGCTGGTATGCTATAAAGATTTTTGAGCGTGACGACAAGGTACTTGCAAAGCTCAATATAAGCAAAGAAGTGCTTGACCATATTGAAAAAGACATACAGGCAGCCGAAAAAGAACTTGATGATGACGCAGAAAGTATAATTACAAATGAAAGATACATATACATAGCCTCAATCATAAAAGGCTGTTACAAAAAGAAAAGCAAAAGTAAAATATCAACCTCTGACAAAATTGACAGAGTAGTTACCAACCGCTTTGCGGCACTTCCTATTTTTGCAGTTATTATGTGCATTGTATATTACATCTCGGTTACCACGGTAGGTACGATTTTTACCGATTGGGCAAACGACGGATTGTTTGGCGACGGCTGGCACCTGTTCAGCATTGGTACATCGGAGTATGAGGATGCAACCTCAGCATTTGCAGAAGAGAATTTATTTACTGCCGATCTTGAAAAAGCAGTAAAGAGTGCTGCTGATAACGGTGTTATCGGTGCAGATGAGGTTCTCGGTGCAGTAGAGGAAAAAGACTTCGGTGCATTTGACGAAGCTTACGGTTCATACGGAGATTCGCTTGCAGAAGAGGGATATGACATCTCAGAGCTTGTTGACCCTGTTCTTGAATCTGATGATATGCCCGACCCCGCAGACTACGGAGTATGGGTACCCGGCATTCCCGTATTGGTTGAAAACGGACTTGACGCTATCAACTGTGCTGATTGGCTCAAAGGACTTATTCTTGACGGTATCGTAGGAGGCGTCGGTGCAGTCCTCGGTTTCGTACCGCAGATGCTTGTACTGTTCATTTTCCTTGCAGTGCTTGAAAGCTGCGGATATATGGCTCGTATAGCTTTTGTAATGGATAGAATTTTCCGTAAATTCGGTCTTTCGGGTAAATCGTTCATTCCAATGCTTATCGGTTCGGGCTGTGGTGTTCCTGGCATTATGGCTTCGAGAACAATTGAAAATGACCGCGACCGTAAGATGACTATAATGACAACGACTTTCATTCCCTGCGGGGCAAAGCTTCCTATAATTGCGTTGATTGCAACAGCACTCTTCGGAGGTGCTTGGTGGGTTGCCCCAAGCGCATACTTTATCGGTATCGCAGCAATTGTTATTTCGGGTATTATGCTTAAAAAGACAAAGATATTTGCAGGCGACCCTGCTCCGTTCGTTATGGAGCTTCCTGCTTACCATCTCCCTACCGTAGGCAATGTTCTTCGTTCAATGTGGGAGCGTGCATGGTCATTTATTAAAAAGGCAGGCACAATAATTCTTCTTTCTTCAATCGTTATTTGGGCAGGTTCATGCTTTGGATTTGAGGGCGGAAACTTTGTATTTAATCCCGATATGGAGCTTGAGAACAGTATTCTTGGTATTATCGGCGGCGCAATCAGCTGGATTTTCTCACCGCTCGGATTCGGCGAAACAAAGGCTACAATTGCTACAATTATGGGTCTTGTTGCTAAGGAAGAGGTTGTCGGCGTATTCGGCGTTCTTGATTTTGAAAGTCTTACACAGCTTGCAGCTTATTCTTTCCTCGTGTTCAATCTTCTCTGCGCACCTTGTTTTGCAGCAATCGGTGCTATCAGAAGAGAAATGAACTCCGCTAAATGGACCTGCTTTGCAATCGGTTATCAATGTGTATTTGCTTATGCAGTTTCACTTATCATCTATCAGCTTGGTATGCTTTTTACAGGTCAGGCAAACATAATAGGAGCAATATTCGCATTTGCTGTTGTTGCTTTAATCGTGTATATGCTGTTTAGACCTTACAAAGAATCAAACAGATTAAGTGTTAAAACAAAAGTTTAATTTGAATTCAGGTGGAAAAATATGCTTTTATGGCTCACAAATAATATCGGAACAATAATTGTTTCGATAATCGTATGTGCGATAGTTGCAGTTATTGTGATAAGAATGATTAAAAACAAGAAAAAAGGTAAATCCTCCTGCGGTTGCGGATGCGCAGACTGCCCGATGAGCGGTTCCTGCCATCACGAAAATTGATTTTTTGGGGGATGCAAAAAATGTTTTGCATCCCCTTTAACTTTCAGTCTAATGTATGAATACAAATATGGATATTAAGGGGCAATAATTTTTTTTGGAAACAAGTTAGCAAATGCTAACCGTTTTATACCAATATCAGTTAAAATTTGAACACAAATAATTTAAAAAACTGATATTAGTATTATATAGTATTTCACGGATAATCGCTGTGGTGAAGTTAATAATAAACAAAGGGGTATATAGATGTCAGAAGATTTAATCATTAAACATTGTTCTCCGACTCTCGCAGGGATTAAAACGGGCAATTTGTTCAGCTGTTCTTACACCTCCAGGGAAGAAACAGAACGAACAATAAGCTTGCTGAACAGAGTATTTATTCCTAAGGGAGTAAAAATAATACCGCTAAAATACAGCATTAACAGGGTTCTGATTTATGTTTTCCGCCCGTCAATGCTTGCCGATGATTTATCCGATGAATACACACGCCGTTTGCTGAAACGTCAGGGCTACCATTCACTTGACGTTAACAGCTGTCTTTCGGAACTTAAACACAGAGTAAACTACCTTTCGGAATTTCCCCACGAAATAGGTTTATTTCTCGGTTATCCTCCGGAAGACGTACACGGTTTTATTCTTCATAAAGGAAATTGCTGTAAATGCTCAGGTTGTTGGAAAGTTTACGGTGATGAAGAAAAAGCAATCAAAGAATTTGCAAAATTCAAAAAATGTTCTGACATCTATTATGCCCAATGGTTACAAGGCACGTCACTTCAAAAACTTACAGTACGTGTTTGATTAATATCGAAAGGTTGAGTTTAATGAGCAAAATAGCAGTAGTTTACTGGAGCGGAACAGGTAACACAGAAGCAATGGCGAAAGCAGTTGCCGAAGGCGCAAAAGAAAACGGAGCAGAAGTTTCTTTACTTACATCGGGTGATTTTAATGCGTCAATGCTTACTCAGTTTGACGCAGTTGCATTCGGATGTCCCGCAATGGGTGCAGAAGTCCTCGAAGAAAGCGAATTTGAGCCGATGTTTAACGACTGTGAATCGGCTTTAAAGGATAAGAAAATCGCACTCTTCGGCTCTTACGGCTGGGGTGACGGCGAGTGGATGAGAAATTGGGAGGAAGCTTGTAAATCAGACGGCGCGGTTCTTGCGTGCGAAAGTGTAATATGCAATGACGCTCCCGATGATAACGCACTTGAAAGCTGTAAATATCTCGGTGCCTCACTTGCATAATCAGGGAAAATATAAAATTGTCAATACCAATTTCATAATTTTGCAATATTGCCTGCTTGTTACAAGATGAGCAGGCAATTTTGTTTAATTATATAATAGAAAAAATCACATATAATCAAACAATATTTAAAAAAACTTGATTTTATTTTAATATTATTATAAAATTAATAAGTATATAATAAGGAAAAGGAAGAGTAGTATGATTACATTAGACAAAATCTATCATGCATCTTATGTATTAAAGGACGTAATAAGACCTACGCATCTTGTTAAAGCGTCAGCTATTAGCAATAACTGCGATATTTATTTAAAGCCTGAAAATTTACAGATTACAGGTTCGTTTAAGGTAAGAGGTTCAGGCTACAAAATCTCACAGCTTTCCGATGAGGAAAAGAAGAGGGGAGTTATAGCCTGTTC
>CANQMH010000077.1 GCA_947624865.1 uncultured Clostridia bacterium | reverse complement strand
TTTTTTAAATAGTTTAACCTTATCTCTTACTTCCTCCTATATCTCCTTTCCCTTTATTCAGTTTTCAGGGCGCTTAGTCCTTTTATATACACCGTTTTTTCGGTGATTTTATTGAGTTTTATGCACCGCATTGCGGTGCTTTTTTATTGCTGAACAACTTTATTTTATCTGGTTTTCCTTGTTTTTGTGTCCGCTTTTTTAACTATGTTCCAAGCGTTGTAAGTCTTTTGGCGCTCTCGTTATTACCTTTCACGCAAAAATATTGCTTTTATAAAAATCCTATGTTAAAATAACCAATTGATATAGGATTAATTTGATAAGTTATCTTTTTATAACTTTTCATTGATAATCTATAAATTAATTGCATAAGGAGAGAAGCTATGAAAAACAAGTTTTTACAAATGTCTGTAAGTGTGTTGATCGCGCTGCTAATGACATTCTGTCCATTATCCGGATTTGCAGCAGCGTACAATATTGATAGTGTTCAAAATGACACTGAAATAGGTGACGTTGAAGATCTCAATAATGACTATGACGACCTGATAGCACCAATAAATGAGGAATACCTTGAATATGTTGATGATCCGGAAAAGTATGACGGAGCTGTTCCGTCAATGCTTGATTTAAGCCATCTTGACAAGAACTACGCAGACAGCAGTGCGGCTGATGTGACAGCGCTGCCGGAAAGCTATAACCTGCGTGATTACGGAAAAGCGCCGGCAGTGAGAGATCAGGGGTTTTATGGAACATGCTGGGCATTTTCTGCTACATCCTCAGCTGCCTAAGGGCTTTTAAATCAATTTCCTACAATTTCTTTCTCACCCGCTCATCTCAGTTGGTTTACCTATAGCGGAGATATAGAATCGGAGATATATAATTATTTAATTGATGATATTGAACAGAGAGATAGTAATATATTTGATATGGGAGGCAATGATTATATTTCTACTGCCTGTATGGCAGCATGGAAAGGCCCTGTTTTGTCCGAAAAGTTACCGTACAGTTATATTAAGGAATATAATAAAGATTTTTCATCCTTTGAAAATTTGCGTTATGATTCCGACTATCATCTTCAGGATGCCTTGTTTTTACCGGCTTCTACAGGCAATAATGATGGCGGCTCAAATCGGGACATAATAAAAAGCGTTTTGCTTGATTACGGTTGTTTAACAATAAACTATAATAGTTCAGACGAATATTATAATAACGAAACAAATTCGCACTATTGTCCTACTGAAATTGAAAGTGATCATGGAGTATTGATTGTAGGCTGGGATGATAATTATCCGAAAGAAAATTTTAAAGAGGAAAATCGTCCCCAAAATGACGGTGCATGGCTCATACAAAACAGCTGGGGAACAAGCTATTGCGACGGAGGTTATTTCTGGCTGTCATATGAAGATAAAAGTATACACTATATCTCCTCCTTTCAGCTTGAAGCAGCTGACAACTATACCAAAAACTATCAGTATGATATAACGGGCTGGAACACATCTATATCTGCTGACAGTTTTTATAGCTCGGATCAGGCAAGCAAAACAGCCTATGAGGCAAATATTTTTACTTCAGAGGGCGATGAACAGCTTGAAGCAGTTTCGTTTTACACAACAGATGTCGATACTAAGTATCAAATAAGTGTTTATACGGATTCATCAGCTGAAAATCCTTGTTCAGGTAAGCTGGCTTATTCGGGTAGAACTGGATATGAACCTTATTCAGGATACCATACAATAGAGCTTGAAAGTCCGGTTAAATTAAAGAAGGATACGACCTTTACAGTTGTTGTAAAACTGACAAATCCCGAATATGTTTATCCTGTAGCTGTCAGTGCAGCTATTACTGATGTAAAAAAAGAAAATCTTAAATATTCGGGCTTTGGCAAAGAAAGTTTTGTAAGTGCAGACGGAAAAAACTGGACTGATGTTGTTGACTATTCTTCTTATTTAGATGATAATAGCGATTATAGTCATCTTATTGTAAGCAACGTTTGTATAAAAGCATTTACTAATCCTTTGGCACCTGATGGAGAAGCAGTTTCAAATGTACGTTTTTCGTTGCTTGAAGGACCTGTTGCGCTTGGCTCAGAGCTTAATCTTGAGGGCGTACAGACAATTAATTATCAGATTGACGGCGGTGCAGTTCAGACCTACAATGGCGCGATCACTATTGACAGACCCTGCACAATTACCGCATGGGGAGTTGAAAACGGCAAGCTTGGCAATAAGGTGAGCCGTACATATACAGCTGCCTCGGCTCAGCTAAATGAGTTGATAGTTGACGACGGCAGCTCCAAGAGCAGTGTTGAAATAAGCTCCGATAAAACAGGCGAAATTAGTGTTGTCAAACCGGCTTCAATAAGATTATGCCCGCGCAGTTCAGATACGATAAAGATTGAAGGCAAAACGATTGCGTCTGATAAATGGTCGGAAGAGTTTACTTTATCGGAGAATGAGGAAAGCAAGGAAATAAAAATCGAAGTTTCAGGTGAAGGAAAAACTTCTTCAACATATGTTATAAAAATTGTCGGCAATAAAGGCAAACTTAAAGAAATAAATTTTGATTATGACACTGAAACTATCAAATTTGACGAAAATCTTTATCAGGTATTTGATAAAGATGGAAACGAAATATTCAGCGACGGCTCTGTATCGGATTATTCGGTGACAGATGATTTTTATTCGGATCCGGAGCAATTTAGTGTTAGGGATAAGAAAACCGGCAGTCTGCTTGGATATGTGAATGTTCCAATGAGACAAAGCGCCCCTGTTTTGAGCATGGTTTTTAACGATGAGACAAGCTATGAATCATTTGACAGCAGCACCGTATGGAGCAGCAGCAAAGACGGTTTTAAGGAGATACACATCTGCACGGGTGAACAACTTAAAGTTGAAGCAGGTATAACATATCGTTTATGGAAACCGGCAAATAAAGATTACGGATTTGCTTCCGAAATATCTGTCACTGATGTTGCAGAAAGACCCCAGGCGCCTAAGCCGGAGGCGGAGATTATCAAAGCTAACTATGTAAAGCTTAAAGAGATAAAAGGCTGTGAGTACAGTATTGCAGGAGAAGATCAATGGCAGGACAATTCTGATTTCTATAGTTTGGACGTTAATACTGAGTACACCTTTGAAGTTAGAGTTAAAGGCGATTATGATGACACTGAAGGCGAAACAGATCCACTTTATACAAAGCTGCATTTTGCTTCAGAAGCTGCCACTATCACATTAACTACTTCGGAAGGAATTATAGTTCCATGTAAGTATAGATATCACGGACAGGAATTTATTGAATTTAATGGTTTCATATCATTGCAAGAAGGAAAAAATGAAATCAATATAATAAACGATCTTCCTATGTTAAACGGATGTGTTCTGGCTGACAGTCAGGAAGAGGTTATCACCGTAAACGTATCGAAAGTAAACGGTGAGCTTGTACCTGACAAGGAAATTGTTATTGATGTAGAAATGGTTAATTATGACGATGACGGCAATGAAATACCGGTATTTGCTGAAGATTATAAATATACGGTAACCTATTGGAATGCCGATGATCTTACCCAGATGATTGACAGACAAGAGTGTTCGTTTTCTGTTCCTTTCCAAGTGGACAACGATGACTTATCAATACCCGAGGGTTATGTTTTAGTCGATGAAATCGATCCGCAATTCGGCTTCGGTCCGTTGTTGATTTCTTATGACGGAGTTTGGAGGGCGTATAACAATAAAATAAGTCTGGCGGTTCGCAAAGCTGAGGAGCCGTCAACTGATCCCTCAACTGAGCCGTCGACAGAGAATCCGACAGCGCCTTCGACTGATCCCTCAACTGAGCCGTCGACAGAAAATCCGACAGAGCCTCCGACAGATACGTCAGCAGGTGGTTCTGCAACTGAACCTACAGAGATTAATAACGGAGAGTCAAACAAACCGACAGATGCAGTAAGCTCGACGTCAGCTTCGGAAACTCAAAACAATACAAATGCTGTAAAAGACAGCAGCGGAAGCGTTCAGACAGGAGATTCTTCTATGGCGATTGCCGTACTTGTCATTCTTATATCAGCGGTTATCGCATATTTTGCTTACAGACGCAGAATATAATTGTTTTAATCGTGTAAAGAACACATTAAAATTAAATCATACATCAAAAACAATAACCGGGTAACCCATTCGGGTTACCCGGATATTTTAGTTACTTTAAGCAACAGTTCTGCCTATTCTAAAGAATTATATAGCTTTATACAATAAGACATTATCAATCATTTTGAAATATTTATTCCAAAGTGATTTTAATGTTTTTACGCTTGATACATAATCAACATTTGGTTTTGAACCTTCTCATAAACAGAAAATATGCTATTACAAGCACGGCTGCGGTTATTGCCCAGCTTACAGGATAAACTATCATCAAAGTTAAAAATGTTGGTGATATTTGAAATGCAGTATAAACCCATGTGATGCGGATACCGCAAACACCGGCAAATGTAATTATAGCAGGTACAAGCGAATATCCGTATCCTCGCATAGAGCCCGACATAATTTCCATTACTGCATTTATTGCCTCGGGGGCGAGAATGAAGAATAATCTTATTATTCCTACAGATGCAATTTTAGGTTCACTGTTAAAAATACCCAGAAGCGGCTTGCCGAATAAAAGAATCAAAGAAGATACAACCACAGTTATTCCAATATTCATTGTAAGACTGATTTGTGTAACTTTACGACATCTTTTAATATTTCCTGCACCATAATTTTGTCCAACAAATGTTGTACAAGCCTGACCAAAGGAATTTACAAGGTAATAAGCTAATATTTCTATATTGAATGCAGCAGATGATGCCGCCATAACTTCTTCACCAAGACTGTTGATGGCTGATTGAATACAAATATTGGAAAGAGAGAATACCATAGTTTGCAGTCCGGCAGGCAGACCTATTTTAATAATAGGCATTAATACAGTGCGGTGAATTTTAATACTTGATATTTCTAATTTAATTGCATCTCTGCGACGCATCAGAATTATAAAAAGCAGTATGGAACTTGTTAAATTAGATAGTACAGTTGCAAGGGCAACACCGTCTGCATCCATTCCGACAACACATACAAAGAGCAAATTCAAAGCCACATTCAGTATGCCTGAAATAATCAGACACATTAACGGGGTACGGGTATCGCCCTGACTTCGAAATATTGCAGATTCAAAGTTGTACAGAAAAATCACAGGCATACCCAAAAGGTATATTTGTAAATACGCAAGAGCCATAGGGAATACCTTATCAGGTACAGACAGTAAATGCAACAGCGAAGGAGCGATAAGCTCGCCCAAAATGGTAATGCCTATTCCGCCAATCAGCGAAAATAATATGGATGTGTGAACTACCTTTTTAATTCCCGTTATATTTTGCTGACCTGTATAGTTTGATATGACTACGTTTGCTCCCAATGCAATGCCGACAAAGCCGTTTACCAGTAAACCGATGATAGGACTGTTGCTGCCAACCGCCGCCATAGCATTTGCGCCGACATATTGACCGACCACCGCAATGTCGGCAGCATTAAAAAGCTGCTGCAACATTCCTGTAGCAGCCAACGGCAGCGCAAACAACAGAAGCTTACTTGCAATACTGCCATTAAGCATATCCATATTTTTTTGTTTCATTTTCTCATCTTCTTAAACAACAACTTATTTATAAATTATAATTACATTTTAACACATAATTTTCGGTTTTACAATTATTACAAATATTCAGCCTTGTTTTTACTTACAGGAATAATATATGGCTAAGACATTCAGGCACTTAATAGAAAGGCTGTCTGATCAGATTCAGTCAGCGACGTAATAAATTACTTGCAAAATGCTAAAATATAGTGTAAAATATACTATATAGGAGGTATTTTATGGACATACAATATTTATTGTTTTTACAGGATGTAAGAGAAGCTATAGGCGGAGTATTTAATGATTTTTTCTGCAGATAAGCGATTTATCATACGGTATCTTTATTTGGATGCTTGCCTGTATAATGTTTTGGGCGGTTGACAAAAAAAGCGGAAGTTTTTTGTTTCTTAACGTTGGATTTTCAAGGTTTTTTATGCAGGTGTTAAAGCTGACATTTTGTGTATACAGACCTTGGGTGCGCGCAGATAAGATTGTACCTGTGGAAAAGGCTTCGGGTTATTCATTCCCAAGCGGACACAGTGTAACTGCTACGGCTAATTACGGAACAGTGATTGAACGGTATAGAAAATATAAACCGTTATGTATTTTTATGGGACTTATGATATTACTCACTATGTTTTCGAGGAATTACATAGGCGTTCATACTCCGCAGGATGTATTAGTCGGCACATTACTCGGCATAATTGTAGTCATCTTAGGCTCAAAAGTCTGGGAATGGATTGATAAAAACCCGAAAAGAGATTACATCATACCGTGTGTCGGTATAATTTTTACTGCTTTATTCTTAGCTTATATTTCTTTTAAATCTTATCCAATGGATTATGTTGACGGTAATCTTTTAGTTGACCCCAATAAGATGATGAAAGACGGTTTTAAAGATGCAGGCAGATTTCTTGGCGTAACATTAGGATGGTTTTTGGAAAGAAGATTTGTAAAGTTTTCCCTTAATGTATCTACAATACAGAAAGTTACAAGATGTTGCTTTGGCGTTCTTTTAATCATAATCTATGAAAATGCTTTAATGCCTACGGTAACAGGATTAATCAGCTCATCTTGGATAAGCTTTTTATTAACATTTTTAAAATTAATACTGCTTATAGTAATTTATCCGTTATGTTTTTCAAAGCTTGAATCATTTAAGCGCGTAAAACAAAGCTAAACATTTTTTCTTTTATTTTAATATTTATATAGCCAATCGTTTTCTGATTTTATTCTATAAATGAACTGACCCCAAAAAGTTAGACAAAGTTTTAGATATATTTTTGTAGAAATTAAATATTAAGCGGCAACTATGG
>CANQMH010000076.1 GCA_947624865.1 uncultured Clostridia bacterium | reverse complement strand
GCTCATGGGGCGGCAACTCGGTATCAGAAAATGTGGGCTGCAAGCATCTTATCAATATTAAGACAGTGGCCGAGAGGAGAGAAAATATGCTTTGGTTCAGAGCACCTGAAAAGGTATATATTAAGAAAGGCTGTATGCCGGTAGCTCTTCAGGAACTTAAAGATGTTATGGGCAAGAAAAGAGCCTTTATCGTAACTGACTCATTCCTTTACAAGAATGGTTATACAAAGCCGATTACAGACAAACTTGACGAAATGGGAATAGTTCATACAACATTTGCCGATGTTGAGCCTGACCCGTCTCTTCTTTCAGCACAAAAGGGTGCTGAGGCTATGCGCAAGTTCGAGCCTGACGTAATTATTGCACTCGGCGGCGGTTCAGCTATGGACGCAGGTAAAATTATGTGGGTACTCTATGAGCATCCCGACGCTGACTTTATGGATATGGCTATGCGCTTCTGCGATATTCGCAAGAGAGTTTACACATTCCCGAAAATGGGGGAAAAGGCTTACTTTATCGCTGTTCCTACTTCATCTGGTACAGGTTCGGAGGTTACACCTTTCGCAGTTATTACAGACCAGAATACAGGCGTTAAATATCCTCTTGCAGATTACGAGCTTATGCCCAATATGGCAATTGTTGATGCTGACAATATGATGAGCGGTCCTAAGGGACTTACTGCTGCATCAGGTATTGACGCAGTTACTCACGCACTTGAGGCTTATGCTTCAATGATGGCTACAGACTTTACCGACAGTCTTGCTCTCAGAGCTCTTGAAGTTATCTTCAAGTATCTCCCTGCCTGCTACAACAACGGTATGAATGAGCCGTTTGCACGTGAAAAGGTTGCTCACGGTGCAACAATGGCAGGCATGGCATTTGCAAACGCATTTCTCGGCGTATGCCACTCAATGGCTCATAAGCTTGGCGCTTTCCATCACCTGCCTCACGGTGTTGCAAATGCGCTTATGATTGAGCAGGTAATCAGATTTAACTCTGTTGAAGTTCCTGCAAAGATGGGTACATTCCCTCAGTATGACCATCCTAAGACACAGTCCCGCTATGCTGAGGTTGCAAAACATCTTGGTCTTGCCGGCAAAAACGATGCTGAAAGCGTTGAAAACCTTATTAAGGCTATAAACGACCTTAAAGCAAGCGTTGGAATCAAAAACTCCATTAAGGAGTACGGCATTGACGAAACGGACTTCCTCAACAGGCTTGACGATATGGTTGAGCAGGCATTTGATGACCAGTGTACGGGTGCAAATCCAAGGTATCCGCTGTTTAAGGAAATCAAGCAGATGTATCTCAACGCTTATTACGGCAACAACAGCGAGACTGTTTAATTTGATACTGTTTCATAAATTGACCCCGATACTATATTTTAGTATCGGGGTATTGTTTTGTTAACAAACTGTAAATATGCACAAATAAATATTAAATTTTCATCAATTGTTTAGTAAATAATTTATCTGATTTTTATGCCTAATGTATAAAATATCATACGCTTTTTGTTGATAACATAAATTTTCCGATTTTTATATTATCTGATTACACAAAGTTTTATTTAATTTTTTTGCTATTTTTCTACTGTACTAAGCAAAAATATTATTGTATAATATAGCCATAGCAAATAGATTTTGCTTGTTACCCAAACACCGAAAGGAGAACTTAATACAATGAATTTAGATAATATTCTTGCCGAAAGAAAAAATAAAGTTATTTACAAAGACGGTGATTCTGTCGCAAAAGTTTTTGATGAGTCTTTTCCGAAATCAGATATTCTAAACGAGGCTTTAAATCAGGCGAGAGTTGAAGAAACCGGACTTAATATTCCGAAAATTAAAGAGGTTACAAAGATTGACGGCAAATGGGCTATCATTTCATCATATATTGAGGGGAAGACGCTTGCACAGCTTATGGAAGAGAATCCCGATAAAATGGATGAATACCTTGAAATGTTCGTAGATATTCAGATTAGTATTCTGAATAAGAAAGCGCCTCTTCTTAATAATCTTCACGATAAAATGAACCGCAAAATCTCCGAAGCAGACCTTGATGCCGCTACAAAATATGAGCTTCATACACGCTTAAACGGTATGCCCAAACATTCAAAGGTTTGTCACGGCGACTTTAATCCGAGCAATATAATCATTACAGACGACGGTACACCATATATACTCGACTGGTCGCACGTAACACAGGGCAACGGTTCTGCTGACGCAGCAAGAACTTATCTTTTGTTCAGGCTTCACAAGCAGGATGAGATTGCTGAAAAATATATGAAGCTATTCTGCGAAAAAACAAATACATCACGAAAGTATGTAAACAACTGGCTTCCCATTGTAGCCGCTTCGCAGTCTGTAAAGGGCAAACCGGAAGAACGCGAATTCCTGCTTTCATGGGTTAATATCTGCGAATATCAGTAATAAATTTACTAAAATAAGTGTACTCACATAAAATCTGCTCAGAATAAAAAATACTCCTGCCTCATATATTAGAGCGGGAGTATTTTTTTGAGGTGATAATATGTCAACAGTCCACAAAATAAACGTGAAACACCTTGCGATAAGTCTTGCAATAAGTATTGGTACGGGAATTCTTTCAGGATTATTATCTATGGGAGCAATGGAAAACTTTGAAAAAACAGTAAAACCACCGCTGACTCCTCCGGGTTTTCTCTTCCCTATTGTATGGTTTATTCTTTTTACTTTAATGGGAATTTCTTCGTACATTATTTATGAGTCCTCAGCTGAGAACCGTAATAGGGCACTCACTATATACGGAATCCAGCTTGCGGTAAACTTTATTTGGCCTCTGCTGTTTTTCAATCTTGAAGCATACTTCATATCATTTATTTGGATTTTGCTTTTATGGGTACTTATAATTTTAATGATAATAGAGTTTAGTAAAATAAGCAAAGCTGCGGCATGGCTTCAGGTGCCTTATCTTCTTTGGGTTACTTTTGCCGCATATCTGAACTTTGGTATCTTTTTATTGAACTAGACTATACCACAAAACATAAAACGGCTGACAATGTCAGCCGTTTTATTATTCGGTAAAATCTCCGCCGCACGGTAAATAAACATCATTAATATTCTCTCTTTTTAGAAGCCACAGCTTTACATACATTGCAATCGGAGAAGCAGGAGGCAAAACATTTATCTTCAATTCATCAAAATGTGTTTTGCTTTCATAATAGAAGCCTTTACACGCACCTGTAAGAAATACGGGGACATTCTTTTTATCGGCAATTCTGCAAAAATCTTTCAAATCTTTTCCCGAAGTATTAAGAGTGCCCGAATGATACCCTTCAAGTAAAATCGCCTTTGTATCATCAGTGATTTCAGGATATTTCATATTAACATACGGTCTTATATACATAACGTCAGAGCACTCGTCAGCACAGTTATCAAAGCTGAATTTAGTTTTGTCAGCCTGTTCAATATAGCTGTCGTTCTTGATAAAGCCGCTGCTGCGAATCTCTCCGTAAACCTCATCAAAAATACTGTAGACGTCATCAGAATACGGACTGTGGGGAAGAACTCTTGACGCACGGTGAATTTTTGCAATATCTCCCGAATTTTTATATGCAACAAAAACTCCTTTGCCATTCCCTGACTTAATAAAATCTGCCGCCGCACAAAAATTGTCAAGACCGTTTGAACGGCTGTCTGAAAGAGGATAATTTGCCGAAACAACAACTATCGGCGTTCTGCAAAGACCGAATACATATGACAAAAATGATGACGCATACTGCAAAGTATCTGTTCCGTGAGTGACGATAACTCCGTCAAAACAGTTAAATTCCGAGGCTTTTATACACTCACAGAGCGAAACAAGGTTATTTCCACATACATTTTCACTGAGCATATTGTAAGGCTGAACAGCGGTAAAATCAACACTATTATCAATTTTTGAGTACATATCAAGCAAAACATATGAATTACTTTTGTCGGGAGAAATCACTCCGTCAATTTTTGAACTTCCGATAGTACCGCCCGTAAAAACAACGAGAATTTTCATAAAATCACCAACACTAATCTATGTATGTTTTTATCCAAAAATCGGGAGATAATATTATCCCCCGAAAACCCAAATATAAACTTTTCAAAACTAATTATGTGCTTTTGCGCTGATTTTTAATATTGTTATTTCAAAAACATCTGTATGCTCAAACGACTTTTCAATGAAATCTTTTCCCTGTTTTAGAAAATCAGGGGAGTATTTTTTTAAAAGAAGTTCAAGTGCATACCTTTTGTTTTCTTCAGTTTTTTGAGCCTTGCCAAATACAATTACGCTGTTGTATTTTGTCGTAAACTTTTCACTGACTATTTCAGTTTTACCGACAACATTAAATGATATTTTATTGCAATAAGTCAGATTATCCTGTTTGTGTCCCGAATTTTTTGCACAGTGGAAGTAGATTTTCTCGCCGTCAAAAGCATAATTTACAGGCACTCCGTACGGAAATCCGTCCTCACCGACAGTTGACAAAACTCCGTATTCGCCATCTGAAATTATTTGCCTTGCCGTACTTTCATCAACTTCTCGGTCTTTACGGCGCATTTTATAGTCTTTCATCATTCCATACCTAAATCATTCATTACCATACCCGTTATCATTTTAGGATAAAAATATGTTGATTTCTGGGGCATTTTTTCGCCTGCTGCGGCAACATCACGGATTTCAGTAACCCTTGTAGGATTAAGTACAAACGCACACTGAAATTCTTCGCTGTCAACAGATGAAATTGCCTCGTCAAAGAATTTTGTATAAGTAAGATTAATCTGAGCCGCTATATTTTCCTTGTCAATTCCCAGAATCTTTTCAAGCACAAGGGTATGCAGAACCGTTACATCAAGCTGCTGCGACGGTATGCTGAACTGGGGCAGCATTTTACTCATAATATTTATATTTTTAAGCACCAATAGATACCACTCTCTGTTTCCGCAATAAAATCCGAATGCCTTTTTTCTTTCATCATACAGCTTTGAAAGTTCAGATTCCATATTTTCTGTTTCATGATACTCGGTTATTTCAAAATACTTTTGACATTCGTCAAGAACCTTTTGCTTGTCAAAGCAGGGCAAATTACGCACAAGGCGGTGTGTAGGAAATACCACAAGACCGGGATGTTCCATATCAACAAGGTATATCATCTGAAAATCCTGTGCGTCTCCCTGCTTGGAAATTCCGTTTTCTCTGCAGTAATTTCTATAATTAAGAGCCGTTTCGTAACGGTGATGTCCGTCTGCTATGTAGAGCTTCCTGTCAGAAAAGTCCAATTCAAACTTTGCAATAACATCTTCATCTGTTACAATCCAAAGGCGATGAGTTAAATTGTCATTGTCTGTAAATTCAAGTGCTGAGCGGCAACTTGACTGCTCGTCAATGGTCTTGAGCGTTGTATGGCTCTCGTCCATATAGAGTGCGTATATCTGACTGAAATTGCAGTTGGTGTATTTGATAAGATTAAATCTGTCCTCTTTTGCTTTTGAAAGAGTAAACTCATGTGGCAGAATAATTCCCTTTGAAAACTCTTCAAGCTGAACGCGTGCAATAATTCCCTTTATGCTTTTGCGCTCACCGTAAGCGGTGAACTCCTCTTCATAAATATAAATGGCAGGCTTTCCCTCATAAATCAACACGCCTCTTTCTTTCCACATATTTAATATGTCAGAGGCGTTTGAATACGGATTTTCGCCCTCCTTCGGAAGCTCAAGACGAATTACGTTGTATTGATTTTGGCTGATATAATCAAGGCGCTGCTGTTCACTGATTATATCATAAGGCGGACAGCAAAGCGTTGAAATTTCTCCTGCCTTTGTTGTGTTGTACCTCATTCCCTTAAATGGTTTAATTACTGCCATAAAATCCCTCACAATTAAATTGCAATTATATAATTAATTTATTTTACAACATAAATATAATGCTTCGGCGATAGCCGAAGAAAGCGGCAAGGCCGCCGTTTGCGCAGGCAAACAATAATTTTGTTTCAATGTTCTCTCAGCCGTCAAAATCTCTGATTTTGGTAACGGCGTGAGGTTATTATAACATAATTCTTCGGCGATAGCCGAAGAAAGAGGCAAAGCCGCCGTTTGCGCAAGCAAACAATATTATGTTTCAATGTTCTCTCAGCCGTCAAAATCTCTGATTTTGGTAACGGCGTGAGGTTATTATAACACAAAACCATAATCAAAACAATAAAATAAATTAATTATAAAAATCATTGACAAAAAAGGTAAACTTTGATATAATAACACTTGCGTTAATTAACACGCGCCAATAGCTCAGTTGGTTAGAGCTACCGGCTCATAACCGGTCGGTCCGGGGTTCGAGTCCCTGTTGGCGCACCACCGTAAAACCGCATTGAAAAGCTAATTTTTAACTTTTTAGTGCGGCTTTTATTATGCCTAAAATACCGAAAAAACCGTAAAATATCGTAAAAATTCGAATAAATGTTAGTCAAAAAAATTTTGTTTTTGTATATATACAATTATCCCCGTACATTAATGTACGGGGATAAATTTTTTAGCGCTGATTAGCGACATCTATTTTTTCCTCTTGTACATCAAGGCGTTTTTCAATGCCATATGTACGCTCAATCAGGTTATTATGCTTGTCAACCTTTTTTCCGGCTGTTTAATCCTGTAATTTGACAATTTCGAAGTTGCCATTATACCGGCAAATGTTCCTGCGAGTGTACCTACAAGGCTGAGCAATGCTATGATAATATTTTCGCTCATTGATTTTAATCCTTTCTAAAATTTATATATTCAACATAAAATTTTCAATTTGCGGAACTAACTTTTTATAACCCGCAAGAGTTAAATGCTGTCCGTCAGTATAGCATTTTCCTGCATTTATATTTCCTGCTGCGTCTAAAGCACTGTTGTAGTATAATGATAATTCAGGATTTAATGGATTTTCATTCCACAAATCAATATACGGTATACCCCATTTCTTACATATTTCTATTGCTC
>CANQMH010000075.1 GCA_947624865.1 uncultured Clostridia bacterium | reverse complement strand
GTGTTGCTGTATGTGAGGGATAAGACTGCACATTTATTGCCTGCCTGCACGGAAATAGCCTCAGGGCAGGTCGGCAAGTCTACCGTGGTAACGCCGCCGGAGCCACCCGAACCCCCTGACGGTTCTCGGTCATTAAGAATTTTTGCTTGATTTACCGTGACAAATTTATTATAAACACTCGTTTCAACCGCCGTACCGCTTAGCAAACCGACTTGTCCGACAGTTGCGTAATTGTTGTTTTCAGACATTTTTTCTCCTTTCATCCGGTGGATTTGCGGCAGCGTTGTGCCGCCGCAAATTCACGCAGAATAAGATACAGAATAAGATTACGTAATACCGAGAGCCTCTTTAAACTCTTCGTCTGTCGCAGTATACTCGGCAAACATTTCGGCTATAGTCTTGCTCGAACCTTTAGGATTGCCGTTTCCGTCGTCAACGAGAATTTGGTCTGCCTTGCGAGACTCATCGGCGACCTTATCCGCCTTGTTGGAAATATCAACAAACAAACCGTTGTCCTGCGTAATCGCATTGTTTTCTTTTTCAGAAATCTTAACGTCAACCGTAATCTTGTTGTCGTCAGACACGGTTACTTTTGCAGTTTCACCGTCAACGCCCGTATAAACATCAATCAAAGCCTCAAGAGATGCAAAGCTGTAAATAGTTTCGTCACCGTTTGCAACGGCAAATACGACAACAGGCTTGTCATCAAGATTAGGATTGGCAGAGCCGGGATAAGTTGCGTCAGACCAAGCGAATTTGTTTACAACCGTTGTCTTAGTGCCATCAAGATACTTGTCCTTGATAAGGTCAGCTACCGTAATGGTATAAGCAGGACTTCCTGAACCGTCCTCGGTCTTAAAAAAGTTGATTTTCCCCGTCGAATTGTCAACGGAAATGGTCTTGAAACCTTTTGCGTCCTGCTCGTCAATATAATCTTTTACGATTACAAGTTGCGGAACCTTTACGAACTTGTCATTTGTTTCTACTGCCATAATTTTCTCCTTTCAGAAATTAAAAAAATATGTAAAACGGCTTATCCGTTTTATCCAAAGTTGTTACGAGAATATGTCCCTGATTTCTTCATCGGTTGCAATATTTTCTCCGGATATATCAGAACCGCTTGAACCACTTTTAAAAATATCTCTGATTTCCTCGTCAGTTGCAACTTCATATGAAGGAATATCGCCCCCCGAATAACCGCCGTCTGCACTGCCCGAAGAAGAATTAGAAATTTTTATCCATTCATTTGTGTCACCTTTAAGCACATAAATTGTACCGTTCGTACACAATGCCCTTGAATTAGGGCAGCAGGATTTTATAGTATTCAAAGTACCTTTGCCGCTAATTCCATAACGGGGAAGAAGAGCAAGCTCACTTTCTTTGTCTATTGAGAATTGATAAAAAGATGTTGAATAATTAGCATTAATCAACCATACCAAGATAATCACCCCTTGTTAATCAGAATATTTGTGGGAATACGACTGAAAGTATGTACGCCAAAATTCCCATTCCAATCGCCCCTGTAATTGCGCCGACAGCCTTGTCCACCCATTGAGCTTTTGATTTAATAGGTTTGTTTTTAACCTCCGACAATTCGTTCCTTATTTGCGATTGCGAGTTTTTTACTTCTGCGACATCGTCCTTGACATAGCTCATATCTTGTGCTATAAGCTTGACCGAAGTCGCAATATCGTGGATTGCCTGATTTTCTTTTTTGATTTCTTCAATCTCGATATGCAATCCGTTAATATTTTCCTCATTTTTCTTAGATCGGGCGTTTATTTCCATAAGCTCTTTGATTATTTCCGTAGTTTCCATTTTCTCCCCCCCTTATTTTTCATAAAAAAGCCCCGTAATTTTATGTAAAGTAGTATTCGCACCGGCAATATCATTAGCGCTGTCATATTGCATTATGATGCATTCTTCGCCTGAGAGGTCAGCGGAAGTGGGTGTGTGATTTATGAGTTTAATCTTTCTGTTAGCAGCAAAGAGTCCGTCTTCCTTTTCTTCGATAATATTATCACTATCACCCGAAACAGCAAGATTGGGAATAGAGGCATAAAGTCCGTCTTTTTTTTCGATAAGGACGTTATTTTCTTCAGAAGATATTTTTACATTAACAGAAAACTTGTTATCATCGGAAAGAACGGTTTCGGCGGTATTTGTATCATCTTTGCCGTAAATAAATACGCTCATATCTATAAACTTATAAGCAGGAGCATCACCGCCTGTAAGACAAAGTATAAATACGGGCTTTTCATTCAAATTCGGGTCTGTGCTGTTAGGATATTTTTCTTCACTCCAAGAAAAATTTTTCTCTAAACCGACAGCAGTAAAGTCCAAATGTGTGTCGTGAAGTTCAACAGTAGTTCCGTCAGCTCCTATTTGTGCAACAGATTTACAAATAACAACTCCGTCTTGTGTTACAGCAAAAGCGTTCGAGCGATTATATTCGCTTGTTCCGTTGCCAATCATAAAAATATAATCGGCAAGAGGATTGTTAAACTGCCCGAAAATAGCAGTAGATGAATATTCCACAGGAGAATTTTTTAAATATTTTCCAGCCGCAAATGTCGCTTGATAAGCGTTCTCAATAGTATTATATTCTCCGAATACAGAACAGCTGCTCGAATTTTTTATATTGTTGTGCTGCCCCGACACAATACCGTTCAAAAAACTGTCAACCGAATTATATAAACCGAAAACCGCAGAATAATTGCACACACCTACCATTTTATTGTGCATTCCCAGTAATACAAGACCGCAAGTTTCGCCTAAATTGCCTTGAATTTCATTATATCCGCCTGCAATCAGGGCATTATAAGTATTCTTTACATTGTTGGATTGTCCTCCCATAATACTGTAATCGACATTATACGCAGTCATTCTGTATCCTGAAAAAATTGCTCGTTCACAATCATCTATATTATGATAACTTCCTGAAACGCTGACACTGCGACATTTATTTACAGTGTTAAAGTCTCCGTCACAATGAACAGCAGAATTGTTTGAACTGTTATTCCAACTTCCGCTGATAGTGCTTTGGTTACTCTGGTATATCGCATTCCCCGATCCCGTTGCAAAACAGTCGTTTCCGCTGACGGTATTGCCGTTTCCGCCCAATATTACGCTTTGACCGCTGCCTTCTTCAACGGTATTGCCGCTGCCGCTCACAAAACTATCATTGCCAAGAGATTTATTAAATGACCCACAGGAAAAAGACCTCTGTCCTGTGGATTTATTGTTGTAACCCATAGCGGTAGCGTAATAATTTATTTGTCCTTTTGTTCCTGCCACATTTTTAGGGTTATAATTATTATCTTTATCTCTGTTGCTATAGTAATTGAAATACTCGCTCGTCTCGTCCCACTCAGACGGTCTGCCGACGCCTGTTGCTTTGACATTATTGTATATACCGACTCTCATTCCAATCCAGCCTTTTGCGGGATTTTTTGTATAATAGACCTTAACATTATCGTCAACAGCCAAAATCTCTCCTGTTTTATTTAGGAGAGAATAGGCTTTTTGTTTTTCGTCATCTGCAAAATATACAGAAGTCCTGCCTGTTTTTTCGTCCCAGCCAAGAACTACGGCAGGCTTGGTATGCAAGATGTTCTCAGAATTAAAATTCTTCTTCAAAATAGCGTTTACTATTTTTTCAATAAAAGTAGAAGCGTTTTGTACCAATAAATCACCGCCTTATTTTTGGAGTTCCTCGTATTGGGGGAGATAATCTACATTTGTAAGAGACAATTTCATTTCACTGCCGTTATAATTTATTCCGCTTATCAGAAATCTTTCGCCGTTTATGTTGTGCTTTTTACTGTGTATTTCAACAACGTCCTCAACGTTTAAATTAGGAATTGTAGTACAACTGGCACTTACACTTAATCCAACGATTGTTTTCATCTGCAAATACATTTTCGCAAAAGAATTTACGTTAGATTGATTATATCCGAACATATCCTCAACCGTATTTTCTACACGATACCCAACCTTGCTTACCCTGACAGGGGATTTGGGATTATCGTCTACAATAGTAGTAACATAAGGCTTGCCGTCAAAATCCTCACCCCATACGGTAATCCTGTTTTTTACGTCAGAAAAATTATAATCCAAATCAAATGATATAAATTCCTTGTCCGTTTCATCATTGAATACCCAGATAGGGGCTTTAGTTGAATATGAAAAATCCGAGTCTGTTTTCTGTACAACAAGCCTGCCGAAGTTGTTATAATAAATTCTGCACCTCACACTGTTAGCAACGTCAATAAAAATATCGCCCACATAAGAGCCTGATGTGGAGGCTATTTCTTCGCCAATTGTAATATCTCTCGTGTTAAAATCAATTATCGGTGTTTTAGGGTCAGTAGGCGTGCCGTTGCCTTTGTCCTGTGCAAGAACATCAGTGAAGAAATCCTGTATACTATATCCTGCATACACTTCCGCAGTTGTTTCAAAGCAAGCTGCTCCCGTATCGGATGTTAGTAAACCAAACTTATCCACAGCATCAACACTTATAATAACATCGTTTGTATGTACGTCTGTCGTGACGTAAACGCCTTTAGAAAACCAGTAACGATTTCCCGTAGCGGCGTCCTCAATTCCTTTGTAAAATTTCAGCTTATTATTAAACCAAAACGGAGAGTCTTCGCCAATATCATATTTATTATCTATGTTCACAATATCAAAACTGATTTTGCCTTGAACTCCTTGCGCATAAGTGATTGAAAGACTATCGCTGTCAACAACAACATCATCTGTAATATCATATAAAATATGTTCGTTCTGGTCTAATACCTCGATTTTTGTCAGCGGTCTTTTTCCTTCTCCCTTAACAAGACTAATATAATTAGTATCGTAATAATCGTAAAAATCCATTTAATCACCACCGTTATTTTACTCCCAAAGTGTCTTTAAGAATTCTTACATCTTTATTGTCAGCCGTTTGAACAAAATCAATTTTAATTGTTATAAGCCCGTCATCAACAGTGTAATCGGTAGAATAAGAATGTTTAACAATATGCCCAAACCAAACAAATCCCTTGCTGTCTTTAATCATTACGGGCTTTTTACTGTCAACATCTGTTATCCATCTATCAAAAGCGGTAATATCCGCATTTTCAATTTTGTCGGACATACAAGTAAATTCACCGAGAGAAAATTCAAGCGAGAATGAGTCATATCTGGACTCTCCATAAGTCACGACAGGCTTGTGGTAGTATGTCTCTTTTGCGTTACGGTTCATATTATGCTCTATATCATCTATTTTCCGCTGTATCTGAACCTTCCAAATTGAGCTCATAATGTATCGTTTATCTCCCTGCATTGTAAGAAGATTGGCATTAAATTTGTCGTATCTTCCTTCGTTTTCAACGAAACTTAAATACGTATACGGAAGTTCTTCAAGAAAATATATAGACCAGTCGGAAAAATTAGTAGTTATAATATCGGTGTTTAAATCTCTCTGAATTACGCCGTTCACAACAGGACGCATTATATAAACATAATCAGCGTTATTCCTGCAAGTGTAGTCATAAAATTCCGTAATTCTGCCTGCACCGTTTTTAGCGGTATAGAGCGTTCCGAGAAACTTAATCTTGTTTGTTGCCATATCCTTACGGTAGATATTGTGACAAAACGTAGCTCCTCTGTTGCTCCACGTTAATTTTACGGCATTTATATCGTCAATAATTTGCGCTCTTAGTCCATAGCAGGGGTCATCAGAGCCATACGGTACAGCAAATGAAACCTCTTCGCTTGATGCAGTCATTCCGTCTTTTGTTTTTACCGTAATTTTAGCGGTGTATGTTTTTCCTGCCTCGATTTCACGGAATATATAGTTTAATCTGCCACTGTATATTTTACAGCTTTGTTTGATTAGGTTCCCGTTGTCATAAACTTCCCAAAAATAATAGTCGATGGAGTAATCGCCCTCGTGAGCAATTTTAGCCGTGCAGTTCAAAAAAGCATTATCGTTAAGTTCAATGTTAGCTGTTATCACAGGAGTATCTTTTGTCGAAAAATAATAATACGGAGAATCTATAAAAGAATAATAAATCTTATAAGTATGGGGAATGACAACACTGATACTTTCATTTAATACAAGTTTTCCCGAAAGAGGACAATACTCTTTTATTGAATAGTATGTATTATTCTTTAGATATTTTAAGTAACTGTCATAATAGTTACCGCCCGAACCTACTACTATATTATGTTTGCCGAATTCTATATTTAATCCGGGTTCAATAAAAACAACAGATGTAGAAACCTCTCCACCCTGTTCATTTTCAATAGGGTCGACATTTGTTTCTTCTATCAGCTTGGTATAGTTGTTTGTTTTAATGTTTGATATATAAAGTTTTGTACCGTTCTTTGGGACAAACTCTCCCTTATCGTCCTTTGAAAACGGCTCATCAATTTCAATACATCGGGTTTTCTTGGTGTATGAAATAACGGTACGTCTGCCGTGACCTTCCCAGTACACATAAAAAGGAGGTTTAAATGAATTTGTTCCCGACTTAAAAGCGTCAAGAGGGAATTGTGTTTCGGTCAAATTTTGCTTGCTTTCCTCATCAGAGGCATTTATAGTAACGGCGACAACAGGGTTACTTCTCATAACACCTATATTGTTGTAAACAGTAGGGTAGTAGCCGTTATCTATATCTACTTCTTCATAAAACCTTATATTCCAAAGATATTCTTTTTTTGGTTCAAATATTGTTGGAGAATTGCTCGATAAAGTATCTCCGTTTTTTATTCCGTTTTCTATCTGGAATGCTCTATGTTGAGGAAACATTTCCATTGTTTCATAATCATAAAAATTTGCTACTGCGGAAATGCAGTTATCGCCATAAAATACAGCATACAATTTAAACAGTTTACTGCCGTCAACGCATTGCCCGTTAGGGTATACATTAGTAGGTGTACATATCACAAAAGTGCCTCCTTTTCTTAAATTCTGGCTTTACCTTGCCAAAAAAATCATTCTGCCCCACCGGAAAAGGGCAGGGCAGAGCTGAATTTATTTTATATCAATTTATATAACAAAAATTCCTCTGCATAAGCAGGGGAGTAGAAAATTATTATTGATAGGGTAAGCTGCTCACGAGGTATATACCGAATAAGCAAAAATGTTAATAGTTTTTTTAAAAAATTATTTAATTTCTCTCGCAATATCTCTGAAATACCCGTCAATCTCATTTCTGATTTTAGTAGGGTCGCTTGCGTCATAAATATTAAATACCGGACTGATAGTGATATTCCTATTGCTCGAAGAAGATGTATTATTGATATAGCTGTTGTTGGTAGTGTTACTTCCGAAAGCTTGCATATTGGCTTGCGGTAG
>CANQMH010000074.1 GCA_947624865.1 uncultured Clostridia bacterium | reverse complement strand
AAGGCTGACCGTTGCCTATGTACTCGTTGAGGACAAGCGGCTGATACTGAGTAAGAATACCTACAGCTTCAATACCCGAATTCACGCAGTTTGACAATGGGAAATCAATTATTCGGTATTTTCCGCCGAACGGAACAGCGGGTTTTGCCAGCTTTTTTGTAAGCACGCCAAGGCGCGAGCCCTGACCGCCTGCAAGCAGCATAGCAACTACTTCCTGTTTTGGAAACATTTAAAAATTACCTCCGATTATATATCTTTTTTATAAGACTGTGCGAGTATATTTGCCCGGACAGTCTAAAATTCTTAATAATATTATTAGCTGTCAACTATGTTTTATTAATCAGGATATTCAAGTTCCTGCGTACATTTAAGATAAATTACGCCCATAGGAGGCAGAGTAAGAGCAAGTCCTTGATTGCAGCCGTGAATTTTCATTACGTCGGGTTTTATATTCTTGCCGTTTAACGCGCCTGTACCGCCGAATTCTTCGGCGTCAGATGAAAAGACTTCATCATATATTCCGTATTTCGGCACGCCGATATAATATTTTTCATGCTTTGTCGGCTGGAAATTGCACACGGCTATAATCTCATCACCGCTGCTGTCGGTACGTTTAAACGCAATTACGCTGTTTGTATAGTCATCATGATGTATCCAGTCAAAGCCTTTCCAGATTGTATCAAGCTCATAAAAAGGCTTGTTTTCAAGATAAAATTTATTTAATTCTTTAAAAAACAGTTTAAGCTGAGAATGCTTGTCATACGAAAGCAAATCCCATTGTATTCCCGAGCTTGAATCCCATTCGTCAAACTGACCGATTTCAGTGCCCATAAATACAAGCTTTTTGCCTGGATGAGCATACATATATGCAATAAATGCTCTTACTCCTGCAAATTTATCATCATATTCGCCCGGCATTTTATTAATCAGTGAACTCTTGCCGTGAGAGACCTCATCGTGCGAAACAGGAAGTAAAAAATGCTCTGAAAAAGCGTAGAAAAAGCTGTAGGTCAGGCTGTCGTGATTAAACGGACGCCACATCGGATTGAGCGACATATAATGCAGCATATCATTCATCCAGCCCATATTCCATTTGTAATCAAATCCGAGTCCGCCCTCCTCAATGGGATGCGTGAGCTTCGGCCACGAAGTATTTTCTTCAGCAAACATCATAACGTTGGGATAGAAAATATGGACAGCCTTGTTAAGTCTTTTTATAAAATCAATAGCTTCAAGGTTTTCCTTTCCGCCGAATTTGTTAGGAATCCACTCATCATCCTCTTTGCCGTAGTCAAGATACAGCATAGACGACAGTGCGCCTACTCTGAGACCGTCTATATGGAATTTATCAAACCAGAACACAGCAGAAGAAACAAGAAAGCTGATTACTTCAAAACGTGCAAAATTAAACAGACACGTTCCCCATGACGGACGTTCACCGGATTTCGGGTCCTCGCTTTCATAGAGCGCCGTTCCGTCAAAGCGGGCAAGCCCGTGAGGGTCTTTAGGAAAATTTGACGGTACCCAGTCAAGAATTACGCCGATATTCTCCTGATGAAGCTTGTCAATGAGATACATTAAATCATCGGGTTTGCCGTAACGTGAGGTCGCTGCGAAATATCCAGTAGTCTGAAATCCCCAGCTTTCATCATAAGGATATTCAGTTAAAGGCATAAACTGAACGTGTGTATAATTCATCTCTTTAAGATACGGAACAAGCTCTTCGGCAATTTTTCTGTAATTAAAGAAATTGCCGTCAGGATACTTTTTCCAAGAGCCTGCATGAATTTCATATATATTCATCGGTTCTTTAATTTTGTCACATTCTTTTTGCGCTTTAGTCCAATTTTCGTCATTCCAGACATAATCCTCAATATTATAAACAATTGAAGCATTGTCGGGACGTGTTTGCGAATGAAAAGCAAACGGGTCGGATTTCAGTATTTTTTCAAACCAGGGTGTTTCAATACAGTATTTATAGACGTCAAACTGCACAATTCCCTCAATAAACAATTCCCAGACACCGTCATCTATTTTATACATAAAATCAGATGTTTTATTCCAATCGTTGAAGCTTCCTACAACCGACACACTGAGAGCGTTTGGCGCCCATACTCTGAAAACAGCACCGTCTCTTCCGTCCCAGTTTACGAGATGCGCGCCAAAAAAGCTGTAAGCACGTACAGCATCGCCTGCGTGAAAAAGTTCAAGTGCAGTACGACTCTCGTTTAAGCTGTAATTCATACATTCAACTCCTTATAACACAAAAACATAATTTTAATTAAGTTTACAATTTTTACTAATACTATCATACCAAAAAAATATGTTAATTTCAAGCAAATTCAAAAAATTAAATACTAATTTTTCGTGTATTTTTTATAAATAGTAACTAAAAATTACATTATAATAAACCTATTTACATAAAATTCAAATTGTTTGTACAACAATAAAATATTATATACTTATTTAAAGAATCTGAGAGTTTGTCATAAATTGCTGACATATACAAAAACCCCAGAGAAAAATCTCTGAGGTTTTTGTGTCTATATAATTATTACACCTTTCAGGAGAGAAGGTTATCTATGTATCTTTTTCTTGCAATGCTGTTTTGCCTGTAGCTTATGTCCAAAGACGCAAAGTAACTTTTGTCGTTTTCAATCAGCGCTTCCGCAAATAACACAAGCAAATCATATTGCTTAAAAGCCGTCTCAAGCATAGCTTTTTCTTTTTGTGAGTATTTTTCAATTATATCCAGAATATTTCCCTGTTTTAGCTTATCGTACAGCATCGTTTTGTAAATATTAAGAATATTCATTACAAATTTTCTGCAAACTTTTATATTATAGTTAATATATAAATAATATGAAAGTCCCAGAAAATCAATACCGATAAATCTGCCGAACAATAAATCTGAATTTTTCTGGCAATCTGTCATTATGTCTAATGACATTTTTTGTAAAATATTAATATTGCGCGGAAAATCTGCAGGTGTTACAAGGGAAAAGTATTTATCAAATAGTTCAACAAAAGTGGTGCAATACGATTTCATGATTTCATCAATATCTGTCAGCCTGATATCAAACTCATTTTTTATCATTTTGTTTTCTGTCCGGGCAACAGTATTAATTGATATTCCTGATAATGATTTATTGTCAATATCATTATCGCTCACACATAACAGCGGTATCTGAAGTACTCTTACATCTATAATCACTTTATAACCATTCATATTATAATACAGCGAAATGCGGGTAAAAATATCATTGCTGCATCCGGCAAAAAATCTTTGACACCATTTGAAATCTTTTTCTTTCAAAAAATCTTCAAATGCTATTTTAAAACTTTCGATAATTTTATTAGAATTCAAAGCAGTAATCTCCTGTTAATAAAACAAACATCTGAAATTATAATCATATCTGCATTTTCACTAAAAAATCAGCAAAATGCAATATATATTTATTATTTTAAGCGAATTTTTTTATTTGGTCAATATATAATGTAAAAAGTACTTAGATTTTGACAAAAACGATAGGAAACAAGATATTATTAGCTATATGCAAAACGTAATAAATTACGGAATTGAAGATTTTACAATCATCTGACTTTTGTAAAATCTTTTTTTACCGTAAATTTTATAAATCGTGTCAGTTTTTTATCACATAGTACTAAAAAGTACTACTTTATGATTATATCAATTTTTCGTGATAAAGTCAATAGTACTTATAAATACTATAAGAGGTGATATTAATGTATTTTCGGAGACTGAAGGATCTGAGGGAGGATCACGATATGAAACAGGTTGATATAGCAAAATATCTTGGAATACAGCAGACCGTATATTCAAGATACGAGCGAGGTTTTCAAACGATACCTGTAGAGTATTTAATAAAGCTTGCAGACTTATACAATGTTTCTGTTGACTACATTTTAGGAAGAATATAGCCATAAAAAGAAAATCCACATAACCTGTGGATTTTTGCTCTGCAAATATTAATAAATGATTAAAAATATGCAACAGACTGCAACTACAGCGTTATATTATAAGTTTTATTCAAACGGGTCATTTGTAGGCTTTGCATCTGTACACTCGTAAAGCTTTAAATTATTATTTCCGTCGCATACTGCGGCAAATACCTCATCAAGACGTATATTCTGAGTTTTTAGCTGCTTTTTTATCCATTCCTCATTATTTCCCGTGCTTTTTAAATTATCCTTTAAAATGTGTCCGTCAATGATCACAACGACTTCGGGACGTGTCTGATGAACGCGTATTTTTAAATCGTCCGGAGTAGCAGGACGTTTGCTGTCCTTTGGCAGAACAGACATCTGACCGCTCTGTTCCAGCAAAACCGTTTCAACATCATCAAGACAGAAATATCCCTTGTTTCTCAGCATTGTAAGAAATTCGTTCATATCTATCTTTGCCGTTGAGAAATTTTTTTTGAAAATTTTTCCTCTGTCATAAAGCACAACGGCCTTGCCTGCAAAAAATCTTCTCATTACAATTGACTTCTGTGAAATCAGAGAAATAATAATTACAGCGAAAGCATATATTATAAGCGCCGCAAAACAGCCCCAAAAATCACCTAATTCACTTGTTGCCATTTCAGCAGCAATTGAACCTATTGTAATTCCGTTTATATAGTCAAATAAATTAAGATTTGACATCTGCTTGTTGCCTATGAGCTTTGAAAGAAAAAATAAAACGATGATTGAAACCGGTGCAGTAATCAGAGCACGTAAAAAATCCATAATAACTCCTCCAACAGAGTTATTATGGACTTGTTTTTTTATATTATGCTAAGTACCTTTATAATATTATAAAAATGTTTATATATAAACCCATTAAAATTATATTACCAAGGCTTTATGGTACCTGAAAGCTGAGAAACGCTTTCAAGCCCTTTTTCGTCAAGATAACGATTAAGTCCCTCGTTGATTTTTATAGGTGCATACGGGTCGGAAAACAAAACCGTACCTATTTGCAGGGCAGACGCTCCTGCAATCAGCATTTCCGCGGCATCCTGCCATGTGGAAATGCCTCCCATACCGATTATCGGAATGTTTACTGCATTTGATACCTGCCATACCATTCTTACTGCAATCGGGAACACCGCAGGGCCGCTCATTCCGCCCGTGTTGTTGCGGATAATAGGACGGCGGGTGTTAATATCTATTCTCATTCCTGTTAAAGTGTTTATCATTGAAATTGCGTCAGCTCCGTTTGACTCCGCCGATTTTGCAATTTCTGCAATATCGGTAACATTCGGACTGAGTTTTACTATAAGCGGTTTTTTGCAATGTCTGCGTACAGCGTCGGTTATTGCGCCAACAGACTCACAGCTTGTACCAAACTGTACACCGCCGCTTTTAACATTTGGACATGATATATTCATTTCTATCATATCAACGTCGGTATCGCTGAGCTTTTCCGCCATCTTACAATATTCTTCGGGAGTATTTCCCGCTATATTTGCAATAACGACAGTTTTTTGCTCCTTGAGCCACGGTAAATCGTCTTTGATAAAAGCGTCAACACCGGGATTTTGCAGACCTACCGCATTTAAAATTCCTGACGGAGTTTCCGCTACACGGGGGGGAGGGTTTCCGTCACGGCGCTTTAGGGTAATTCCCTTGCACGAAATTCCTCCGAGCTTATTAAGAGGATAAAATTCACTGTATTCTCTTCCGAATCCAAATGTTCCCGAAGCGGCTATCAGAGGATTACTAAACTCCACTCCTGCAATTTTTACCGATAAATCAGCCATCAGAATACAACCTCCTCAGCATTAAAGACAGGACCGTTTTTGCAAACGTGCTGCATAATTTCTTCTCCGTCTTTACGAACCTTTACGGCGCACACAAGGCAGGCTCCTATTCCGCATGCCATTCTTTCCTCAAGCGAAATCTGGCAAGGCTTTTCGTTTTCTTTGCATACTGCCGCAACTGCCTTTAACATCGGAGTAGGACCGCAGGCGCAGACCTCATCAAAATCGCCAATCCGCTCCTTTAATATATCAGTTACAAAGCCGTGCACACCTGCACTTCCGTCATCCGTTGCCAGCACAAGTTCTGCTCCCGTCTCTTTAAAGTCATCCTGTAATATTACAAGACTTTTGTTGCGGAATCCTGTAATAACAAGAGGATTTTCCGTTTGCTTTGCAGTATATAACATCGGCGGGACTCCTATTCCGCCGCCGATAAGGCAATAACGTTTTCCTTTTTCTATTTTAAACCCGTTGCCCAAAGGTGCAAGTATGTCAACGCTCTGTCCCTTTTTCATTTCAGACATAAGCTTTGTGCCCTCGCCTTTTATCTGATAAACAAGCCTTAAAACTCCGTCTTTGCTGTCGCAGACAGAAATCGGTCTGCGAAGCGTTTTTGACGGAACATAAACATGGGCAAACTGACCGCATTTTGCAAGAGGTGCAAGCTCATCGTTTTTTACCCTCATATCGAAAATTCCATCTGCAATTTTTTCATTAGATAAAAGTTCAAATTGTCTTACGTCATATTTCATTTTATCAGTCCTTTGCTTAATTATATTCCAACTTCATTGTTAATACACCGATATTTTCCTTTTTGTAAACCAAACAATCCGTTCTTAGTTCAGGCTGATATCCGTTTTGCTCGTTTGCTTTTTCTATCCATCCGTACATATATCCGTCATTTAAAATTTTATCTGTTGTATTTCCAAAATCAAGACTCTCGTCTATTACGATGCTCAAATACGGCGCTCTATCTGCTGCCGCCTGCGCAATAGCATTTACTGCCTTATCTCCGTATTCAATGTCAGAAACCGTCACACAGGTTTGTCTGTAATAGTTGTATTCATTGCTCTTGCATTCAGGGACGAAAATATTTAACATATAATCATATTTTTCAGATTCTTTATCGGTTAATTCACTGAAAAGCCTGTTTGCTTTGTGAGTCTTGTTCATTTGCTCATCATTAAGATTAAAGTAATCATATTCCGAATGTTTTTCGTCATTTTTCGTATCGTTCCATGTTGCGTCAATATGATACCAACTGCCGCCTATCTTTACACAGTTCCATTGGTGAGCAATGTTGTCGGTTGTTCCCACAATACTGACACATTCCAAATCAAGTTTGCTGCACAAAAGCTGAAATGCCCTTGCATAACCCTCGCATACAGCCTTTTTATCAACCAGAGCACCGTAAGCATCATTTTCATTTGCAACGATTTCCTGATTTTCTAATGCATCATAATCGTATTCGCAGTTATCCGAAAGATAATCATTTATGTACAGCTCACGCTCAAATTCAGAAGCGTTTTTGGGAGCGCTGTTTACTATTTTCTCAACCACTGTATTCAACCTTGTTTTTGCGTCAGCCAGAATATCACCGTTCATTGAAAAGGCAAGATAAATATGCGTATTACCGTTTTCATAGTAGTACTGATAAGAGTTTTTTAACCAGAATACTTCGGGATGGTCATTTTTGTATGCAAAGAGAGTTTCATAAACCTGTTTTCCCGATAGTTCTCCGTCTGCACAAAATTTAATGCTTGATTTTTTGTTGGCATATTCGTCAATTTGCCAATACAGATCTTTTAAATTATCACTTGATAGATTATTATAGCAATAACCGTAAAAATCTTCTGGCTTATTCGGAGAAGCAGTCTGCGGCTGAGTTTTTGAAACAGTAGTAGCGGCGGACTGTGACGAGCTTCTGCTTTTTTCAGAAATAACAGAGCACGAACTCAGCAAAAAAACTGAAGTCAACGCAAAAACAACAGCAATCGCCGTAATCTTTTTTACACAGCTTTTGTTATTTATATTCAAAAAAATCATCCTAAAACATTTTTAGGAGTACTGTAAAATCTGAACAGCACTTTAAAATAATTGTACTGTATTTTTTTTGTACAGTCAATTGAAATTTGCTTATTTTTATGATATATTATTTTTGCATACAAAATGTATGCAGGTCTGTTCGCAAAATCCAGACCCTAAAAAAATACTACGGAGGAATTTAATATGAAAAGAAAATCAACGATGTACATTGTACAGGCGGCAGCAATCGCAGCTCTTTATGCTGCGCTTACCATTTTGCAGAACACTCTGCTTCCGGGTACGGCGTCAATGGCGGTGCAGTTCAGAGTTTCAGAGGTCCTTACCATTCTCGCTGTATTTACTCCTGCGGCAATTCCCGGACTTACAATCGGCTGCGTAATAGCAAATATCAGCTCTCTTTCA
>CANQMH010000073.1 GCA_947624865.1 uncultured Clostridia bacterium | reverse complement strand
TTTACATTACCTGTAGCAAATCCAGCTCCTAATTCTGGAACGCCTGCCCATTTTATTGGTATGAAATTACTATCAAACAAAACAGTGATTTTTAACTTGTCAGCTTTTTCGTCGAGCTTATCGTCTACGTCTGTAAAGTCATAATAGTAACTCGAAAGGTAATTTATAACAGCGAGTGCAGTCGGATATTTGTCGGGGTCAGAAAACTTTTTATCAAATGTTTTGACCTTGTTGCTGATTAGTTCTCGCAGAGCAAGTTCCTTGTTTAAAGTTTCTTTATCAGCTTTGCCGTCGAGCTTATCGTCTATTTCTGTGTAGTCATAATAGTAATCAGTGAGATACTTTATGACGGCAAGCGCGGTTGGATATTTGTCTGGGTCGGAGAACCTTTTATCAAATTCTTTTACCTTGTTGCTGAGCAATTCATAAAAATTTGGCGGTACTGTGCCTGTACCGCCGGAACCGGCGCTTAATGAGGCTACAATACTTTCGAGGGAATCTACATCTTTTTCAAGAGCCGTTACTCCCTCTGTCGCTGCTTCTATGCCGTCGTCCATGTGATTAAGATTTTCGGCTGAAATAGGTGTGGCTGAGCTTGGGCTGTCCTCCCAATTAATTTTTTCATAAGCGTCCATTTATTCTATTCCTTTCGCTTCAATTTTGTCTGTTAGTGCCTGAATTCCCGTAATTGTACGGGATAAAATTATTGTATTAACAAGTTCATACATTATTTCACCATCTTCATCGTACAAGTAATCGCCGTTTACATCTGTTTTATTAACTCTTATTTGTATTCTGTCCCCCGCTTCTCTCCACAAACGTCCGTCAAGCGTTGCCGTGCATGGAGTATATTCACAATCATATATTCGTTTTCCCGGGGTGCCGTTAAATAAGTCATGGAGGCGATGAACCGTGGCACCACTCGTTCCGTCGTTTTCCTGCCAAGCTATAACATTATCCGTCATATCATATACTTTTGAGATAGCTCCGTCGGGTATATGGTTTGGTTCAAAATTCATAATTTTAGCGTTTCTATCTTCTCCGCCGATAGATACATCTATTTCTGTATAACCTGTGCTTGTAAACTCCTCGGCATGAAATTCTTCGTAAAAGTTGTATGTTTCCTCTGTTGCAGTCAACGCCTTAAGAGTAAACACGCCTTTACCGCTGTCCGGTTTAATAACGCCAAACAAACCTATCATTTCACAAGTGTTTTTTAATATTTCACCGTAACTTATCTTATCTGAATTTTCCAACCAAGATTTATTCATTGTTTTAAAATCTCTGACAGTTGTGCCTACTGCAATAGACGAATTAAGATAATGGCTGTCACTTAACGTTATAACCATATGCCCGTTATGATTAAGGCATATTACAAATAAATCACCTATCTTGTACCCATCTGGATAACTTTTCCAAATACCATATAAACGATTTGTTGCGTCCCACTCAAATAACTTAGACATTACATCATACGCTACAACATTACGCATATTATTATCACTCTTGTTTATTTCTGCACTGTCAATTATGCCGCTGAATATCCAAAACTCTTTTGACACAATGGTTTCACCGGGAAATAGATCAGCAGACGGGTATAAGGTCGCAGACGGAAGAAGATAATCTCCGCTCGGGAAAGTCTGAGTTAACTTAACACTTATCCACTTTCCGACAAGAGCATGTGTGAATGTTCTGTCCATTGTATTTATTAGGTCAATATTAAATTCAGAAGCGATACACCCACCGAATTTCAGAGTGCTTTCATCACATACCGCTTGTTTCAATGTCATGCTTTCGCTTGCAATGTTATCTTCGGTGATCGTTGCCTCGTCATTGTCAGGAAACGTGATTTCGAGCTTGTTATACATTAATTCGTTTATTATTTTTTCTCTTTGTTTAGAAGATATATCCATACTCTTTTCACCGCCTTAGTATTCAATGAACGTAAATGTCACGGGAGAATATTTAATATTATCTTTTGAAATCTCAATAATTTCATAAGTAATATCAGGTACATATGCCGTCATTGTACGATATTGAAGCAACTCGTCATCCCAGTAAGTAACTCGTAATTTACGCTGACGAGAATTGTCAAAAGCGGAATTAAGCAGATTTCGGATTGTCTGCATTTGCGATAAATCTAATTCTTTAGTAGTAAATTCAAGTTTGGTCTTGGAGTTTGGAGATGTTGTCCTGTGCATTAAATTATTGCTGTCACGGTATGCTTTTATCTCGGTGCGCTGCAACGGAGTTGATTTATAGGAGCTTTCTGCAATCAGCTCATGCGGAAATTGCTTTCCTGTCTTTGTAAATTTGATTAAATATCCTTGAAAATTAGGCACATTCAATTCATTCTCCTTTCAAAAAAAGGTTTTGGAAATCGCCAAAGATATTAAAGAATAATTAATATCTATTTAGCAAAGCTCTTGCTGACACCAACTTAGCAAGAGCTTCTGTTACTTCTGCAATTTCATTTGGTTCTACTCGACTGTCCATTTTAATTATTTTTTGAATATACGAGCAACCATCGTGAATCGTACGGTCAACATCATCATAGACATTTACTTTATTTGGCATATTCTCACCCCTTTCATTAAAAATTCGTATAAAAATAGCGCACATCCGTAGATGTACGCTATAGTTAATAAATTTTGGTGCGGCTTGACAAAACACATTTATTTGATATAATAAAAATAGATAAGGCAAATCGTATAAGCGGTTAGCCCCTATAAAACTTAGTTTAAGAAATAAACCGTTTCATTGGAGTGTGGCGGTTTATTTCTTTTTTATTGCAATGACAGTATAAAGAACAATAATTAATATTACCGTTATGTACTCCATTGGCAACACCCCCTTGCAGGGGCAAGACTTAACCGCCTACCGTTTAAATTCACCTTATCCGCTTAAATCATATCATAACTTGTCAGACATTACAATAGCCACCCCGTTTGGAGTGGCTTATATTATAAAAATAAGTTTTATTATTATAAATAATTTAACTTAAATTATCAGGAGTGACTACAAAATCATAAGTTGGTGAAGTATTTAAAGCACCGTCTCTATAAGTCATCTCTAACTTTTTCCAATCAGGATTTACCTCATAACAAATGTAACCTTTTTGTTTTTTACCCGGTGCAAGGTCACCGCTTAACATACTATATCCCTCAGGCTCAACTAAAAGTGAGGTTTGGTCAATATCATAATCATCAAGATATGCCTTACTGTAAAAAATATTTATGTATTGATCTTCATCTGATATATTCTCAACTTCAAAAAAAAGTACAAGATATTTTTTTCCATCCTCAGGTTCAGCAGTATAATAATCACTTTCAATTTTATCATACTGAATTGCCTTTTCAAAAGAGAATTTTAGATTATCATGTTCTACATAATTCCCGGGCTTTATAGCTTCTGATGTTATTTCAGTAGATTTTGCGGTTGTAGGAATTTCTGTCGTAACTTCTGTCTCAACTTCTATTGTTCCTGTATTTTGCGATGTTTCTTCTGCGGTTGTTTCCTGATTTGAAGTACCTGCACCACCACAAGCTGTAGTTGCAAATACCATGGCAGTCGCCAAAGCAATTAAAATGAATCTTTTCACTCTCATTTCTCTCCTCGTATTATATTTTCGTGATATTTTATCACTATTCATTATAATACAACAAGAAATAGCAAATGTCAATTATTTATAACAAATGCTTTGATTAAACAGAAAACTTTTATGCAAACGCGGATTTTCCGTGGCTTTTTTTAAATCTGCCGTTTCTGTCAACTATAACTTTAAAAACTTTTTCACCGTCAAGATAAATATTTATTTCTTGATTATCGGTGTTGTTACCGCCAATATTAACTTTCTCAAAAGCTCTGAGTACCGCTTCTTCAATTTTAGACTCGGGCGCAACAATCTCCCCTTCTCGCTTGTTATCGCCTAATATAGCAAGAAATTCACCGTAATTGGCAGGAACATATGTACCCGTAGCAAGTTTGGGAATTAAAGGTGGTTCCGACGGCATAGAAAAATGCCAGTCTTGACCAAATATATCTCCTATCGCACCTGCAATACCGCCTATTGAATCGACAATACCTTTGACAACCGTATAAATACCTGACCAAAGAGAATTAATACCGTCAATAATTAAGTTTATAACCCATTTTATTGAGTTCCAAATACCATCCCAGATACCTTTTATGAAATCTGCAATGTTTTGAAAAATATCGCAGACGCTCGTCCAAAGTGTTTCAAAAAATCCAATTACAGGTGAAATTAAGTTATCCCAAATCCACACACCAACATCGGAAAACAAATCGCAAATCCATTCCCATGCAGATTGAATCGCTTTACAAATATCATCCCAATACGCTATGCAAGCCACAATTGCCGCAATAAGGGCACCAATTGCTAATACAATCCATTGACCCGTAACAAAATTAACTATTGCCATAATTGCAGCAAACGCTCCTAACGCTGCTACAATTGTCATAATTACTGCTGCTATCGGATTTTCTTCCCATAATCCTGCAAGCATTTCTACAATGCCTGTAATTGCAGACCATATTGCTTCTGCTGCTGATACAAGTATGCCCCACCAGTCAATATTTGCAAAAAATTCGCCTATATCTTTTCCTATTTGCTCCCAATCAATATTTTGCAATGCTGTTGAAATAGTGGAAAATGCGCCAATTATCCCGTCAGAAATGGTTTGTCCAGCCATTGCCCAATCAATTTGTGCGAAAAAGCCATTAATAAGATCTGATATAGATAAGCCTGCCTTTTCCCAGTCAAACGTTGTAACAAAGCCGAAACCTGCTGAAATGATTGCCTGCAATACTGCTCCAAATGTAGCGCCTAACTCCGACCAATCAATTGTACTGAACAATCCGTTTAATAAGTTCGCAATACCTATCCCCAATTTGGTAAAGTTAAACGTAGTTAAAAAAGTATAAGCAAAATCAACAGCCGTCATTATGCCGTTGCCGATTGTTGTACCTGTTAAAAACCAGTCCAACTTTTCAACAGCACCATTCAGAAAGCCTGCGATATTACCTGCCCACTCTTTAGCCGTACTGCGAATTTTTGACCAATTAATCTTAGACATTGCCTTATTAAGTTTTTCAGCCGCAAGCTGTCCCAAACCCTCAAAATCCTGCCTTTGAAATAGCTCTTTTACTTCATTCGCAAAATCGCTTATGCCGCTTGTGATATAGGACGTTGTGAACATTTCACTCGGCACAATCTCATTAGCATTGTTTGTTGAAGCAGAAGTATCTGAACTTGAATTATCGGGCATAATGTTAAGTTCATCATACCCGGCAAGATATTTCTGATTTTCTTTTGCGGCCTTTGTGTTTTCTTTTGCAGCGGAAGTTGTATCAGTTAGACTTGCCGCATAATCTTTCTGTACTTTGACTGCTTTAGTGTATGAAGATTGCCCTGTAAGAGCTGCTATAAACTGCGCGACTTTGTCTGTTACTATGGATAAAGTGTCCATAAAGCATGTCAGTATAGGAGTTACTACGTTTAAGATGGGCGCAAATGCCGTTGCAAGAGAATTTTTCAGATAATTTAAAGACGTTATAAGTGCAGAGAGATTTTTATTTACTTTCGGATTTACTTGTGCGAGGTTGTCTATGCCCTCTTTTATTCCCTTTAACCCGCCTTGCAGAACTTTGTACAACAGCAATCCTGCCAATGCCTGTTTGATTCTCTGCAAAGATTTTGAAAGCAGATTCATCTGCGAATTTGTGTGAGATGTATTTTTACCAATATTCTTAATTGTTTTGACTATACTGCTGCTAAAAGCCTTTTTCAAACGAGAATACACATCTTTTAAGGCTTTTGAAAATTGTTTAAATATATTAACAGTAGATTTAAGCTCTTTTTTATTGGATTTTTCTTCGTTTTCAGTTTCTCTCAGTTTTGCCTTATAAACGTTGAGTTTTCCTGACAAAACCTCTAATTTTTTCTTCTTTTCAGCATATTCGGCAGTATCTTTGCCGGTGACATTCGATTCAGCGGATTTTACTTGTTTTAACTCACGCTCGTATCTCTGTAATTTTGCTTCTGTATCTTCAATTTGCTTTTGTACTTTGTTCCAATTTTCATCTTGCGACAACATATTGTCAAGATATTCGGTACCAAAGCCTAAGCTTGTCAGGTCAGTTTGTTTTGCATTTCCTATACGGTCAGCTTCTTCATACAAAGACTTGAGCTGATTTTTAGCTTTTGCAACATCATTTTCGAGTTTCTCGGTAACGTTGCTCTTGATAGGAGTATTCGCCATTTTTTCGAGTTCTTGTGTTAAGCTTTCAATCTCTCTTTTTGTAGATGAAATCTTATTTTTAAGCTCAATTACTTTTGAAGATACTTGTTTTGTACCCTTGGAAACTCCATCGGTATCTATTTTAGTATCAAAAATTAGGCTGCCGTCAACTGCCACGTAATCACATCCTTTCCACAATAAATTCTGATATAAAAACAGCACACATCCGTAGATGTGTGCTATAAAAATATTTTTTAAATAAATCTATCTATTCTGTTTTGATAAATTTTCAGTAATATCTTTACATTTATTGAAAAATAATGTAGAATTATATAATAAAAATCAATAAACATAAGGATTAAACATAATGAATATAAATAATAAAAACAAAAAGTGGTATCAAAAAAATTCTCCGCTTACAATATTAATTATGATTGTTTCAATTATTTTTTTATTTATTTGTATATACTTTTGCTTTTTTAATCCATAAGTAAAGCTCAATTTGGTTTAAAATAACACAAACCGTCCGCAATATATGTGTGGGCGATTTTTATTATTCACCCTAACAACTTATTGATATAATCCATTTGAGCCTGTTCCTCAGCCGTCAGCTTTTCCTTAATATTAATTAAAGCTTTATGCTCGTTGTAAAACTCCCGTTCCCATTTTTCGAGCTTTTTGCCTTTAGCACGTTTGGCTCGGATATTCATTATCTGCGAATAAAGTCCCTCGCCTATCTCGTTAAACAAGCCAAGAAAAGACCACCAGTGCATATAATCTACTGTGCGTGTTTCGCAGCCTGCAACTTTATTGACAGCAGGAAATATAATAGCTTGGTCATACTCCCAGTCCATTATTTTGACCGGGGCTTGCTTCGACTTAGGCATATCGCCGCCGTCGAGAAACCATGTTGCTTTTTTAAGTGCTTCTTCTGCATTTTGCGGAATTTCCTTATACAAACAATTTAAACAAGCTGATACTTTATCATAGCCGGATAATTCAGGGTCGTTGTAAGCCTCAAAAATCAACAGGGCAACACGAAAATCAGAATTAATTTCGTACTGTTTACCGTCAACTTCAAGGCTCGTAGGAAGTGAACCTATCATTTTGAAAACTTCTTTGCCTGAGAAGTATATTTTTCGATATTTTTTGATGATAGTTTTTGTTCGGCAATGACATCTTTTTCTATTATCGGTATTATAGCGTCAAGAAAATTCATAAATAGAGGCTGTCCGCCGCAGGGAGAAATACAATTTGATGTACCAAATGCCGCTGTACATACGTCAGAACCAAAAATATAATTAATCTGTTTCCTTATATCCTTATCGCACTTCGACAAAAACGGTATTGCCTCATCAGTTGATAAATTTTCCTTTTCCAAAGCTTTATATTTATTCATAATGCCATTAAGACTCTTTTTTACCTCATTTATACGGTCAAGAATTGACATATCTGTTGAGTTTATGCGGATTACTGCATTCTCATCGTCGTTAATCTGATATTCTTTATATCCGCTGTAAAAAGTAATTTTCTCCATAATTTTTTCACTCCTTAAACTAAAAGGGCGGTTTTGCCCGCCCTTTTTCTGCCTTATGTTTTTATCTGTTGTTATCTATTGCCACGCTTACATTTATGGATAATTCTATTCATCTGATGGTGTGAACTTATTAGTTGCAATTGCCCATGTACCTTTCGTGCGATTACCATTGTAATGTACTTCGAACGGTATTTGAACGCCGCCTGTATCACCGCCCAATGACTGCGGGATAATAATTGCATCTTCCTTGTATGCCCAAACTACGGTGCCTGATCCGTCAACCAGAACATCAACAACAGTTGTTTTAAGACTTCCGCCTGTTGCTCTTGTATTTATGATTTCTGCCAAATGTTCAAACAGAGGGTCGTCCTCGTATGCGTAATATGTATCAACAGAACCTGAAGGATCATAACCTTTAACTGTTGTAGAATTTTCACCTAAAATATTCTTTTTTGTTTCAGAATCAGGATTCATTTCAATGTTATATTCCTCAAGGTCCTGCCCCAGCCGGATATAATTTTCCG
>CANQMH010000072.1 GCA_947624865.1 uncultured Clostridia bacterium | reverse complement strand
TGCGTGAAAGTTTATATGTTCTATTCCTGCTTCTTCCAGATATTTTTTTAATTTAACTCTATACCTCCTTGGTTCAAGGCATTTATAATCTCCTGTTAAAAAATATCCGCTTGCTTTATGTTTTTCTAACAATTTAATCATCTTATCCGATAACGGTATTGTTCTTTCTGAACTTTCTGTTTTCGGTGTGCTGATTATTATTCTGGTTTTTTGTTGTTTATCTTTATCTGTGTTATTTATTCTCAGCATTGTTTTGCTTACTATCAGGGTTTTTTCTTCTAAATTTATATCTTTCCATTTTAATGCGCATATTTCTCCAATTCGCAGTCCTGTATTCAAACAAAGCAATATACCCAATTTCGGCAAATCTATTTCTTTCATTAAATATTCTTCAAGCTTCTTTTGTTCTAAAACCGACAATACTCTTATTGTTCTGCTGTTTTTAGTTGTTAATCTACATTTTTTTAATTGTATATCTGTGTTATAATTTTCATTTGCAAATTCAATTATTGCTTTAAATACTGACATAATATCTCTTATTGTTTTAGGTGAAAGTCTGCTGTTTTTCTTTATAAATACTTCCGTAAAATTATTCTTTATTTCATACAGCCTTATATTTGCTATGCAGGGAATAATGTTTTTTTCAACTATATACACATACCTTGCATAAGTTGATTCTTTAACATTTATTTTTATTGTTTCAAGCCATTCATAGCAAACATCTTTTAATTTAACTTTTAAATGATTTGAATAAAATTTCGGGTTTTTTATAATACCCGATTTTATTTCTTCAAGTCTATTTTTTACCTCGGTATATGTTTTGCCATATATAGAATTATACTTGATTTTGCCGTCGGCACCATACTCTTTAAAATACCTGCCCTCCCAGCGACCGTCTTTTCTTTTGTAAATATTTCTTTGTGTTCTGATAATAATCAACTCCAATCTATAAAATAAAACAATTAGACCACACTATGACAAAGTATAACTTTTAAAAAAGTAGAAATAAGCCAAAAAAGTTAAAAATATTCACTAATTTGATAAATTTTTTCAAAAAAAGTATTGACAAGTTAAAAAAATTATGTTATTATATGTCTGAAATTGAATAATGCCTTAACGTACAAGTTTTGTACTTTGGGCTCTTATTATTCAATTCATTATTTTCGTTCACTTTGTCTACCGATATTGTTTGATCTTGGCAATAATTTTATTCACCCATAAAATTATTATTCTGTAATTAATGATTGTGTAACAAAATAACACAATATGGGCTATTATCCTGTTATCTATCAAAGCATCATGGACTTACCATCAGCTTTTCATCTTCAAAAGTACGGTAGACAAAGCTCCAACTCCCTTTATTACCTGTTTTTTCATTTTTTGGAAACTTCCGGTCAGGTTTTAAAGCTAAAAATTTTGAAGTGACAAAAATTTCAGACGAGGCACTGAGATTTCTAAGCTGATGGTAAGGATACTTAATTTAATTGTTTCATAACATTATTTACACTGAACACGTTGCAAAGGAGGTAATATTTTATAATATGTATAAGTAGTTAAGACGCCCCTATTTAGACAACTCTATTAATTATGGCAATATTTTTTAGAAAAATAAAAGAGTTAGCCTCCTTACTAATGAATAATTTTAAATAATTTTTTTGTTCTTATTCTATACTTTTTTGATTTTTTTTATATAGATTAAGATGCAGAATTGCCGACAGTTTTACCCTTTCTTCTGTCGGCTTTTTGCGTTTATTAATATCTGTATGCTATGATTTTTCATTAAAATTTGCATTAAAATATTCCTCTAATATATCCGCGGCACATCTGCAAAGCTCTGCGCAGGGTCTTGATTTGTAGTAGCTTTCTGTTCTTTTCTCAGGCACGGGCGAATCTTTACCCTTTATTCTCAGTCCGAGAAGCTCTCGGCATACGATTGAACCGTTTTTCTCTCTGAATTTTCCTGCCAATTCCTGCACAGCACTGTAAAGCTGTGCTTTTTTTGCGTTATCTTCTGTCGAATATCCGCCCTTTGCAAGCCCAAGAGCCATATTCATACCGCTTACTGCTCCGCAGACCTCCCTCAGTCTGCCCATTCCGCCTCCGAACGGCGCCGAAATCATAAGCGCAGTATCTTTGTCAAGTCCATAATCATCGCAAAACGCAAGCAAAACCGCCTGCGCGCAGTTGCAGCCGCTTTCAAAATATTCCTTTGCAAGCTCGCCTTTTGTCATTATATCACCCACGCTTAATTTACTATATTATACCAATCATATATTCGTATTGTCAATAATTTATAAAAAATTATCCCTATTGGCATAATCGGCAGCCTTGCTCCATATGGCTTTCCTGCATTATTTTTTTGCTTGTGGAAAATACATTAATATGTTATTATTAAATATATACATATATAATATAGAAAAAGGTGATTTGTCTTGTCTTTTCCGCAGGATAAAATAAGAAATTTCAGCATTATTGCTCACATAGACCACGGCAAAAGTACGCTTGCCGACCGTATTCTTGAACTCACTAACTCGGTTTCAGCACGAGATATGGAGGCTCAGCTCCTTGACGATATGGAACTCGAAAGAGAAAGAGGCATTACTATCAAGGCTCGTGCTGTCAGCGTTATATATAATGCCGACGACGGTGAAAAGTATCTTTTCAATCTCATCGACACCCCCGGTCACGTTGACTTTAACTACGAGGTTTCCCGCTCCCTTGCGGCGTGCGAGGGCGCTATCCTTGTTGTTGACGCTTCTCAGGGTATTGAGGCTCAGACCCTTGCAAACACTTATCTTGCCGTTGACGGCGGTCTTGAAATCGTTCCCGTTGTCAACAAAATAGATTTGCCCAGCGCTGATCCCGACAGGGTTATTCAGGAGATTGAGGACGTTATCGGGATCCCTGCCGAGGACGCGCCGAAAATATCTGCAAAAGCTGGAATAAATATTCACTCGGTTCTTGAAAAGATAGTTTCCGATATTCCCGCTCCGACAGGCGACGTTAATGCTCCGCTCCGTGCGCTCATTTTTGACAGCTACTATGACAGCTACAAGGGCGTTATTATATATGTAAGGCTCAAAGAGGGGCAGATCCATCCCGGAGATGAATTTAAACTTATGGCTACGGGAAGCGTGTTTAATGTCGTAGAGTGCGGTCTTATGCACGCAACTGCTATGGAGAAAACCGACGGTCTGTATGCCGGCGAGGTCGGATATATTTCCGCGTCTATCAAAACTCTTGCTGACGCTAAGGTCGGCGACACCGTAACTTTGACCTCTGATCCTGCCGATGAGCCTTTGCCCGGTTACCGTGAGGCTCAGCCAATGGTATTCTGCGGAATTTATCCCGTTGACGGAGCTAAATACGGCGACTTAAAAGACGCGCTTGAAAAGCTGCAGCTTAATGACGCCGCGCTTTCGTTTGAGGCTGAAACCTCGGTTGCTCTCGGATTTGGCTTCCGATGCGGATTTTTGGGACTTCTCCATATGGAAATCATTCAGGAACGCCTCGAACGTGAATATCAGCTCGATTTAATCACTACCGCTCCCAGCGTTATATACAGAATTACCCGTACCGACGGCTCGGTCAATATGATAGACAACCCCACCAACTACCCTGACCCGTCGCTTATTCAAATGGCTGAAGAGCCTGTTACGAATGCTCATATCTATACGCCTAAAGAGTATGTGGGAAATATTATGGAGCTTTGTCAGGACAGGCGGGGTACTTTTGTTGATATGCAGTATATAGACGCCGACCGCGTTGATTTGCATTATATTCTTCCGCTTGCCGAAATTATCTATGACTTTTTCGACACTTTGAAATCACGCACAAGGGGATACGCCTCTTTTGACTATGAGATGAAAGATTACGTTCAAAGTGAGCTCGTCAAGCTCGACATTATGCTCAACGGCGAGGTCGTGGACGCTCTTTCGTTTATCATTCATAAGGACAAGGCTTACGGCAGAGCTCGCAAAATGGCGGAAAAACTCAAGGAGAAAATACCTCGCCAGCTTTTTGAGGTTCCTATTCAGGCTTGCATCGGCGGAAAAATCATTGCTCGTGAAACCGTTAAGGCTATGAGAAAGGATGTTCTTGCCAAGTGCTACGGCGGCGACATCAGCCGTAAAAAGAAGCTTCTTGAAAAGCAGAAAGAGGGCAAAAAGCGTATGCGCCAGCTCGGCTCGGTTGAAGTTCCGCAGGAGGCGTTTATGGCTGTGCTTAAACTCGACACCGATTAAAGCATTTTATTATTATATGTTTTACTTTGCTCCACAGCATAAAAGTATAAAAATTACACTTTTACAGAGCGTTTTTTAATTGTAATATCTTTTCGTATATATCTGTAACTTTTTGGACCGTATCGCAGTTTGTGCTATACGGTCTGTTTTTTTGTTTTAAATTAATATGGTAAAATTTGGTTAATAGCGGGTTAAATTTTTTTAAAATTCCTTAAATAATAGTTAAATATTATTGTTGTAATCTTTTTGTAATGATTGTCATATAATGGTAACAAATAAGAAACAAAGCGTTAACAAAAATTTAACAATTGATTTTCTTGCAATTTGCATACATTTTTGCAGGATTTTTAGTCGATAAGGCTCGAAAAATATTGCTTTTTAAGAAAAATACCCATTTAATTTCAGCAATTTGCACAAAAAGTCATCTTGAGTTTAGGTTGACATAGCCAAAACACGTGTTTATAATGACCCAATGTACTTTGCAGCGATTGCAAAAATCCTGCAAAAATACGGTACGGAAGGTTTATGAGTTAAAAAATAGCGAAAAGGAGTTATTACAATGAAGATGAATACTGGAAAACCAAATATTATTCGTTCGGCGTTTGCGCTTTTTCTTGCCTTTGCAGTTGTTTTCAGCTCAATTTTTACTGTAGCGGCAGCTGCTCAGTCAGGCAATATAAGCTCATACAGCACGAATAGTGAGCAGGGCTTTGAAAGCTATGTTGAGTATGAAATGTCTAACGGCGATATGCTTATAACCCGCAGCGAAAACTTTGATATAACGGTTGATGTTATAAAAGCTAATGAAATTACTGTAAATAACTGCGGAACACTTGAAACGGTTATGATTGCAAAGGGTACTGTTGCCGATGTGCTTGAAAAGGCAGATATAAAACTCGGCGATAATCAGATCGTTGAGCCTGATGTAAATACTGAAATAAAAAAAGGCACAAACGTAACAGTTTATAACGCTAAAAAAATCAGCGTTACCGCCGACGGCAAAACAAAAAGCGTTCTTATTCCTTACGGAAATATTGTCAGCGCTCTTAATATTGCCGGTTATAATGTCAGCAAGGATGACATTCTCAGCGTATCACGCAGCAGCAAGACAGAAAATTTGACTAAAGTTACCATTAAACGCGTAACATACAGCGAGGAGCTTTCAAGCGAAAAGATCTCATATAAAAGAGTTACTGAAAATTCCGATGAAATTCCGCTTGGTGAAACAAAACTCAAAACAGAGGGTAAAAACGGTAAAAAGCTCGTTACCGTAAAGAGTAAATTTATTGACGGCAAAAAAGTTTCTGAAACCGTTACAGACAGCAAGATCGTTAAAGACGCTGTTAATGAGGTAACTCTTGTAGGAACAAAGGGTGCAGCTACTAACGGAGGCGCAGGAACATTTACCGATATGTACGGCAACTCGGTAACATACAGTCAGGTACTTACAGGCTCAGGTACGGCATATACTGCTCCTGCCGGAGCATTAACAGCTACCGGCGTAACTGCTTATAACGGCGGCGTTGCGGTAAATCCAAACATAATTCCGTACGGCTCAAAGCTCTATATCGTTTCGACCGACGGAAGCTTTGTTTACGGTTACGCTACCGCTGTCGATACAGGCGGAGCACTTATGGACGGTTCGGCAATCGTTGACTGTTTCTACAACACATATGATGAATGTGTTAATTTCGGCAGACGTGACGTAAATGTTTATGTTATCGGATAAGATTGATAAATAGACTATTGTGTGTCGGATTCAATATCCGATTGTGAAAATGAATTTAAAAGGACGGGTGTTTTTTGCACACTCGTCCTTTTGGTTTGTAAAAATTTATCCTTTTATTATGAAAAATAAAAATATTGATTTATCTTTTACAATGAGTTATAATATAAATTAACTTTGACAAATTGCCTTTCGAAAGGAATGGTTTTATGAAAAAATTTATCGCCGCTGTTTTATGCGCAGGCTTAATTGCAGTTGTATCGGCAGGCTGCGGATATACGGACGCGCTTAATTCTCAGAATTCAGCAACTTCTCAGACTTCGCAGACAAGCACTCAGGATACTGCCGTCAAGGAAGTAAAGGCCGATGATTTTGAGGACAGCTTTAGCGGTCTTTGTCAATATTTTGCAAATATGGGTTACATCAAGGTTACTGACAATAAGATTGATGAAACAAAAGTTACTAAAATGGATGTATCGCTTATAGGCGCAAAAGAGGGCAACAAATACGCTGCGGATTTTGGCGGCAAGGCAATTACCATTGAGCTCTACAGCTTTGATATCAAAAATCTTAACGATAACGCGAATTCGGTTATTGATTCGGTCAAGAAAGACGGAAAATTTTCAATTCTGAATTTAGCTCCTGTTAAAGCATATCTTTCAGATAACGGAAAATATCTTATGATTTATACCGATGATAGTATTGATGATGAAAATCCCGATACAAATTCAACAGCCTATCAGCATCGCGAAGAGGTTATCAAGAATTTCACCGAGTTTCATAAGTAATTAAATAATTGCTAATTGCTAAAATGCCCCGACTTGTTGTGAACGGTCGGGGCATTTGTTTATGTAAAGTTAATTGCGGATTAAAATTTATTACCGCAGTTGCCGCAGAATAAGCTGTCAGAATGGCATTTGTTTCCGCATACGGGACATACCTTTGACTGGACGAAATTCGGAGAATACGGATTGTTTTGTGCGTACGGATTTTCAGAATGATTCATATTCGGATTTGGAGCAGAATTAAAAGGTTCTGTTCCGTTAGCGCCTGAAGATGTCGGGACTTGATTCGGAGCGGACGGAATCTGTTGATTGTTCGGATTATTTCCGAACACATGCTGAGGTGTAAAATTTTCGGGAGATGCCTTTGGCTCGGTGGGTTTCCACATATTCGCAGGAGAATATTCAGTATTAGGCTCTGATGTGTTTTGAACATTCTGATAGTTTGCATTGATAAAAACGCTCAGGTTTTTGATATATCGGTTATATGAAAAAGCGAATATTGCAAGCAATATATATATAACTATACCGACAGCAAAGTTAGCATAATTAATAGTGTAAGAAAAGTCTCTTAGTAATGGGTCTATCTGGATTTCCGTGTAATGAAACGGATATATGGTTGCCAGATGCCGCATATTAGAAAGAATATTATTCAAAAGTGAATCAAGGAAGAAAAATTCGATTATACAGCACAGCATACAAATTATCGAAAATATGCCCAAAACAACAGAGCCTTTTTTGTATAAGTAGATCGTTGAGGTGCTCTTTTTTATTGAGTTCAGCAAAACAAGCATTGATATAAAGAAAAACAGAGAAATTAGAGTTTTTGGCACTAAATAATATAAAAGAGGCACCATAACATACCTGAGAAAATCAACAAGCATTAACATGGTCTCGTCGTTTAATGACGGAACTATTTGTAAAAAGATTGTCAGAAAAAGAGAAGAAAGCAATACTAAACCGGAAGCTACTATGCTGATGATTGCATATACTTTCAAAATAACAATGGGCGCTTTATAAGATACGCAAGGGCCATTGCTTTTGCTTTTAAAATAAAAAAGGAAGAAAGCAATTGCCGCCAGAATATCGAGTACATCTATTGAAATAGAAATACTATTGCCGACTGAGTTAAAGAGCTTAGTTGCAAATTCAGCAACAACCGAAGCGGAAAACATAATTGCAATTATCAAAATCAAAGGTTTTGAAAAAAAGTTTTGCATAACCTTAAAGTTTTGCCTGTACGGATTGATTTGGTTCATAAAATTCCTCCTGACAAGTTAAATTTGTTTGTTATTTATATTTTATAATATAAAAGCGAAAAATACAATATAAAGTTGAAAATGAAAATAATAGAATTGATAGGAAGATACAATATATGGTGAAAAAAATCATATAAAGTCGAAAAAAACACAATAGAATGAAAAATAAAAAATTTTAGAATATTTTTTTAAAAAATACTTGACTTTTAATTTCAAAGGCTTTATAATAGACAATGTTCCGCGCAAGTGAAAATCTTATAAACGATATGAAATATCGCCAATAATAAGCCTATACACTTGTGCAGGTTGAACAAATAGGACCTTGAAAATTAAACAACGAGAATAGGAAGAAACCCGTAATGACTTTGAGGAAAGCTCAAAGGAATACAGTGAGATGTACACTAAAAATACATCAGGAAATTCACGGATACGTTAGTATTCGGAATGAG
>CANQMH010000071.1 GCA_947624865.1 uncultured Clostridia bacterium | reverse complement strand
AACCGAGCAAAGCTGATTGACCTCTATATGTCGAATGTCATAACCAAAGAGGAATTTGCAGACGCCAGAGCAAAGTACGACAGTGAAATTGCCGAGCTGCAATCGGTCATCGACAGCATTGATAAACAGCAGTCCATGATAAAGCAGCAGCAGGAGCTTATCAGAGAGATCAGCGATGCGATCAAAGAGATCGTCGGCGGCGTGGAATACGAAGATGAGTTTTACAAACGGATTTTGGATAAGATGGTCGTGAATGACCGTGACAATATAGATGTGTACCTGCATTTACTTCCAATCAAGTGGAGCTATACGGTTGCAAAAGCGTCAAAAAAAGCGTTAGCCCCTAAAATGACGCATTTTAGGGGCTTCTCTACCTATATCAGTAAGCGTGCCTTTTAATTCAGGTAATGGCATTGTAAAACGCTGGCTCAAATATCTGAGAGATGCGCCAAGTTCTCCGTCTGGACCTCCGTACTGTAAAATGTGATAGATTAGATGTAAAAAAATATATCAATGCTTGAAGTGGTGCGATTAAAGACGATTTTATCTACAAAACTGCGAAGTATATCGTTTTTTTCATACTCACTTAGATTTGGACTTCGAAGCTGCTGAATAACATTTTTATTTTTTTCAATGAGCTTTCTGCGCAGCTCCTTTTCACTGTTTTGCGGTTTAATTTGACGGCTCTCAAGATTTGAAATTTGTGTTTCAATTATTTGTTTGCTTTCCTTATATTCAGATAATGTATAAACTCCGTCCTCAAACGCCTCTTTAATTCTTCTAAGTTTTTGCTTTTCTTTTTCAATCAGGTTGTTAATATCAATTTCGTTGTCAGATGATTTTGATACATCTTTTACAGAAAGGTTAAATATTTCTGTTTTAAAAGCTTGCTCGATTGCAATAATTACCATTGCATTTATTTTTCGTATTGATATAGAATGAGATATATCGCATTTTCCATGAATGTATTTTACGCACTGCAATGATGAACCTTTTACAGCCATTGCAAGGCTTGCACCACAGTTAGAGCATTTTACAAGTCCGTGTAGCATATACTCTTCGTTGATTTTTGAATGAGTATATGAAAGATGTTTCTTTTTGTTTTCAGCAATAAGCTCCTGAACCTTGTTGAAAGTTTCTTCATCAATAATAGGTTCGTGTTGACCCTCAACAATCATTATATCTGGGTCATTATAATTTAGTTGTGTCCTGCGTTTTGGATTCCAGCGAATTTTGCCTATGTAAACAGGATTTTGCAGAATATAATCGACCGTTCTGTTTTCCCATAAATTTCCTCGTGAAGTTTTAATTTTAAGTGCGTTAAGTTTCCGAGCAATTTTCATTGAGCCTATGCCGTTAAGATAATCTGAAAAAATCTTGCGGACTATGGGTGCAGTATCGGGATTAACGATGTACTTTTTATTTTCAATGCTATATCCGAATGAGGGAATAGTAACGGCTCCTCCGCGCTCTACCTTTTCGGTCATGCCCCTTTTTACTTCACCTGATAATCTAATAGAGTAGTATTCATCAGACCATTCTATTATGCGTTCTATCAAAGTTCCAAACGGACCTTCAACCATAGGTTCAGAAACGCTGACAACTTCAACACCGTTTTTACGAAGCATTGATTTATAGAAAATACTTTCTTCCTGATTACGTGCAAAACGTGAAAATTTCCAAAGAAGAACTGCCGAGAAAGGGGAGGGCTTTTGTTTTGCAGTAGCAATCATCTCATTAAATTGAGGACGTTTATCTGCGTGTCTGCCTGAAATACCGTCATCACGAAAAATATATTCCCTTGGAATGATATAACCGTGTTGTTTTGCATACTGTTGAACAACCTTAATTTGACTGTCAGGTGACAGCTCAGTTTGATTATCAGTGCTTACTCGTATATAAGCAGCGGCAATTTTTAGTTCGGTATTTATAATTTATCACGCTTTCTAAATTTTACGTTATAATAATGACCGCTCTGTTCCTGTTGGCGCAGGGTAGGGTGGATATATTTTTATATATTCACAGAACAATTTATTTTTCTTTTATATTATTAAATTGTTTAATTTTATGTGGATATGATGGATTGTATTTATCACATGCTTTTTCGAGTTTTTTATAATCGCAACAAATTTTAGATAGGAAAGCGTTATCATTTTTTGTAGCGCTGTAATAAGTTTGTGACGCATGATTAGAGATATCCACTTTGTTTTTGTTTATGTAAGAAGCCTGACGCTTCAATAATTCCGCGTATTTCTTATCTTGCTCTTTATTTATATCAAAAGAGATTAGTGCTGCCTCATGGACAGGAATCATATTATTGAAGCCGAGCAAACCGAGCTTGCCACCGTCAAGTTTTAACAAGTGCTTGCCTGACTTTATATTTGCATGATTTGGTTTTGGAGATTCCAATGGAACAAAGTAACGATAACTTGCAACCTTTAGAACAATACCAACATACGGTCGACGTCGGTTTTTGTTATCCTGCACTCTGCTATCACGGATTTTTAAATAACGGATGTACTTGTCATTTATTCGATATAATCTTAAATTTTCCATAATCCTCCTATAATAAAAACGAGATAGGCATAAAGCCTATCCCGTCTTTTTAAGTCCCTACTTGACGGCAAGGGATTGCCGCTTTTTTTAGGTCTGATTTACGGCTCAGACTTTCCGCTTTTTTAAGTTCCGACTTACGGCTCGGACTTTCCGCTTAAATGGAAAGGGGGTGAGAAAAATGATTATTATAATTCTCACTCTGTGGAATATTAATTCCACATTTTTATTATATACCGAAATAAGACGAAAATCAACAACAAGATATAGGCATAAATTAAATTTTTTTCAAGATATTGTGTTTAAAGTTATAATATTTTAGTAGTGCTAATATGGTCGGATGGATTTTATGTATTTATTCCATTAAAATAAGGTGTAGAAAAATCCCATACTAAATTCCCCACTAAAATATAAAAAAATTTATTGTCATATATTGACATTTAATGCGGATATATTGTACAATATTAATTGAGAAGTGAAAAAACTTCTCTTACATCCTAATTAAGCCGCCTTGTGTTCCCAGCGCAGGGCGGTATTTTTATGTACAGCGGATTTTATTTATCCGCTCTTTTACTATTTATATAATCATCAAACTGTTTACGTACTTCGGTTTCTAACGGATTAAGATACCACGCATTACGAGTTTCAAGGTCGCGCATGCGCTGTTCGCGGTATCTTGCCGCTTCAAGTGATATGTTACATAGATTTGCAATATCACGAGTGGTAAACGCTTTTAACTCGTGCAGTACGCACGCAGGAGCTAACAAATCTCTTGCGAATACATTTGCTTCACTTTCGTTATCCTCTCTTTTGGCAAATATCTTATACTCAGGTGTATTGATTAATAAATGACCGAGAAAAATGTGACCGAGTTCGTGAGCGATTGTAAATCGACAACGGCGAGAGTTTTCAGCGTCGTTATATATAATATAGAACTTCTTATTTTGGAATATGGTTATTCCACTCTTATCTGATTTTAATAAATCAACCGCGGAATTTTTAATAATAGCAATGTTTGAGGCTTTCGCAATTTTGCTCACCATAACAGGCAAAGAACTTACATTAAAATCTATTAAGCATTGCCAAGAAGCATTGCGAGCGTTCTTATATTTGCCATAATTCAAGTAATATCACCTCATAGGTATTTTAACCTATGAGGATTTTTTTTATTTAAAGCTCAGTATCATCAACCGGGAATTTACTTAAATCAGGCAAATTTTCAAAATGTATAGGTTCATCATTGTTTTTGCTACGTGCGGCAACTAACGACGGTATAAGTTTTGTATCTTCATTAACGCCAAGTAACTTATCAACTGCTGGTTGCATTTCTGGTTTGTTTCTGTAGGCTGTTATAATGCTTTGTTCATGATTTGATAATAACATTTGCTTAATCTTCATGTTTGAACTGTTACGATTCATATCGGTTTCTCTATCCATTGGGACATCTGCTCCCATTAACCATGCTGGACTTACATTAAAATGCATGGCAAGTTTTTGAATTGTAGGTAAAGCAATTCGTTCTGTTTCCCCAGTTTCCCATCTTCTAACAGTTGTTTTATGTACACCAACTAATTGACCTATTTGTTCTAATGTTTCATTTATTGATAATCTACATTGTTTTATACGTTGAGCAGTTATCATATTTTTCTCTTTCATAATATCACCAAAAATTAATAAAAAATCAAAATTTATCTTGACTTTTTACAAAAATAATTGTATTATATAACTAGCAAAGGAACAGTTTTGACTGTTCCGCATCAAAAGCAAAAGTTAAAATATTTTAACCGCTCTGTATTGCGAGTACAGGGCGGTTATTTCTTTATGATGAAAAATATAATAGCTACTAATAATGTAAAGCAAATTATGTATTCCAAACATATACACCCCCTTTCACAAGGGAGCTGAAACAGCCGCCGCCGTTCCTTTGCCAGTTCCATTATACTATAAGTGTTGCAATAATTGCAACTGTTTTTTTAAAAAATATTAAAAAAGTTGCAAAAAGCTATTGACAATAAAAACTTATTTATGTTATTATTAAGTTGCAAAAAACGCAACAAGGGTGGTGATTACATGCCGAACGAAAGAAAGTTAAAAGCAAAAATACTTGAAGAAGGATTGACGATTGCAAAAATATCATCTGAGATGGGTATAACGGCCTATACTCTTGGTCAAAAGATACTTGGTAAATCGCCAATGACTATCCACGAGGCTCGTTTTTTACAGCAGAAATTAAAAATATCGGATAATGATATTGGTACTTATTTTTTTAATTAATAAGTTGCGAATTACGCAACAAACAATTTAACAAAAAACTGAAAAGAGCATGATTCCTTTCAGCTTTTGTCTAAATTTGTTTACTCAATGTTTCTTGCAGGTTTTCACCACGCATTATCATGCAATACGCTTCTATGAGAAGTGCTGCCACTTTTGCAGTTTTAGTTCTGCTAATGCCCAAACGCTGGCAACTTACAAGGAATATGTAATATGGTGAAGCGTTTTTACGAGTGCCGTCTCATGCGTTTGTTATTGCACTTCTCTGTGCAAGTAACGCCATATTCATTATTACCTTTAACCGGTTTATAGTGCTTTGGTACCACTCTGGAGACCTTATAATTTGAGAACAGGCAAAGTCAAAAGTTTGGTCAATGAGACCATCTCCTTTCCTTGCCATAGTAGGCACTTCTATTATACAAATATTTTTGTATAATGTCAAATATTATTTGTAGAGTGATAAAAACAATATTTATTAATGAAAAATGTGCAAATAACAGTAAACAAATATCTCTTTTGCAAAGACAGGATAAATGAAATCAGTAGAAAACTTGTTTAATCCTGCTGCTTAAACCGAGTATGCTACAAGGTAAACATAATGCAGTGAGTGAGGTGAGATTATGGAACACAATTTTATAATTGATGAAAACAGAAAATGCTATATAAACGGTCAGGAAATTGAAAATGTATTTAATGTTGATATAAAAAACATCAGCGCTACCGGAACAATAACAGTTATATTAACTGTTGATGTAGATAGCGTTGATGTTAAGTATAAAGGTCTGTTTAAATAAATTTTGCAATAAAATCTGTAAGTTCTATAAAACCATTTTTAAAACGATTTTCCATATAAATAATGGCTTGGTCAGTTATGTTAAAATCACCTATAATATTTAATTTTATATAACCTTTTCTATTAAGTTCTAATAATGCTGTATTAACATCATTATAATGCCATTTTGATAAATCTTTATCATTTATATAAAAATTGTCTTTAAATTGATAAGAGGCAGTTTTAGACATTCCACTCTTAATCTTGTTTAGATATTGCTTATAGATTATACAAATCATTTTATCTGCATCTTTTGTTAATTCGACCATTGAAATTCACCTCCCTTCGACAACATTTTAACATAAAATGGGGAAGTGAACAATAATCACACAGAATATTTTGTATCTTTTGAAAAGACAGGATAAATGAAATCAGTGGAAAACTTGTTTAATCCTGCTGCTTAAACCGAGTATGCTACAAGGTAAACATAATGCAGATAGAAGGTGAAAATATGAAAAGCGTTTTCAAAAGAAAAAATCCCGTAAAGGCTGTAGAGGATAATGATGATAACAAGGGATATTTAAATAAAAAAGATAGAGACGATTTTCTTTGTTACCTTGTCGCAAAAGAAGAAAAAAACACGAAGATATTTATTTCTATACTGCTTTTGTTAATTGTCAATTTTGTAATTGGAGCAATCCAAGTATTATTGTTACTACAAAAGTAAAAATTGCAATAATTAACGCGGTTATAGAAATCCAGGCTTTAAAAAACAAATATCAATTAATTCAAAGAATGAGGTGAGGATGAAATGAAAGTACAGGATTTAGACCCTTTGGAATCGGTGAACTTTGATTTTAAAAATAGGGTTTTTAAAATCAATGAAATTGACATCAAAAACTGTACTGATGTTGATATTTCCTTTCATAATCGTACATGGTCGGTAAATATCGGCGTAGGAGCTTGTTTTGATACAAATGGTGAATGGAAAAAGCGTACCGCCACAAATTAAGCGGCGGTACATAGACAATTAAAATACCTCAAAACTGCTGGTTACGTCGTCATAACGCTTGATTTTCCCCTCATTTTCAAGCTCTGCCATTTGATTTTCGACATTTCCAAACGACAGCAAGTCCATTGAATCCAAGCGTGTACGGTTTTCTCTCTGCTTTTTCTCCAGTAGTTTTTTATACAGTTCATCAGCAGTAATCATATTTCACCTCCTTTTGTGTGATTATATCACTAAAAAGGATAAAATTCAACACAATATGCCTAAACAGCGTATCGAGAGGAGAATGATTAAGAAATGTACATACCTGAATTTTGGTGCGGTGTAGTAGCAACAATCATAGCCGAATTAGCAGCATTTATTATTTACTGTATTGCATTATCACTGAAAAAGAAAAAGTGAGAAGGTGAGAAATAATTGAAGATGATACGAAAAAAACATCCATTTTTAGCAAAGAATTTGTATGTTTTAAGACAATCATTAGGACTTACACAAGATTATATTGCTGAAAAAATAGGCGTAAATAGAACAACATACCTATGTTGGGAAATAGGTAAATACGAACCGCCAATTTCAAAATTGACAGATATTATTAATTTATATGTTAGTAAGGGTCTAAAGATAGATTATAACTATCTTTTATCAAAACCGTTGGAGTAGTCAATTGTAAGGTGAGAAAAAGGAGGATAGATATGTCAAGAGAATAAAAAATAAAAAATAAATATCAAAGGACAAACGGTAGTTTGCATATAAAATAAGGGGGTGTTTTAAGTGGCAAGATATCAAAGTAAACTGACCGCAAAGTGTTATATCAATGTCGGTGATAAAAAAATTCTTTGGTATGAAATCGACGAAGATGGAAATGTTACTTGGTACTTGTCGCCTAAAGAAAGTGAATATTACAAGCGAAAGATGCTTGATAACATAGGAAAAAACATGAGTCGATACATAGCTAACCATCCCGATTCAGCTCTTTGGGGAAAGACAAATGAATAAAGGAGGAAGTTATCCCAATGATATTTATCCGAAGAATAGAGGACAAGCTATCAGACACAAAATTTTATCTGTACATAGCCGGAGCGATTATAAAATTGTTTAGTCTGCTAAAAAGCGGCGGAAAAGCTATTTTAAGACACCTTATCGAAATATTTTTGGTAATAATCGTAATTAGCGAATATGTAGTTGCTCAGGCGTTTGGAGACGGAGCATTAAACTTTATAGCCGCACTGATATTTATTGCTATTCTGGGCGTGCTTGCAATTACGCTCATACAAATTAAGATTTTTAAAGATGGGAGTGATAAAAATTAATGTACTTATAGCATGTGAGAAGAGTCAGAGAGTTTGTACTGAGTTCAGACGATTAGGACACGAAGCATTTAGCTGTGATGTTATTGACTGTTCCGGCGGGCATCCTGAGTGGCATATAAAACAAGATGTTTTACTCCTACTTAATGGTTATTGTGAATTTAAAACCTGTGACGGTGCAATTCATAACATTATAGGAAAGTGGGACATGATAATTGCTCATCCGCCGTGTACATATCTAAGCAATGTTGCAACAAGGCATCACTCCATAAAAAATAACACTATTGAACGAATAAATGAAAGGACATTTAAGCGGATTGAAGCAATGCAATTTTTTATGAATATTGCTAATGCTGATTGCGACCAAATAGCAATAGAAAATCCAGTAGGCGTTATGAATACCGCATACAGAAAACCTGAACAAATAATACAACCATATTATTTTGCAAATGATGAAAACGACAAAGAAAACTATGTCACAAAAAGAACCTGTTTATGGCTCAAAGGACTGCTTCCGCTTAAATACAGTAAACTACTTTCAAAACCTGATAATAATGCGTTATATGGAAAACTACCGAGTGGAAAAAACAGAACGTGGGAGGATACATACAGCCGCGATCCGAAAGTCAGAAGTAAAACATTTCCTGGCATTGCAAAAGCAATGGCAGAGCAGTGGGGCGGTGATATTTCAGACAAATAATAAGGCGCATAGGAACGAGAATTCCTACACGCTTTAAGAAAAATACTTTAATTAAATTTTAGACGATTTTTAAGAGATTGTCAAGGGAAAGAGGTGAAAGAATTGGAGAAAGTAGAGCTAA
>CANQMH010000070.1 GCA_947624865.1 uncultured Clostridia bacterium | reverse complement strand
ATTCATTCACAATGTTGAACTTTATCCCGGCAGAGGCGCACAGCTTGCCCGTTCGGCAGGAAACATGGCTCAGCTCATGGCAAGAGAAAACGGTCTTGCACTTTTAAGACTTCCTTCCGGCGAACTCAGAAATGTTCCGGAAAGCTGTATGGCTACTATCGGCCAGGTAGGCAACATTGACCACGAAAACGTAAAAATCGGTAAAGCAGGCCGTAAGAGAAATATGGGCTGGAGACCTACAGTCCGCGGTTCTGTAATGAACCCGAACGACCACCCGCACGGCGGTGGTGAGGGTAAATCACCGGTCGGCCGTCCGGGCCCTGTAACACCTTGGGGCAAACCCGCACTCGGCTATAAAACTCGTAAGAACAACAAGAGCAGCGATAAGCTTATCGTTCGCAGAAGAAACGGTAAGTAAGGCAGAGAAAGGAGCTTATAACTATGAGTAGAAGTACTAAAAAGGGTCCCTTTGTTCAGCCTGTACTGCTCAAAAGGGTTCTTGAAATGAACGAAGCAGGCGAAAAGAGAATTTTAAAGACTTGGTCAAGAAGTTCAACAATTTTCCCTGAATTCGTCGGACACACATTTGCCGTTCACGACGGCCGTAAGCACGTTCCGGTATATGTAACCGAAGATATGGTTGGACACAAGCTCGGTGAGTTTGCACCGACAAGAACCTTCAAGGGTCACGCCGGTTCAAAGACAAGTAAATAAGCGGAAGGAGAGTATTGCAGATGGAAGCTAAAGCAAATGCTAAATTTGTTCGTATTTCACCCCGCAAAGTTGGCATAGTTCTCGACCTTATCAGAGGCAAGGACGTCAAGTATGCGGAAGCTGTTCTCAAGCACACTCCCAAGGCCGCTTGCGAGCCGCTTTTAAAGCTGCTCAATTCAGCTATGGCAAACGCTGAGAACAACCATGATATGGATGTATCCAAGCTTTACGTTGCAGAGTGCAACGCAACAGCAGGCCCCATCCTTAAAAGAATTCGTCCGAGAGCACAGGGCAGAGCGTTCAGAATTAACAAGAGAACTTCTCACATTACCCTCGTTCTCAAGGAAAAAGAAGACTAAGGGGAGGTTGAATTATGGGTCAGAAAGTTAATCCGCACGGTCTTCGTGTCGGTGTTATTAAAGATTGGGATTCCCGTTGGTTTGCAAACAAAAAGGACTTCGGCGAAACACTCGTAGAGGACTACAACCTTCGTAAAACACTGAAGGCTCAGCTTTACAACTTCGGTATCTCAAAAATTGAAATTGAACGTGACGGCAAAAGAGTAAGAATCAGCATTCACTGCGCTAAGCCCGGCCTTGTTATCGGCAAGGGCGGAGCTGAGATCGAGAAGCTCAAGGCTCAGTGCGAGGCTATGCTTAAAAAGCCTGTTGCAATCAATATTGTTGAAGTAAAGGCTCCCGAGCTTGACGCTCAGCTCACGGCTGAAAACATTGCTCAGCAGCTTGAAAAGAGAATTTCATTCCGCCGCGCTATGAAGCAGTCAATCGGCAATGCAATGCGCCGCGGTGCAAAGGGTATCAAGATTATGTGTTCAGGTCGTCTCGGCGGCGCTGAAATCGCTCGTTCGGAACAGTACCACGAGGGTACGATTCCGCTTCAGACACTTCGTGCAGACATTGACTACGGTTTTGCAGAGGCTAACACGACCTACGGTAAAATCGGCGTAAAGGTTTGGCTTTACAAGGGTGAAGTTCTTAACGAGGTTAAGTCAAGAAAGCCCCGCAGAGAAGGAGGCAGAAAGTAATGTTATTGCCTAAGAGAGTTAAGTACAGAAGAGTACACAGAGGCCGTATGACCGGTAAGGCTCTTCGCGGTAACAAGGTTACTTACGGTGATTACGGACTTCAGGCTACAGAGCCTGCATGGATTACTTCCAACCAGATTGAGGCTGCCCGTGTTGCCATGACGCGTTACTGCAAAAGATTCGGTAAAGTTTGGATTAAAATATTCCCTGATAAGCCTGTTACGGCAAAGCCTGCCGAAACACGAATGGGTTCAGGTAAAGGTTCACCCGAATATTGGGTAGCCGTTGTTAAGCCCGGCAGAGTTATGTTTGAGCTTGGCGGCGTTGATGAGGCAACAGCAAGAGAGGCTCTTCGCCTTGCATCAACAAAGCTTCCTATCAAATGCAAGTTTGTAAAGAAAGAGGAGGGTGAGCAGTAATGAGAGCATCAGAAATCAGAGAAATGACAGGTGAAGAGCTTCAGACAAAGCTCACAGAACTCAAGGAAGAATTATTCAATCTTCGTTTCCAGCTTGCTGTTAATCAGCTCGAAAACTCATCCAGAATCGGTGCCGTTAAAAAAGACATAGCAAGAGTTTCAACAATTCTTCGTCAGCGCGAGCTTGACGGCACAGAAGCTTAAGAGAGGGGGACTTAACAGTGAGTGAAGTAAGAAACATGAGAAAAACTGTTGTCGGCAAGGTTGTAAGCAACAAAATGGATAAGACAATTGTTGTTGCAGTTGAAGACAGCGTAAAGCATAAGCTTTATAACAAAATTGTTAAGCGCACAGTTCGCTTTAAGGCTCATGACGAGAATAATGAGTGCAATATAGGCGACCGTGTAAAGGTTATGGAGACCCGTCCTCTTTCTAAGGATAAAAGATGGAGACTCGTCGAGATTATTGAGAAAGCTAAATAAGTTTAGCGGCTTTGAGAAAAGGAGGAACACACTGTGATTCAACAGCAAACCATCCTCAAGGTTGCCGACAACACCGGCGCAAAGGAACTTATGTGCATTCGTGTACTCGGCGGTACCAGAAGGAGATATGCCAACATTGGCGATATTATAGTTGCCTCGGTTAAAAAAGCAGCACCTGGCGGTGTTGTTAAAAAAGGTGACGTTGTAAGAGCCGTAGTTGTACGTTCGGCAAAGGGCGTAAGACGTGAGGACGGCACATACATCCGTTTTGATGAAAATGCGGCTGTAATTATAAAGGAAGATAAGAACCCAAGAGGTACTCGTATCTTCGGACCGGTAGCAAGAGAGCTTCGTGACAAGGAATTCATGAAGATTTTATCCCTCGCTCCCGAAGTACTTTAATGGAGGTGTCACAATGAGTAAAGTTCATGTAAAAACAGGCGACACCGTTATCGTAATCAGCGGTAAGGACAAGGGCAAAAAGGGTCAGGTTTTGGCTGTAAGCCCTAAAGAAGGCAAAGTTATCGTAGAGAAAGTAAATATGGTTTCAAAGCACGTAAAGCCCAGAAAAATGGGTGAACAGGGCGGTATTATCAAGGCTGAGGGCGCTATGTATGCGTCTAAGGTTCAGATTGTATGCCCGCGCTGCAAAAAGCCTACAAGAGTTGCTCATAAAATTTATGAGGACGGCTCTAAGGGCAGAATCTGCGCTAAGTGCCACGAAGCGCTTTAAGGAGGAAATAAGATATGGCAAGACTTAAAGAATATTATTCAAAAGAAGTTGCACCTGCTCTTATGACAAAGTTCTCCTACAAGAGCACAATGGAAATTCCAAAGATAGATAAAATCGTTATCAACGTAGGCGCAGGCGAAGCTAAAGACAACTCAAAGGTAATTGACGCTATCTGCACAGACCTTTCTGCCATCACAGGTCAGAAGCCTCTCGTATGCAGAGCGAGAAAATCAGTTGCTAACTTCAAAATCAGAGAAGGTATGCCAATCGGCTGTAAGGTAACGCTCAGAGGCGAGAGAATGTATGAATTTCTCGACAGACTTCTTAATGTTGCTCTCCCGCGCGTAAGAGACTTCAGAGGTATAAATCCCGATTCATTCGATGGTCGCGGAAACTACAATATGGGTCTTAAAGAGCAGCTTATTTTCCCTGAAATTGACTATGACAAGATTGATAAAGTACGCGGTATGGACATTTGTTTTGTTACTACTGCAAAGACAGACGAAGAAGCTCGTGAGCTTTTAGCTCTTATGGGCGCACCGTTTTCAAAGTAAGGAGGGATTGTTGTGGCTAAAACTGCGATGAAAGTTAAACAGCAGAGAAAACAGAAGTTCTCTACAAGAGAGTATTCAAGATGCAATATCTGTGGTAGACCACACGCCTACCTCCGCAAGTATGGTATTTGTCGTATTTGCTTCCGTGAACTCGCTTACAAGGGCGAAATTCCGGGCGTAAAGAAAGCAAGCTGGTAACAAGGGAGGAAAAAGGTAATGCAGATTACAGATACAATTGCTGATTTACTTACAAGAATTCGTAACGCTAATTCAGCAAAGCATGATTCTGTTGAAATTCCTGCTTCAAACCTCAAGAAGTCTATTTGTCAGATTCTTGCAGATGAAGGCTACATTAAGAATTTCACAGTTATAGAGGACGGCAAGCAGGGCGTAATTAAGGTTACACTTAAATACATTGACGGCAAGACTCCCGTTATCACAGGACTCCGCCGTGTTTCCAAGCCCGGTTTGCGTATTTACAGCAATGCAGAAGATATGCCAAAGGTAATGAAGGGACTCGGAATTGCCATTATTTCAACATCTAAGGGTGTTATGACCGACCGTCAGGCACGCAAAGAGCACGTTGGCGGCGAAGTTCTTGCTTACATTTGGTAAGAGGAGGTGCGAAAATGTCTCGAATTGGAAGAAAACCTATAAATATTCCCGCCGGTGTTACAGCAACAATTGCTGACGGCGTAATCACTGTAAAGGGTCCTAAGGGCACACTTGATTTTGCTTACAACCCTGCAATGACAGTTGAAATCAAGGGCGACGTAATTGAAGTTACACGTCCTGACGACGCAAAGGAAAACCGTTCGCTTCACGGTCTTACAAGAACACTCATCAACAATATGGTTATAGGTGTTACGGAAGGCTACAGGAAAGTTCTCGAAGTAAACGGCGTTGGTTATCGTGTTCAGAAGCAGGGTAACAAGTGCGTTATGAACCTTGGTTATTCACACCAGGTTATCGTTGAGGATACAGAGGACATAAAGATTGAAGTTCCCGACCCCAACAAAATTATTATCGTCGGCATTGATAAGCAAAAGGTTGGTCAGTTTGCTGCCGAAGTTAGAGAAAAGCGTCCGCCGGAGCCATATAAGGGCAAGGGTATTAAGTACGCTGACGAGGTTATCCGCCGCAAGGAAGGCAAGGCCGGTAAGGGTAAATAATTAAGGAGTGAAAAATAATGGTAAGCAGACCTGATACAAAAAAGGCACGCGCAAAACGCCATAAGAGAGTCCGCAGCAAGATAAGCGGTACAGCATCTTGCCCGCGTTTGTGTGTATTCCGCTCCAGAAACAACATCTACGCTCAGATTATTGACGACGTAGCCGGTGTTACACTTGCTCAGGCTTCAAGCCTTGACAAGTCCATCACAGTTAATGGCGGAAACAAAGAGGCAGCAAAGGCTGTAGGCGTTCTTGTTGCAGAGCGTGCAAAAGCTAAAAATATCGTTGATGTTGTATTCGACAGAGGCGGTAATATATATCACGGCCGTGTTAAGGAATTGGCCGAAGGCGCCCGTGAGGGCGGCCTCAATTTCTAAGGAAGAGGAGGAATAACTTTGGCTAAAACAGTAGAAGCAACAGGCGAATTAAAAGAAAGAGTCGTTACCATTAACCGTGTATCAAAGACGGTTAAGGGCGGTCGTATATTTAAGTTTGCAGCTTTGGTAGTTGTAGGCGACGGTAACGGAACAGTAGGTTTCGGTATCGGCAAGGCAGGCGAAGTTCCCGACGCTATCCGCAAGGGTATTGAAGACGCCAAGAAAAACCTTATGAAGGTTTCTCTCAGAGGAACAACAATTCCACACGAAATCATCGGCGAGTACGGTGCAGGCAGAGTTCTTATGAAGCCCGCCGCTCCCGGTACCGGCGTTATCGCAGGCGGTCCTGTTCGTGCCGTTGTTGAAGCAGTAGGCATTAAGGACATCAGAACAAAGGCTCTTCGTTCAAACAACCCCTGCAACGTAGTAAGAGCTACGCTCGCAGGTCTTGCAGCTCTCAGAACTGCTGACGAAGTTGCCGCTATCCGCGGTAAATCCGTTAAGGAAATTTTATAATAGGGAGGTTGCATTATTATGACAATTAAGTTAGTTAAAAGCCTCATCGGCTCTAAGAAAGACCAGATTGCAACCGCCCGCGCTTTGGGTTTAAAGAAAATCGGTGATGTTACAACACAGCCCGATAATCCTCAGACAAAAGGCAAGGTAGCAAAAATCATCCACCTCGTAGAGGTTAGTGAAGCGTAAGCAAGGAGGTGCGAACTTATGAAGTTACATGAACTATCTCCGGTTGAGGGTTCAAAGAAAGACTCCAAGAGAATCGGCAGAGGTCACGGTTCAGGTTGGGGCAAAACAGCCGGAAAGGGACACAAGGGTCAGAAGGCTCGTTCAGGCGGCAGCATTCGTCCGGGTTTTGAAGGCGGACAGATGCCGTTGCAGCGCCGTGTTCCAAAAAGAGGTTTCAACAACATCTTTGCTAAAAACGTAGTTGCAATTAACCTCAGTACACTAAACAGAAAGTTTGACGATGGCGCAACAGTTGACGTTGAGGCTCTTGTAAATGCAGGAGTTGTTAAAAACGGTTTTGACGCTGTAAAAATTCTCGGCAACGGTAAACTCGAGAAAAAACTCACTGTTAAGGTTTCTGCTTTTTCCGAATCAGCTAAGGCCGCTATTGAGGCTGCGGGCGGAAAGACAGAGGTGATTTAAGTGTTTAAGACAATAAGAAACGCTTGGTCAATTCCTGATTTAAGAAGGAAAATCTTATTCACACTTTTAATTATTATTGTATTCAGAATCGGTTCTGTTATAACGGTTCCGTTTTTGGACACTGCGGCTCTTGCAAAAGCAATGGGCGATATTACAACGGGCAACACAATGCTTGCCTATCTCAACACACTTTCGGGCGGTGCCTTTTCAAACGCAACATTGTTTGCAATGGGTATCACGCCTTACATTAACAGCTCCATCATTATGCAGCTTCTCTGCGTAGCTATTCCTCCTCTTGAGAGAATGGCTAAAGAGGGCGAAGCAGGAAGAAGAAAGATTGGTACGATTACACGTTATGTAACTGTAGGTCTTGGTCTTATTCAGGGTACTGCTTATTATCTGTATCTTAGAAATAATGCTAAGGTTACTGTTTACAACGAAGGCTTTGATATGTGGTTCTCAGCAATCGTAATCATCCTTGTATTTACTGCAGGTACTGCAATTATGATGTGGCTCGGCGAGCAGATCAACAGCCACGGCATCGGAAACGGTATTTCCATACTCCTTTTTGCAGGTATCGTTGCTCAGCTCCCCGCAACAATCAATACACTCGGTCAGTACTGGAACCTCGGTTCAGAGGGCGCAACTCAGTTCTATGTTCTGGTTCCTCTTTGGGTCGTTATCTTTATTGCTGTTATCTGGGTTATTACATTTATGCAGGACAGCGAAAGAAGAATTCCTATTCAGTACGCAAAGCGTATTGTAGGCAGAAAGATGTACGGCGGCCAGTCAAGCCACCTTCCAATCAAGGTCGCTCTCGGCGGCGTGCTTCCAATCATCTTCGCCAGCTCAATTTTATCAATTCCCGGTACAATCAACCTGTTCCTCGGCATTCAGCCGGGCGACGGCTTCTGGGGTTCCTTCTTTGAAGCATTCAGCACAAACGGTTGGCTGTATATGGTATTGTATTTCTTACTCATTATAATGTTCGCTTATTTCTATACAACAATTCAGTACAATCCTGTTGAAATGGCAAACAATCTCAAGTCAAACAACGGCACAGTTCCGGGAATCCGTCCCGGCGCACCTACGGCTGATTACATTAAGAATATTCTGTCAAGAATAACTCTTATAGGTGCAATGTTCCTTGCAGTTATTGCTTTGCTTCCGCTCATTTACGGTGCGGTAACAGGTATGGGTCAAATGGCAATCGGCGGTACGTCAATCATCATTATTGTAGGTGTTGCACTTGAAACAGTAAAACAGCTTGAATCACAGATGATGATGCGTCACTACAAAGGTTTCCTTGACTAATCACTGAAGAAGGAGTATAATTATATGAACATTATCATGTTGGGCGCTCCGGGTGCAGGTAAAGGCACGCAGGCCGCTGTACTTTGCGAGCACTTTGGTATTCCCACAATTTCAACCGGAAACATGATCCGCGAAGCGCTGAAAAACGGCACTGAGATGGGTTTGAAAGCCAAGTCCTATATGGACGAGGGCAAGCTTGTTCCCGATGATGTTGTAATCGGAATTGTTAAAGAAAGACTTTCCGAAAACGACTGTAAAAAGGGATTTATTCTTGACGGCTTTCCAAGAACCATTCCTCAGGCTGAGGCTCTGGATAAAATGGGCGTTGATATTCAGTACGTTATCAACATTGACGTACCCGACGAAAGAATTATCAGCCGTATGTCCGGACGCCGTGTCTGCGAAAATTGCGGCAAACCCTATCATCTTGTGAACTTAAAGCCCAAGAAAGACAGAGTTTGCGACGATTGCGGAGGCACCCTTGTTCAGCGCAAGGACGACCACCCCGACACTGTGCTTGCTCGTCTTGATGTTTATCACAAAGAGACAGAGCCTCTTGTAGATTACTACAAAAACCAGGGTAAGCTTGTTAATGTAGAAGGACAGGATTCTGTTGAAGATACAACTGCACTTATCCTTAAGGCAATAGAGGCGTAACAGGCATGGTAGTTATTAAGACAGCGCGGGAACTTTCAAAAATGAAAGACGCATGCAGAATCTCTGCTGAGGCACTCCGTGTTGCGGGAGAGGCTGTAAAGC
>CANQMH010000069.1 GCA_947624865.1 uncultured Clostridia bacterium | reverse complement strand
CTCCTATGGTATTTTCTTAAATTATACCATAGGAGGGCCTTTTTTTCTATTGTCCGTTTTTACTGGTCCTGTTCAAATCTTCGGTGGGGGTTAAACTTTGCGTTTTGTTTATATCTAAAATTAATTTTTGTAGTTAATGTGCCAGATGTCCTTAGCATACTCTATGATAGCACGGTCAGATGAGAACTTGCCTGCGCTTGCAACATTCATAAGGCACTTTTTACCGAATTCCTTGCGGTTTGCATAATCAGCGTTTGCCTTAATTTTTGCATCAACATAAAGCGGAAGATCATACATAAGGAAGTAATGGTCTGCTTTCTGCCATGATGAATCCTTAAGAAGCGAGTCGTGAAGTTCTTTGAAGCTGCCCTCGCCGTGTGCGCCGTCATCGTCAAAGGTGCCGTCGATAAGTGTATCAACAACCCTCTTGATTTCGGGATCAGCATCGTAAATAGCCTTTGGATTATAACCCTGAGCCTTGAGCTTTTCAATATCCTCAACTCTTGCGCCAAAGATATATTCGTTCTCTTCGCCTGCGCACTCGGCAATTTCAATGTTTGCACCGTCATAAGTTCCGAGTGTAACTGCGCCGTTGAGCATAAACTTCATATTGCCTGTACCCGATGCTTCAAGACCTGCGGTTGAAGTCTGTTCCGAAATATCTGCGGCAACTACGAGTTTTTCAGCATAGGATACATTATAGTTGGAGATAAAGTAAACCTGCAAAAGATCTTTTGTTTCGGGGTCGTTGTTTACAAGATCTGCAATCTCGTTGATATATTTGATGATTGCCTTTGCTCTTGCATAACCCGGAGCAGCCTTAGCACCGAAAATAAATGTTGTAGGAGTCCAGCCGGTAAGCTTCTTGTCCTTCAATCTGTAGTAGATCGTCATAATTGAGAATGCATTAAGAAGCTGTCTTTTGTACTCGTGCAGACGCTTAACCTGAATATCGAAAATAGAGTCAGGATTAATGTCAAAGCCGTCCATTTTTTTGATGTACTCAGCAAGCTGAACTTTCTTTTTCTTTTTGATGTTGTTAAACTTGGTAATTGTTCTTGCATCCATGCTGTCTTTGAGCTTTGAAATAAGAGAAAGGTCTGTAAGCCAGTTGTCCGAACCTACCTTTTCTGTAATAAGAGCAGAAAGCTCGGGGTTGCAAAGACCAAGCCAGCGGCGCTGTGTAATACCGTTTGTCTTGTTCTGGAATCTTTCGGGATATACCTGATACCACTCTTTAAGAACGTCGTCTTTGAGAATTTCTGTATGGAGCTGAGCAACACCGTTTACATAAGTAGCGGCATATGTTGCAAGTCTTGCCATATGAACTACGTTGCCGTCGATAACGCGCATCTTAGCTTTCATTTCTTCACTTGCGCCCTTAGCGGTAAGCTCTTCCTGGCACTTGTTTGCAATAAGGCAGATAATGTGGTAAATCTCCGGAATAACCTGAGTCATAAGGTCAGCAGGCCATTTTTCAAGAGCTTCTCCCAATACGGTGTGGTTTGTATATGAACAAGTTTTTCTTGCGATTTCAAATGCTTCGTCAAAGTTCATACCCTCAGTCATAAGAAGTCTTACAAGCTCAGGCACGCAGGATACGGGGTGTGTATCGTTAAGCTGAATAGCATTTTCTTTAGCAAAGAAGCTGAAATCATTGCCGTGCTTTGCTTTGTAGCGGCGCATAATGTCCTGAAGTGAAGCAGAGCAGAAGAAATACTGCTGCTTTAATCTGAGAACCTTGCCCTCATACTTGTTGTCGTTAGGATAAAGAACCTTAGAGATATTTTCTGCGTCGTTCTTTTCCTTAACAGCCTTGTCATATTCTGTATTGTTAAATGCGTCGAAGTCAAAATCATTTACTGCCTCAGCCTGCCAAAGACGGAGAGTATTGATGTTGTCAGTTTTGCAGCCGATAACAGCCATATCATAAGGAACAGCCTTAACAGTCTGGTCTTTAAATGAAACCGTAACAGCCTCGTCCTCAACACGCAGACACCATGGGTCGTCAAACTTCTGCCAGTTGTCGGCTTCTTCTACCTGATAGCCGTCTTTGATGAGCTGCTTGAAAAGACCGTATTTATAGCGGATTCCATAGCCGTCAAGCGGAACTTCATGTGTAGCGGCGCTGTCAAGATAGCAGGCAGCCAGTCTTCCAAGTCCGCCGTTGCCCAGAGCAGCGTCGTCAATGTCTTCAAATACATTGATATCAATGCCCTTTTTCTTGAGCATTTTTTTAACGTCCTCAAGAATACCAAGGCAGTACAGATTGTTGTACATCATTCTGCCCATAAGGAACTCGGCTGAGAAGTAATAAGCTCTGCGTTCGCTGTTATGTTTTTTCTTGCTTTTAGCCCAGTTGTCTGCAATTTCGCCCATAACCGCTTTTCCGAGAGAAAGATGAAGTTCGGAAGCAGTAAGCTCTTCAACCTTTTTGCAGTACATAGACTGTGCTGTGAGTTCAAGCTTTTCCAAAATATTACCCATTGTTTTTTATTCCTCCAGTCGTCCGCTGTTTTCAGACATAGATTTTAATTTATCTGCAAGCTCTTCTGTGAGAGCGTCGCTGTCAAGCCGCCATACCCAGTTTCCGCCGAGTGTTGACGGAATATTCATTCTTGCTTCTTTTCCTAAGCTGAGAATATCCTGCAATGGCACGATTGCCATATCTGCCTTGCTTTCATAAGCAGTTCGGATAAGTCCCCAGTTAAATGGCTCGTCCTCAGCCATTCCGCAGTAGCTTCTTGCGAAGTTTATATCGTCGGGATTTGCCGTTTCAAGCCATCCCAGAACGGTGTCGTTATCGTGAGTGCCTGTATATACAACACAATTTTCCGTATAATTGTGGGGAAGATAATCGTTTTCTTCGCCGCTGTCAAACGCAAATTCAAGCACTTTCATTCCCGGATATCCGGTCTGCTCCATAAGCTCTGTAACATCGGGAGTAAGCGTTCCCAAGTCTTCGGCAACAATATCAATTTTGCCCAGTGCTTCTTCCATCATTTCAAAGAACTTGATGCGCGGACCTTCAATCCATTCGCCGTTGATTGCATTTTCGGCAGGATAAGGAATTGAATAATAGCTTGCAAAAGCTCTGAAGTGGTCAATTCGGGTTATGTCATAAAGCTTTGAAGCCGCCTTAATGCGCTCAAACCACCAGTCGTAATCTGTCTGTTCAAGGTAATCCCAGTCATAAAGAGGATTGCCCCAAAGCTGTCCCGTTGCCGAGAAATAATCGGGAGGACAGCCTGCAACAGCTATCGGGTCACCGTCGTCATAAAGCTGAAAAAGTTCGGGATTTGCCCATGTGTCCGCACTGTCCATTGCAACATAAATAGGCATATCGCCGAGAATTTTAATTCCCAGTCCGTTTACATAAGCTCGGAATGACTCCCACTGCTCATAAAATTTGAACTGTACAAATTTCCAGAAATCAACATCGTTTTTCAGCTTGCGTTCATAACGCTTTACAGCTGTTTCCTCGTGCATTCTGATTTCTTCGTCGGGCCATTCTGTCCAGGAAACCATATCAAAGCTTTTCTTCACAGCCATATACAGCGCATAATTTTTGAGCCATTTGCTGTTTTTGCGCTTAAAAGACGTAAAAGCCTTCTGGTCGCATTTTTTGAAGTTGTTATACGCAATTCTTAAAACTTCAAATCTGCTGTTGTAAATTTTTTCATAGTCAACCTCGGTGTCGTTGCTGCCCCAGTCAAAGCTCTCAATTTGCTTTTTTGTAACAAGACCCTCGTCACAGAGAGTGTCAAGGTCAATCAGATAGGGATTGCCTGCGTAGGTTGAGAAGGACTGATACGGTGAATCGCCGTAGCTTGTAGGGCCGACGGGAAGGATCTGCCAGATTGTCTGCCCGGATTTTTTCAGAAAATCTGCAAATTTTCGAGCTTCTTTGCCGATGGTGCCTATTCCGTAGGGGGATGGAAGCGAAGTAATCGACAGAAGAATACCTGCGCTTCTGGCCATAAAAATCAACTCCATTCTGACGGATATTTAATTTTCAATATCTATGGGTCTCGTATGTAAAACACCAGACATTCCCATAGTAACAAAGTAATTTTATCACAGAAACATTTTTTTTACAAGATATTTTTTAAACATTTACATTTGCTCGTGTATTATACTCAAAATTGTAAACAAAACCGCGTCGGAAGTTAGTTTTCTTATATAATTTCTTGAGTTGGTTTGATTTACTCCTCCTAAATTGAGCTTTAATGAATAAGCTTTATTTTCTGTGCATACGCCCACATATACAAGTCCTACGGGCTTTTCGGGAGTTCCGCCCAAAGGCCCTGCAATTCCCGTTGTGCTTATTCCAATGTCTGCTCCCGACAGCTTTTTTACTCCTTCAGCCATCTGAATGGCGGTTTCGGCGGATACTGCACCAAGCACCGCCAAGGTTTCTTTGCTTACACCCAGCACCTTGTGTTTTATTCCATTTGAATACGAGCATATGCCGCAGTCAAACACTCCGCTTGCACCGCTTACCCTTGTAATTCTTTCGCTGACAAGTCCGCCGGTACAGCTTTCAGCGGTGGCGACTTTAAGCTTTTTGTCAATAAGCTTTTCTACAACGACTTCCTGAAGCGTATCGGCGTTAAGGTTGTTTTTTCGCAGAAGCTGTATAATATCAATATCGGTCAAAGTAATCATAAGTATCATCTCCAAGTGAATGAAATAACGGTATAATACGCAAACTGAATTAAGCACCGCAGTTTGGGCGGCAAACTGCTTTTAATACATTCTAACACCTGCGGTTATTTATTGCAATTACTTTTAATTTTTGGTATTATATAAATAAATATTCAGTATTTTCACAAATCAGTTAAAGAGGATTTTTATGGCGTGGTTTTTTATTAATCAAAACATCATCAGCGACCAATATGTAATTTTGGGCGAAGATGCAAAGCACATATCAAAGGTTCTGAGAATGAAAAAAGGCGAAGAGCTTACTCTTGTAACGCCCGACCGCATTGAATGTACCTGTGAGGTTTTCAGTATAAACGGCGACAGCGTAACGGTTGATGTAATCTCAAAAAAGCCCTGTGACAACGAGCCGAATGTGTATGTCACGCTCTATCAGGCATTGCCAAAAGGCGATAAGATGGATTATATAATCCAAAAATGCGTTGAGCTTGGAATAAGCAAAATTGTGCCGATGATTTCTGCAAGATGTGTTTCACGTCCCGACGCAAAAGCGCTTGTAAAAAAGCGTGACCGATGGCAGAAAATAGCATTGCAGGCGGCAATGCAGAGCAGGCGGGCGATCGTTCCCGAAGTATGCAATTGTGTCAGCTTTAAAAACGCGGCGGAATTGACAAAGCAAAACGATAAAACAATAATTTTTTATGAAATGGGCGGAGAGTCGGTAAGGAATATACTTACCGATACCAAAACGAAAACAGTGGGAATGTTCATAGGTAGCGAGGGCGGATTTGAGCAGAGCGAGGTTGATTTGGTAGTAAATTCGGGCGGCACAGCCGCTTCGCTGGGGAAACGGATTTTGAGGGCAGAAACCGCACCGCTTGCCGCATTGTCGGTAATTATGTATCAGACAAATAATTTTTAGTGTATTAAGTGTATCAAATCACACTATAATAAGGAGAATTAGAATGATAGGAATTATATGCGCAATGCAGATTGAGGCGGATGGAATAATTGCGCTGACAAAAAACACGGAAACAAAAACCTATGCAGGAATGAAATTCACCACAGGCACGCTTAACGGCAAAGAAATAGTAACAGTAATCTGCGGCGCAGGAAAGGTAAACGCCGCGATGTGTACATATGCGCTGATAGAAAAATACGATCCCGACGTTATTATAAACAGCGGAGTGGCGGGAGCGCTGTCGCCGATTGTAAGAATTGGAGATATTGTTGTAGCGACCAAATCCGTTGAGCACGATATGAACACCTGCGCGCTCGGCGACAGGCAGGGCGAGGTTTCTTTTCCTGACGGCAAGGTGATGTTTTTTGAGTGCGACAAAGCAGTTTCGGCATTACTCGCGGCGGTATGCAAAGAAATTCCCGACACAAAAACAGCGCAGGGGATCGTCGCAAGCGGAGATATTTTCGTATCGGAGCGCAATAGCAGACTTCGTTTAAACGACAGGTTCGGAGCTATCGCCTGTGAAATGGAGGGAGCGGCTGTCGGCCACGTTTGCTATTGCTGTAAAGTTCCCTACGGAATTATCCGAGCAATATCAGACGACCTGAGCGAAAACGAGGGAATGGATTTTGTCAAATTCTGTAGACTTGCAAGCAAAAAGACTGTTCAAGCCATAATCGGGTTTGTTGAGAGGTACTGATTTTACAAATGACGCCAAAAAGCAAGAAACTATTTGCGTTTCGCTATTGACAAGAGTATTTTAATTAAGTAAAATAAAAGGTAGCATAATAATCAAAAATACAAAAAAGATGTACATACTCCGTCTCTTTCACGGGAGGCGGAGTTTTTTGTTAAAAGCAGATGATTTTATTCTGACTCAATCTATACAATATAACATAATGTTCCCAAGAATAAAAAGGAGAGGTATTTATGCAGCTTACAGGTGCAGAAATAATTTGTGAATGTTTAATTGAGCAGGGAGTTGACACCGTGTTCGGATATCCTGGCGGCGCAGCGCTCAATACATATGACGCACTCTACAAGTACAGCGACAGAATCAAGCATATTCTTACAGCGCACGAACAGGGAGCCTCGCACGCCGCAGACGGCTATGCGCGCTCAACGGGAAGAACAGGAGTTGTTATGACAACCTCCGGCCCCGGCGCGACAAATATTGTAACAGGACTTGCAACGGCAAATATCGACAGTATTCCCGTAGTAGCAATCACAGGCAATGTAACGACCGACCAGCTTGGGCGCGACAGCTTTCAGGAGGTAGACATAGTTGACATTGTTAAGCCTGTAACAAAGGCGAGCTTTCTTGTAGAAAAGGTTGAGGACCTCGCGCCCACAATCCGCAGGGCGTTTGCGCTTGCAAGGCAGGGCAGAAAAGGCCCTGTGCTTGTAGATGTTCCAAAGGATGTTACTGCAAACAAAACCGAGTTTACTCCTGCTGAGCCTGCAAAGCCTGAAATTTTTGAAATAAAAAATCCCGAAAGCATAAGAGTGGTTCAGGATTTAATCAGAAACGCAAAGCGCCCCATGATTTACGCAGGCGGCGGAATACTCAGCGCAAACGCAGGAGATGAATTTAAAACCTTTGCCGAGCTTATCGACGCTCCCGTATGCTGTTCGCTTATGGGTCTGGGCTGTATTCCCGCAAGCCATCCACTCTGCGTGGGAAACATAGGAATGCACGGAGGTTATGAAACGGGAATGGCAACTGCCGAGTGCGACCTGATGATAGCGTGCGGCGCAAGATTTTCCGACCGAGTTGCAGGCGACCGCGAAAAATTCGGCGAACAGGCAAAAATCGTACAGCTTGAAATCGACGAAAAAGAAATCAATAAGAACGTCCGCGTTGACGAGTATGTTCTCGGCGACATAAAAGATATATTAATTGCGCTTACAGTCGGTCTTGAACAGCAGAGCCATTCTGAGTGGCTCTCGCAGATTGAAAAGTGGAAGCACCATTTTGACAGTAAAAAACTTCCCGACAGCGAATATCCGCTTCCGCAGGAGATATTGCAGGCAGTCAACGAAATCAAAGCAGACGACGACATCATTGCAACCGACGTAGGACAGCATCAGATGTGGGTTGCTCAGTACAGCAAAATTGAAAAAAGCAAGACTCTGCTCACCTCCGGCGGAATGGGTACAATGGGCTTTGGAATGGGTGCGTCAATCGGCGCGCAGGTTTCACACCCCGACAAGCGCGTGTTCCTCATTACGGGCGACGGAAGCTTTCATATGAATTTAAACGAGCTTGTCACACTAAAGTCGTATGATTTGCCCGTAATAGTGATTGTTATGAACAATCAGGTACTCGGAATGGTAAGACAATGGCAGAAGCTGTTTTACGAAAGCCGCTTTTCGCAGACCGACCCTCACCGTGCAACCGACTTTGCAGCGCTTGCAGAGGCATTCGGAGTTGACGGTATGCGAATAAATACAAAGGCGGACATAAAACCTGTTTTACAAAAGGCGGCAGAGCTTAAAAAGCCTGTTGTTATCGACTGCCGAATCAGTCCCGATGAGAATGTATTGCCTATGATTCCTCCGGGAAAGACGGTCAATGAAATCGTAATCGAAATGTAATTACAAAATACTGTTTGCAGAAATTAAATAAATACAGATTAGCGGGTGTACTTTTGTACACCCGCTTTTTATTGTGCAGTAATTGTGAGCAGAATGATGCCGCAATTGCATAAAAATATGCAATTTTATAAGATTTAGGAGGTATAAGTGAAAGGGGTAGCCACAACATCGCGATAGTAAATAAAGACAACAGAGCGATAATTCTTAATAAAAAACTATCGCTCTGTCGCCTAAATGCCTATATAAGTAAATACCTTTAAAAAAGGAGGTTTGTTGTTTATTAATATAATAACGCAAAAATTTATGCTTGTCAACACTTTTTTCGAAAAAAAAGCAAAAAATATTATTATTTTTTGTTTTATTGATAAAATATTATCATTATAGACAAATGCATTAAAAAAAGCGGAATTAATTACGAAAAATATAATTATGAAGTAATAATGAATTTATTTTATAAAAATAAAAAAGCGATAGTTTTAAATAAAAAACCATCGCAAAGAGCCCAAAGTACAAAACTTGCATTTTTTACACCGCAAAAGTCCACTTTTAATCGGACTTTTGCGGTTTTTTTGGTCTCTGTATGACTTTTTATTATACCATTTTTTATATTATAATGAATTTAATTTGTTTATTTGTCTGCGCTTCTGTTCCATACTGCTGTGTACATATCTTTCAAGTGTTATCTGTATATTTGTATGTCCCAAAAGCTCGCTCAGTGTTTTTGCATCAAATCCGCTTTCTATTGCTCTTGTTGCAAACGTGTGCCTTAATGC
>CANQMH010000068.1 GCA_947624865.1 uncultured Clostridia bacterium | reverse complement strand
GCTTATTCGCGAGGTCGGTTTTACTTCACTGTTCACTTTTATTTTTCACCGCGGGTTGGCACTCCTGCTGAAAAAATGGACGACCCTATACCTGCTGAGGAAAAATCAAAATGGTTCAGAGAGCTTCTTGACGTTCAGGAAGAAATTGCGGCAAAACGCTGTTCTTCTATGGTAGGCAAAATTGAAAAAGTTTTGATTGAGGGCGAAACAGGGAAGAATGATGAATTAAACGGACGAACAAGCGGAAACATAATTGTAGAACTTAATGCTCCTAAGGAAACTATCGGTACATTTCAAAACGTTAAAATCACAAGCGCCCGCAATTGGATTCTCAAAGGCGAGCTTGTATAAAACTAATATAAATTATGGAGGAAACAAATATGGATATTATTTCACAGGCAAGAGAGCTCGGAAAGGCAATTCAGAGTGAAGAAACATACATTAAGCTGCAGCAAGTTCAGAAAACAGCAGACGCTGATACTGAACTTCAGAGTTTTATCGGTGAATTTAACTTAAAAAGAATGGCAATTAATAACGAGGCTTCTAAAAAAGACAGAGATCAGGAAAAGCTGACTCAGCTCAACACAGAGATGAGAGAGGTTTATTCAAAGATTATGTCAAATGAAAATATGATTGCTTACAACGATGCTAAAGATGCGTTTGACGCCGTTGCAAACAGAGTGCTTGCTATTGTTCAGCAGTCAGCTGAGGGGGCTGACCCTGAAACAGCAGATTATTCACAGTCATCCTGTTCGGGAAGCTGTGAAAGCTGTGGCGGATGTCATTAATTTTATATAGTAAAAAAGCGTAAGGGTGTTAAGATATGGCGGAGTTATCTCCAATGATGAAACAATATTTTAAAATTAAAGAAGAAAACAAGGACAGCATTTTGTTCTTTCGTCTTGGAGATTTCTACGAAATGTTTTATGATGACGCAAAGATTGCTTCAAAAGAGCTTGAGCTAACGTTAACGGGACGTGACTGCGGACAGGAGGAACGTGCTCCGATGTGCGGAGTTCCTTTTCACAGCTGTGAGGGATATATTGCCCGTCTTATAGCCAAAGGATATAAAGTTGCGATTTGTGAACAGACAGAAGATCCTGCTGCTGCAAAAGGTCTTGTAAAGCGTGACATAATCCGCGTTATAACACCCGGCACGGTAATGGAATCAAATATGCTTGATGAAGGCAAAAACAACTATATTTGCTGTATGTATGCTGAAAACACGCATATCGGACTTTGTTTCTGCGATATTTCCACAGGGGAATTATATGCAACCGAGATTTCGGGGAGAGATTATTATAATGTCCTCACAAGTCAGCTTTCAAGCTACAGTCCGCGCGAAATTCTTCTCGGAGGAGATATTGTAAAAATTAAGGAACTGCCAAAATTCATAAAAACCAAGCTCTCAGCAGGCGTTGAAATGCTTGAGGATGAAAAGTTCAGGTCAGATATATGTACAGAAACAGTAAAAGAGCATTTTAAAGATGAGTTTGAGCTTGTAAACGGCAGCAGCGTGCTTATATCTTCAATAGGGGCATTGATTTCATATCTTAAAGATACTCAGAAAAGCGGTCTTGAGCGTATAAACCATATTGAGCTTTACAAAGAAAATCAATATATGCATCTTGACTACAATACCCAGCGCAACTTGGAGCTTACTCAGACAATGCTTTCCAAAGAAAAGCGCGGTTCTCTTTTATGGGTGATAGACAAAACAAAAACTGCCATGGGCAAACGCCTTATTCGTTCATGGCTTGAACATCCATTGCTTAACATAACTTCAATAAATAACAGACAAAGCGCTGTTGAGGAGCTTGTAAATGACAATATGCTCCGACTTGAAATTACTGAAAATATTTCGGGAATTTTTGATATTGAAAGACTTATGACACGCATTGTTTACGGTTCCGCAAACGCAAGGGATTTGCGCTCTTTGTGTTCCGCAATTCAGAATTTACCGCGTATATCCGAACTTATCGAAAACTGCAATGCGACATATTTAAAAGTAATACATAAAAATACAGATACTCTTGAGGACATATTCACCTTGATTGACAGCGCAATTGTAGAAGAACCGCCGTTTACAATAAGAGAAGGCGGAATGATTAAACAGGGCTATAATGATGAGCTTGATTTAGTCACGGGAGATATGAACAACTCAAAAGGAATACTCGCTCAGATAGAAGCCGAGCAGAGAGAGGCTACAGGTATTCCAAAACTAAAGGTGGGGTATAACAGGGTATTCGGATATTATATTGAAGTATCGAACTCTTATAAATCCTTGGTACCCGATACATATATACGCAAACAGACTTTGACCAATTGCGAAAGATATATTACTCAGGATTTAAAAGAGGTTGAGGGAAGAATTCTCGGAGCAAAAGACCGCTCTGTTGCGCTTGAGTTTTCACTTTTTGATAATGTAAGAAAAACTGTTGCCGATAATCTTGAACGCATACAGAAAACTGCAAAGGCAATTGCAACGCTTGATGTAATTACATCTCTTGCAAATGTTGCGTCAGACAACAGATATGTACGTCCCGAGGTGAACCTTTCAAATGTGATAAGAATTAAAGATTCACGTCATCCCGTAGTTGAAACTCTTTTAAAGGATACGCCCTTTGTTCCGAACGACGTAAATCTTGACACAAACTCAGAAAGAGTTGCAATTATTACAGGTCCTAATATGGCAGGTAAATCAACCTATATGCGCCAAATTGCGCTGATTGTTCTAATGGCTCAAATTGGCAGCTTTGTACCTGCCTCGTCTGCCGAGATAGGTGTTGTTGACAGTATTTTTACAAGAGTCGGCGCTTCTGATGATTTAGCTTCCGGTCAGTCAACCTTTATGGTTGAAATGAATGAGGTGGCAAACATTGTAAAAAACGCAACCTCAAAAAGTCTACTTATTTTAGATGAAATTGGCAGAGGAACTTCGACATTTGACGGAATGAGCATTGCAAGGGCTGTTCTTGAATTTTGTGCAGATAAGAAAAAACTCGGAGCAAAAACCTTGTTTGCAACGCATTATCATGAGCTTACCGTAATGGAACAGCTTCTTGACGGAGTTAAAAACTACAGCATTGCCGTTAAAAAGCGCGGTGACGATATAACATTTTTACGAAGAATTATTCCGCGCGGAGCCGACGACAGCTATGGAATTGAGGTTGCAAAGCTTGCGGGAATTCCTCAGTCGATAATTAACAGGGCAAAGGAAATTCTTTCTGACCTTGAAAGCGGAAAATCTGATACGGTTATCGAGAAAAATCATAACGACAATGAAACGCAGCTTTCACTTATGAATACTGCTCAAAGTCCGTTAATAGACAAGCTCAAAGCTGCTGATATTAATACTCTTACTCCAATCGAGGCAATGAATTTGCTTTATGAATTAAAAGGTATGGTTTAAAATTTCGGAAAGGCGGTGACACAATGGGTGTAATTAATGTACTTGACAAGCACGTTGCAGAGCTTATTGCCGCAGGCGAGGTTGTTGAGCGTCCTGCATCGGTAATCAAAGAATTGGTTGAAAATTCAATTGACGCTGGTGCAAAAAATATTACCGTTGAAATTAAGAACGGCGGAACAACATTTATGCGTGTCACTGACGACGGATGCGGAATTTTAAAAGATGATGTAAAGGTTGCTTTTCTTCGTCATGCTACAAGCAAAGTAAGGCTTGAAACCGACCTTGACAGTATTTCTACGCTCGGATTCAGAGGTGAAGCACTTGCTTCAATTTGTGCCGTTTCAAGATTACAGCTTATTACAAGAAACATTCGTGAAGATGTTGGAACTTCCTATGAAATTGACGGGGGAGAAGAGATAAGTTTTGATGATGCAGGATGTCCCGTCGGAACTACTTTTGTAATACGTGATTTGTTTTATAATATTCCTGCACGAGCAAAATTTTTAAAAAAGGATGTATCAGAGGGAAACGCAGTTTCAAATATAATTGATAAAACTGCCCTTTCTCATCCTGAAATTGCTTTTACATATATTAAAGACGGCAAACAGGTTTTAAAGACCTTTGGCGACGGAAAACTGATGTCAGCAATATATTCGGTTTTCGGTAGGGATTTTTCAAACGGTCTTATTCCTGTTGATTATCAGCTTGACGCAATAAAAATATACGGATACGTTTCAAAACCCGAACATTCCCGTCCTAACAGGAATATGCAGAATTTTTTTATAAACGGGCGGTATGTTAAAACAAGAACTGCCATGGCGGCAATAGAAGAAGCCTTTAAGGGGTCAATTATGGTTGGCAAATTTCCGTCCTGCGTTCTTAATATTGAGCTTCCGTTTGAAATGATCGATGTAAACGTACATCCTGCAAAAATTGAAGTTCGTTTTATTAACGAACGACCTGTTTTTGACGCTGTTTATCATGCAGTTAAGTCTGCATTAATGCAGTATGACGGAAGAAAAAAAGCTGAATTTAAAAATAATTCAGCCTTTAACGATATTAAAAAATTCAGTCCTTTTAACAATGCTCAGGTAATCCTTAACAATCCGAAAACTGATGTTCAGAAAAAACCTTTGCCTGATAAACAATTGCCTCAAAAACAACACAAAAATGATGAATTTAATCCTTTTGATGATGTTCTGTTCAAAGATAAAAAAGAAATCATAAAAACAATAGAGGAAAAGAGAAATCTTGATAACAACAGAGTTGCTGAACCTAAAAAACCTTTTGATATTTTTACAAAGGATGCGGTTAAGCACGCTAAAAAAGAAGAGTCATATAAGCCTGATTTTAATAACAATATTTTTAACGAAGAAATTAAGACAAAAGATAATACTTTACATCAATTCTCGGAGCCTGCAATTATAAAAAACATTTCTCAACAAAACAATACTGTGGAAGAAAATAATTCAGTTAAGAGCAATCCCTTTAATGCTTTTGCTGATGAACCCGTGCTGATTAAGCAGGATGAAGTTTCCATAAAATATATCGGAGAAGTATTTGGTACATATATTATTGCCGAGAAAAATAATAATGAAATACTACTTATTGACAAGCACGCTGCGCATGAGCGTATGATATATGAAAAATTAAAATCCGAAAAGGCTGCCTCGTTTTCGCAGATGCTTTTGCAGCCGGTTGCCGTCACACTCGGAAAAAACGAATATGACGCTGCAATAAATAATCTTGATATGTTTAAGGAATGTGCCTTTGACGTTGAAGATTTCGGAAACAGCACTGTAATTGTCAGGAGCGCGCCGCAGTACCTTGATGCCGCAGATATAAACGACTGTATTGCGGAAATGGCAGATTATATAGCAGTCGGAAAAAATGATATTTATTCCGAAAAAATGGATTGGTTTTATCACAATGTTGCCTGCCGTTCCGCAATAAAAGCAGGTAATAAAAGTACTGAGCAGGAGCTTATTGATATTGTAAAAAAGATCGAGGAAAATCCTCAGCTGAAATACTGCCCTCACGGCAGACCGATTTGTATTGTTATGACAAAAAAAGAAGTTGAAAAACAGTTCGGTAGGGTGTGATTTTTTGGAAAACTCAATAAAAGTTATCTCCATAGCAGGACCGACTGCTTCGGGAAAAACCAAGCTTTCTGTTGAGCTTGCCAAAAAATTTAACGGAGAAATTGTTTCTGCCGACTCTATGCAGATTTATAAGGGTATGCAGATTGCTACGGCAAAACCGACTGAGAAAGAAATGTGCGGTATTGTTCATCATCTTATTGATTTTCTGCCTGCCGACAAGACGTATTCTGTCGCTATGTATGTAAAAGACGCGTCAGAATGTATTAAAAAAATACATAAAAAAAACAAACTGCCTTTTATAGTCGGCGGAACAGGATTATATATAGATTCTCTGCTGAATAATATTCAATTTTCTGATGAGTGCAGAGATGAACAGCTATGTGAAGAATTAAATAAAATTTGTAATGAATCAGGTGTTGAAAAGCTCCTTGATATACTTTCTGAGTTTGATTCAGAATCAGCCGAAAGACTCAGAGAACAGAGAAATCCAAAACGAATAATACGTGCAATAGAATTTTATAAAACTACAGGCAAAACAATTTCCGAGCAGATTCATAATTCTAAGCCTGAAAAAAGCCTTTATAATGCAATAAAAATAGGGCTGAACTGTAAAGACCGAAGCAAGCTGTATGACAGAATAGATAAGCGTGTTGATTTAATGCTTGAACAGGGTTTGATCGAAGAAGCTGAAAGTGTCCTTAATTCTGATTTGAGTATTACTGCTGTTAAGGCAATAGGTTATAAAGAGCTTATTCCTTACTTTAACGGAGAAAAAACTCTTGAAGAATGTATAGAAACGCTAAAGCGTGAAACTCGACGGTACGCCAAACGACAGATTACTTGGTTTAAAAGAGATAAAGACATTAATTGGCTCTATATTGATGAATATAATTCTTTTTCGAAATTATTAGATGATGCTGTTGAAATAATAGAGAAGGATAGTTGATATATGGATAAACTATTGTTTAAAAGAATTTTAGTAACTGCTTTGACTGTTCTTGCAGTTATTTATGTGGTTTATTTGCTTATAAGTGCAAATTTTAAAATGTATCCAACTGAAAACGCTGTACAGGCAACTGTTACAGATAAAATATATACAAATGCTTTTATAATTCGTGATGAAACCGTTATAAATAAAAATACTTCAGGTGTTTTATCCTACAGCCTGAATGACGGCGACGCTGTAAACGTAAACGGTGAAATAGCTAAGGTTTACAGCAACGACAGCGACGCAGCTGCTCAGATTAAAGCTGATGCTCTTGAAGAAAATATGGTTTCACTTCAAAATCTACAGGATAGAAATATAACAAAGTCAATCGGTATTGATACAATTAATAATGATATTAACAATAATATTATATCTTTTCTAAGCGATATAAACACCGATGACATTGTTTCGGTTGATGATGATATTAGTGATTTGCTTTCGTCGATTAACCAAAGACAGGCATATACAGGCAAGATTGCAAACTTTAACTCCGAAATTACCGAACTTCAATCTGAAATAAATGAATTAAGAAATTCTTCGGGGGAAAGCATCGGTACAATTAAAACCGATAAAGCCGGCTACTTTTCTTCTCATTGCGACGGATATGAAAACTCAATTAAATATTCAGATATTGACAGAATAAAGCTTGCAGACTTAAAAAATATTTCTAAAAAAGATGTGTCCGAAAATACCGCAGGCAAAATTATAAGCGGATTAAATTGGTATATTGCATGTGAGGTATCGTCTGACGAAGCAGTTAATCTTTCTTTGTGGGACAGTAACGTGACAGTACTATTTTCTGATGCTTCAACTGAAACCATACCGGCTTCAATATACAGAATACATCAGGCTTCGCCTGATTCTAATGCGCTTGTAATCTTGCGCTGCGACTATATGGACGAAGGCCTTATTGATGCACGGCAAGAGCCAATAGAAATTGGTCTTGGTACTTATACGGGACTGAGAATAAGCAAGCGTGCCATCCATGATGATATAGTAAAAAAGACAGAATATGATGATAATGACAAAAAGCATACGGACGAGAAAAAAGTACAGGGTGTATATGTTCTTTACGGAAGTGAAGTTCAGTTTAAACAGATTTCAATTATATATGCCGATGATGACTATGTAATATGCGACCCTGAGCCTGATGATGAGGTTTTGTTTAACGGGGAAACTGTTTCTCTATATGACCAGGTAATTATTAAGGGAGATGATTTATATGACGGCAAGGTCATTGAATGACATTGAGTACAACTATAAATTAATAAATGAAAGAATTGCCGAGGCTGCCATAAAAGCAGGCAAATCAAAAGAGGATATTACTTTTCTTGCCGCGACCAAGACGGTTGAGCCCGAGGCAATCAATCATGCTATATCTCTTGGACTTGATCATATCGGTGAAAATAAAGTTCAGGAACTGCTTTCAAAGTATGACAAATATGATTTAAGCAATTGTTCGCTGCAATTTATAGGACATCTTCAGACAAATAAGGTAAGACAGATTGTCGATAAGGTCGATTTAATTCAATCGGTAGATTCTCTTAAACTTGCAAATGAAATTGCAAAACAGTCTTTAAAATTAAATAAGACGACTGACATATTAGTTGAGGTCAATATTGGCCGTGAAGAAAACAAATCGGGTGTTTATCCTGAAAACCTTGAAGAATTGCTCTGTCAGATAGCTGAAATAAAGGGTATTTCGGTAAAGGGATTAATGACAATTCCACCTATTTGTGATAATTCACATAAAATTTCAAAATATTTTAATAATATGCATAATATATTTATTGACATATCGCAAAAAAAATTAGATAATATAAATATGACTATTCTTTCAATGGGTATGTCTGCCGATTATTACGAGGCAATTCTTGAAGGAGCTAATATGGTAAGAATTGGTTCTTTGCTTTTCGGTGCAAGAAACTATATATAATTATAGGAGGAAATATAAATGGCAGGATTTGTTGATAAGTTTAAACGTATGTGGGATGCTCCCGATGATGAGTATGAGTATGACGAATACGGTTATGCTGATGAAGATGTTGACGAGGGCTACGACGAAGCTCCTGTAAGAGAAAAAAGCAGAGATCTCGGAAGCAGGAACAAGGTTGTTAATATTAACGCGACTGCAAAGCTTCAGGTAGGAATTTTTAAGCCTGAGCGTTTTGGCGAAGAAACACGATCAATTGCCGACGAACTTATGAAAACACATACTGTTGTACTTAATCTTGAGGACACAAACAAAGATATGGCAAGAAGAATACTTGATTTTCTCAGTGGTGTAGCATATGCAAATCGCGGAAAAATCAAGCGTGTTGCAACAAATACGTATATTATTATTCCCAGTAATGTTGATCTCACGGGCGACGATTTACTTGATGAATTAGAAAACAGCGGTGTATATTTCTGATAAAGACGAACTTTTTCGTTCAAAGATTGATGATGCAGTATATCTTTGCCATACAAGACAAAGACCGTATTATTTTTCATTTTTGAGCGAGAGAAAG
>CANQMH010000067.1 GCA_947624865.1 uncultured Clostridia bacterium | reverse complement strand
AATGGGTAGTAAATTCAAGCTGCTGTCTTGCGGAAATGCCCGTAAACTGGGGATTTTTTGAGATAATCATTTGATTTTAGATAAAACAGTATATTGACACTCCTTTTTGATAGTGATAAAATTATGACAGTCAGTCATATGATAGGTTGTCACATCTACATAAGGAGTGTTTTTATGATTAAAAAAACTTTTTATAATCTGCCCGAAGAAAAACGACAGAGAATTATTGACGCGATTATGAAGGAGTTCTCAAGTTCTACCACTGAAAAAGTCAGCATAAACAGAATTATAAAGACTGCCAATATTTCAAGGGGGAGTTTTTATCAATATTTTGATGACAAGGTTGACCTTGTTGAAGTGCTTACAAAAAAGTTTATTGACCTGTCGCTTGAAGGTGCAAACATAGCTTTAAAATATTCAAACAACGATATTTTCTATACTTATGAAAAACTGTTTGAAATTATTTCTGATTTTGCAAAGGACAGCAGGCAAAAGGCAATATTAAAAAATCTTTTAAATAATCTCAGGGCAAACGACGACTTAATATCGGAATATCTGTTAAACAGATTTGACGGCTTTACGGCATTGCAGGACGTTTCTAAGCATTTTAACAGAGATAATCTTAAATATAAAGATGATTACAGTGTAGAATGTCTTTCACAAATTCTTACGCAAGTGCTTAAAAATGCACTTTTTAATGTTTATGTAATGGGCAAAGATTCCAATAATGTAAAAGAAAACTATATGCGTAAGCTTGAAATTATAAAGCAGGGCGCAGTAATTAAATATTAAGCTAATCATAAATTAATCTGCAATTAAGGAGTAATCAATGTTTTCTAAATTCAGCGTAAAAAAACCAATGACCGTATTTATCGGAGTTGTACTTGTTCTGGTGCTGGGATTTGTGTCTTTCTTCAAAATGACTCCAGACCTTATGCCTAACATGGACTTTCCGTATGCAATAATTATGACAACATACGGCGGTCAAACTCCCGAAACAGTTGAATTGACCGTGACAAAACCGTTGGAGCAGTCTATGTCAACAATAGACGGAGTCAAGGAAATCACCTCAAACTCAGCTGAAAACTATTCAATGCTGATGATTGAGTTTGAGGACGGAACAAATATGGACACTGCTACTGTCGATATGCGTTCAAGCCTTGATACAATTTCAGACAGTTGGCCCGACGGCGTGGGGACTCCGTATCTGATTAAGGTAAATCCGAATATGCTTCCTGTTGCAATGGTAGCAGTTGACTATGAGGGCAAAAACCGCACCGAGCTTTCAGAGTATGTAAGCAACGAGCTTATGAACGAGATTGAAGGAATAGACGGAGTTGCTTCGGTCAGCGACAAGGGTGTGGTAACCGAAAAAGAGAATATAGTAATTTCTCAGAAAAAAATTGACAGACTCAACAAAAAAATTGATGCCGCGCTTAAAGAACAGTTTTCGGATGCTGAAGATAAACTAAACAGCGCAAAAAAGGAAATTGACGAAAATATTAACAGCGCTGAAAACGGCGCTCAGACAATATCATCGTCAATGGAACAGATTGCAGCGCAGCAGAGTGATGCAGCTGCTCAGCTTGCAGATGCTCAAAGAAAAGCCGAAAACGGAAAAACTCAGCTTTTGTCGGCAAAAATGGAGCTTCTTGACCAAAAATCTTCGCTTACACAGACAAAGCAGTCTCTTGAAACTTCATATGAAACTCTGATTACAATTAAGGATTCATATAACGAACTTCTTGTTCAGAAAAAAATACTAACCGATACTATACAAACACTTACTGGAATTAATGACGCTTATCTTTCCGTACTTGAACAAATGAACGGACTTGATGAGAACAGCAAGGAGTACATTCAACTTGAACAACAGCTTGCACAGATTGATGAACAGCTAAAACCATATAATGTGACAAAAGAAGGACTTGCACTCGCAATTGAATCGGCAAACACGGCTTTGGATACGGTAAACTCATCAATAGAGCAAATCAATCAAACGCTTGCTGAACATGGGACAGATACGGAAAATCTTGATTCCTCACTAAAAAGCCTCAGCGACAAGGCTGCACAGATAAATTCGGGAATTGCCCAGATTGACTCCGCCATAAGCGGACTTGACGACCAAACCGTTACCGTTAATCAGGCGCTTGCAACAATTTCACAGCAGCAGTCAAGCGCTGATTTTCAGATGTCGTCGGCTTTAACTGCGCTTACTGCAAAACAAAGTGAAATGCAGAGCGCCGTAACTCAGCTTAATTCGGCTCAAAGCGAAGTACAAAGCTCAATTGATTCATTGTCCGAGCAAAAAGATAAAGCAAAAGACAGTGCAGATATGAATAACACGGTTACTGTTGAAAACATATCTGGAATACTTACCGCACAGAATTTTTCAATGCCTGCGGGTTATGTTACCGATGATGACAACAACAGATATATGGTTCGTGTAGGCGATGAAGTAAAAAATGAAAAAGAGCTTAAAACGCTTGCGCTTTTTGATACCGGCATTGACGGAATAGGCGTAGTCACTCTTGATGATGTTGCAGATGTTTTTGTAGCAGACGATTCGGAAGAAATTTTCGCAAAGATAAACGGAAAGCCGGGTATTATTCTGAGCTTTTCAAAGCAGAGCAATATAGCTACCTCCGAAGTGTGCGAAAATATCAATACGGATTTGAAAACTCTTTCCGACGAGAACAAAGGCCTGAACTTTACAAATCTTTATAATCAGGGAGATTATATTTCAATTGTAATTAACAGCGTACTTCAAAACCTGCTTATGGGAGCTGTTCTTGCAATTATAATTCTGTTTCTGTTCCTGCGTGATATAAAGCCTACGATTATTGTTGCCTGTTCAATTCCGATAAGCGTTGTATTTGCAATAGTGCTGATGTATTTCAGCGGAGTTACGCTGAATATGCTTTCCCTTTCGGGTCTTGCAATAGGCGTAGGAATGTTGGTTGACAACTCTGTTGTTGTTATTGAAAATATTTATAGGCTTCGCGGACTTGGAATATCTCCGATTAAAGCGGCGGTTAATGGGGCAAGACAAGTTGCGGGAGCAATTGCCGCGTCAACTCTGACTACAATCTGCGTATTTCTGCCTATTGTGTTTGTTGAGGGAATTACCCGTCAGCTATTCGTTGATATGTCGCTTACAATAGCATATTCGCTGCTTGCAAGTCTTATTGTTGCTTTGACGCTTGTTCCTGCAATGAGCCAGAGAATGCTCAAAAACATCAAGCCACAAAAGGACATACAGCAAAGCAGGATTATGAGATCCTATGAAAAATCTCTGCGTTTCGTGCTCAGGCATAAAATTTGCTCAATTCTCGTTGTGCTTGCCGTTCTTGTAGCAAGCGTTGCAGGCTCTCTTGCAAGAGGCTTCAGCTTTATGCCGGAAATGAGCAGTACCGAGATACAGGTAATGGTCACCCTTGATGATAACGCGACCCTTGAAGAAACTATTGATGCCGCAGAACAGGTTAATGACGTACTTAACAAGTATGATAAATTTGAAACGGTTGGCGTTATGACAGGCGGCACATCAAGCCTTATGGGTATGTCGGCAGGAGGCGAATCAAGTGAAGCAGGAAGCGTTGCCGCATATGCTGTGCTAAAGGATGAATTTATAAAGGAAAGTGACAGCATTTCAGAAAGTATCAGCAGTGACCTTGAAAAAATTAACGGTGAGGTCAGCGTGAGCGGCGGTTCATCAAGCTCAATGAGTACTCTGCTCGGCGACGGAAGTATTCAGATTATGCTATACGGCGATGACCTTAAAACCTTGCAGTCAACCGCAGAAGATATGGCTGAAAAGCTGAAAACAGTTGACGGAATTGATGAGACCGATAGTGGTGTCGGTGCAACCTCTCCCGAAATCAAGGTAACTGTAAACAAGGATAAAGCCTCTAAAAAGGGACTTACGGTTGCTCAGGTTTATCAACAGATTGCGGCGGCAATAACTGATGAAAAAACTTCTACTACACTGACAAACGATGACGGCAGCGATATAGACATTGTTGTTGTAAAAGATGAATCTAAAACTGTTTCTTCCGATAAAATAGGAAGTATTCAGCTAACTTATACTGATAAAGAGGGAAATGAAAAAACCACCTCTCTCTCCTCTATTGCTGATATTTCAAAATCTGAAACCATGAACTTAATAACAAGGCAGGAACAGAAAAGATATCTTACAATCAGCGGTACACTTAAAAAAGGACACACTATGACTCAGGTATCAAACGATACTAAAGCATTGTTTAATGATTATAAGCTGCCTGCCGGCTGTTCAATTGAATATACGGGAACTGATAAGGCAACTATGGAAGCTGTGTCGCAAATGATGCTTATGCTAATACTTGGCATCGTGCTTATATATTTGATTATGGTTGCTCAGTTCCAGAGTCTTAAATCTCCGTTTATAATTATGTTTACAATACCTCTTGCATTTACCGGAGGCTTCCTTGCACTTCTTATCACAGGCTTTGATGTAAGCGTTGTAGCTCTCGTAGGTTTTGTAATGCTCTGCGGTATTATCGTAAACAACGGCATTGTGCTTGTAGACTACATCAACAGACTTCGAATTGACGGAAAAGATCGCGTTGAGGCTATTGTTGAGGCTGGAAAAACAAGAATGCGTCCGATTCTTATTACCGCGCTTACCACAATCCTCGGACTTTCGGTAATGGCGCTCGGAATAGGCACTGGTGCCGAAATGATGCAGCCGATTGCCATAGTATGTATCGGCGGTCTTGTATATGCTACCTTTATGACATTATATATTATTCCTCTTATTTATGACGCATTTAACAAAAAATCCCTCAGAAAAATTGATGAAAATGAACTTGAAAATATTGACGAATAATATAATATGTTGTAAAATTATAATAAAAATAAATTTGGAGGTATTATTATGATTTTAGTTACTACAGAAACTGTTGAAGGCAAAAACTGCGCTACTCTCGGTCTTGTATCGGGAAACACAATCCAGTCAAAACATATGTTCAGCGATATGGGACAGGGTTTTAAAACTATGGTTGGCGGCGAATTGAAATCATACACGGAAATGATGTCAAAATCAAGAGCAATTGCTACTCAGCGTATGATTGATCAGGCTGCACAGATGGGCGCTGACGCTATTGTATGCGTAAGATACACTTCCGCCTCAATTTTGCAGCAGGCTGCTGAAGTTCTTGCATACGGAACAGCTGTGAAATTCGTTTAATCAGTAACATAGTATTTTATTTACTAAGATTGCTGCCAATTTCATTGTCTTGACAATTGAAAAAGGCAGCAATCTGTCTGTATTAATAATTTTATTCACTTTTTGTCACAAGTGAGATATAATATTATAATTCTTACTTAATTAAGCGTTCTATTTGAAAGAAAGGATGTTTTATTTTGAAAAAGCTTGTTGCTTTAATATTATCGGCAATTATGGTTTTATGTTCAATTACTACTGCATTTGCATATCAAACTAAACCTTCGGCTATAGGAAAAACCGGCGGTTCAATTGTTGTTCAGGGAGCATCAGGAAAAAATTCACTTTCTGAAACTGTTGATGAAAAATCCGAACTTCCCCAAAGCTACAGCAGTGTTGACGCAGGTTTTGTGACGCCTGTAAAAGATCAGGGAGAACAGAATACCTGTGTATTCTTTTCCGGAATGGCAGCTATGGAAACTGCGTTGCTTAAAAATGGATTCGGAGAATATGATTTATCCGAAGAACATGCTAACTATTGGGCATCTTTAAGAAATGACGGTAAAGGATGGCAAAGAGACCGTGTGAATTCCGGGGCTTTGTCAATGACCGGTTACGGCTATTTAACAAGCGGCGGTACTGTTCTTGAAAGTGATCTGCCTTATATGAGCAGCAATAAGGAATATTTTGAAGATTTAAAACATATTGAGCCGTTGTTCTACGCCGGAGGTGTAAGATCAATGGACAGCGAAAATATTGACGCAGAGTATTTTAAGAAAACAATAATGGAGTGCGGCGGTATATCAGCTTCTTTCGCTGTTGTTTTTGACTATATTAATACGGCCACATCAGCATATTATTGCGGTGATGATTTGGATGTTGACACACTTAGTGTATCGGGTCACCAAGTTTTTGTAGTCGGCTGGGACGATAATTACTCAAAAAACAATTTTAAGTCTTCTCATAGACCTAAAAATGACGGCGCTTGGCTGGTTAAAAATTCCTGGGGAGATATTTTTAGCTATATTTGGATCTCATATGAGGATAAATATTTTGCAAGTAATTATTTCAGTGAATGTTTCGCGATAAATGACGTAATTAAAAATCACAGCTGTAACAAGCTTCTTCAGGTAGATGAATTCGGACCGACATATAATATGGCTTTTGATGAAAGCCTTGTTGAAAATCCCTCAGAGATTACTTTTATAAATACATTTGATTTTTCGGCTGAAATGCCTTCTATAAGCAATGTTGAGTTTTCAACAAGTAATGCAGGCGATAACTATATAATTTACTACATCCCGACAACAAACGGTGTTCCGACAAATGATGAGGCACAGTGGACTGAAATTGCAAGCGGTCAGGTAGAATATGAAGGAAATCAGAATATTGCCGTTAATAATTACATTGTCCCTGACAAAAACGGTGCAATCGGAGTTAAAATCACCTGTAATGATAATGAACCTGTCTCAATCGGCTGCTGTGAATGGGTTTCCGACTTAAATTCAAATCAGATGATATTCCTGCCAAGAACACTTGATAACCGCTCGTTTGTTAAAAGCGGAAAAACTTCTTTCAGTCTTACTGACTTCTATAATTCCATTGGAGATGAAATCGGCGGTAATTTCACAATTAAACTTATATCAAATGTTATTGAAGGCGATGTTGATAAAAACGGAATCGTAAATGTAATGGACGCAACCCTTGTCCAGAAAGCTGCTGCGGATATTGAAAATCTTGACGATGATATAGTTACTTACGTTGCTGACGTAAATTCTGACGGTCAAATGAATGTTTTGGATGCAACAAAAATACAGAAGTCGGTTGCAGGATTGTCTGATTAATAAATTACAATTATTTTTTTAAGCCAAAACAAGAATCATAATATTTTTACTCTAAAATATAAAGCAAAAACGCGGTGCATAAGCACCGCGTTTTTGCTTTTTAAATTATTTGATTTTCTCGGTATAGTCCAGAGCTATCCAGCCTGCGCCGCTTTTGAGTTTACCCCATTTTGAAGCGCCCTTGCCGTTTTTTTCTTCGACAATTGTATATGCGCCGCCCTTTGGAATTGCACCTGTGATTGCGTAGTCTGTACCTGCTCCTTTTCTGATATTCACGCCATTTGATGATGTTATTCTTACAATATAGCTTTTAAATTCATTTTTATTGCTATTGCTGCCACCTGACGACGTCGTCTTATAAGTCACGCCAAAGTAGCTGCATAAACCCTTGCAAATGGCTTCACCAATGTTTGTTGTGTTGTTTCTAATCCAGTCTGAGCCTGTCTTGGTATCGTGGAATTCACATTCAACGTAAATTGTCAGAGCATTCGGCACATTGATTTCGTAAAGTCCTGTTTGATACGAAACGCTGTCGGCTGTTCCCGGTGAAATTGCGCCAAGTGTTTTAAGCACCGCATCGGCAGCCTTTCTGCCGTTCGAGTTAAGGCAAAATACCCTGGTACCGCCTGTTACTTTTCCGTTATAGGCATTTGTGTGAATCGGCATATGAATATCTGCCTTAAAATTGTCGCTTTCTGTACAGCGATTTTGCATTGTATCTCCCGATTTCCCGACCTTTACCTCAAATCCGCATCTTTTGAGCGCAGAAGCTGTGGCATTTGCAATCTTATCACACTGTGCCATTTCATTTGTGCCGCCAGTTGCATAGGAATTACTGCTTTGATTTGACGGACTTAAATATATTTTTTTACTCATCTTGTTTATTTTCCCCTTTTTCTAAATTCATTACTGCCGCCGAGCCTGCTGATATAGCAGAAATTGCAAGTCCTATAAAAGCGTGCTTTAGAACATCGCCGTTAGTAAGGTCTATTCCTCCGAAGTAAAGCGACAGATTTGTGATTATATATCCGATGGCTGTCTGTAAAAAAGTACGCAGGGCACGTTTAAGACAGTTTTTTGTTAAACAAATGTTTATTTTTTTCATAACGTCATATTGTCCTTTCCTGGTTCTGTTCATTTTCAAGATCTGAGATACGATGATCCGCTGTTTTTAACTTATTATCAATCACCGCTTCGTGCTGCTCAATAAGATATACACGCTCAATCAGGTTATTATGCTTGTCAACCTTTTTTTCCAGCTGTTCAATTCTGTAGTTTGATAACTTTGATGTTGCAAAAATACCTGCAAGAGAGCCAAACAATGTACCTGCAAATGAGAGTACAGCCAGAATTATCTGTTCTGTCAATTCATCACCTCCACTTATAGGCATAAAAAAAGAGAAATTGCATTCTTTTATGCAATTTCTCAAAATATTTTTTATTATAAAATTAATAACACAGTAACTCTCGGGCACAAAGGTCTTTTCATTAATCAAACCTGTCTACACGAATTGTGGGCGGGGTCACCCCGCCTGCACGAATTGTGGACGGGGTCACTCCGTTATTATTTTAGAAGCGGTTTAAGATACTGTCCTGTAAATGAATCCTTGTTTTTTGCGACCTGTTCAGGTGTACCCTGAGCAATTACCAGTCCGCCCATATCTCCGCCTTCGGGACCGAGGTCAATAATGTGGTCTGCTGTCTTTATCAAATCAAGATTATGCTCAATTACAACAACAGTATTTCCGCCCTCTACCAAAAGCTGAAGTACATCAACAAGCCTGTGAACATCAAAAATATGAAGTCCTGTTGTGGGTTCGTCAAGAATATAAATGGTCTTTCCCGTACTGCGTTTTGACAGCTCTGTTGCAAGCTTAATCCTCTGAGCTTCTCCGCCTGAGAGCGTTGTTGCAGGCTGACCGAGCTTTATATATCCGAGTCCCACGTCAAACAGAGTTTTCAGCTTGCGGGAAATTTTCGGAATGTTTGCAAAAAACTCCATAGCTTCTTCAACCGACATTTCAAGAACATCGTTAATTGACTTACCCTTATATTTCACTTCAAGCGTTTCGCGGTTATATCTTTTTCCTTTGCAGACCTCGCAGGGAACATAAACATCAGACAAAAAGTGCATTTCAATTTTTATTATTCCGTCGCCCTGACACGCCTCACATCGTCCGCCCTTTACGTTAAATGAAAATCTGCTTTGAGTATAGCCCCTCATTTTTGCATCTTGAGTAGAAGCAAACAATGCCCTTATGTCGGTAAACAGCCCCGTGTAGGTTGCAGGATTTGAACGCGGAGT
>CANQMH010000066.1 GCA_947624865.1 uncultured Clostridia bacterium | reverse complement strand
AAGTCATCAAATATTTCCATTCCCCGCGAACAGCTTTTCAGAACACAGACACCGCACACATATTCTCTCGGAAAGCTTTTGTGGGCACATGAAATGGCTGAGCAAAAGGGGATAACGAATACTGCCGCTACCTGTGTTCTGATGCAAAGACTCGGCGAAAAGATATATTTTTCAAAGGGCTCAGAGATGAATCTGAAAATAACTACTGTTGACGATATGGAAATCTTTGAAGCTTTATTGCACACAAAAAAGGAAACATGGCTGAAATGAGGCGATTAAAATAGGAAGCATATATGATTCTAAGCTTTGGTTTGAGGATATAGACAAAATCTCTCAATCTCTTCCTGAACTTTTAGGGCTTGCAGGAAAGTCGGTACTAATAACCGGCGCAGCGGGGCTGATTTGCTCGGCGGTGACGGACATATTTATCCGGTATAACGAAACGCATGACGCGCCGATACGAATTATTGCTGCGGGAAGATGGCCCGAGGAGATGTTAAACCGCTTCGGAGAGTATTACGGCCGCGACTATTTCAGCTATGTAAAGTACGATGCTTCAAAAGGCGATAATAAAATCGACATCAAGGCCGATTACATAATCCACGGCGCGAGCAACGCGTCTCCCAAAGCAATCGTCGAGGAGCCGGTTGAAACAATGCTCAGCAACTTCAATGGGCTTTACTATCTTTTGAATTATGCCAAGGAGAACGGCACGAAGCGTCTGTTGTACATTTCAAGCAGCGAGGTTTACGGTCAGAAAAGCGACGGCAAGCCGTATAAAGAAGACGACTACGGATACATTGACCTCTTGAATCCGCGCAATTCATATTCTGTCGGCAAACGCGCCGCCGAAACGCTTTGCGCAAGCTATTATGCGGAATACGGCGTCGAATCGGTGATTGTCCGCCCCGGACATATCTACGGTCCTACTGTATCGCCGAACGATGACAGAATCTCTTCCGCATTTGCTTATGCAGCCGCACGCGGCGAAAAGCTTGTGATGAAAAGCGCGGGAACGCAGTTGAGAAGCTATTGCCACTGCCTCGACTGTGCTTCCGCAATAATAAAAGTGCTTATGAAGGGCGAGCCGGTGACGGCATATAACATCTCTAATTCGGGCTCCGTCTGCACGATCCGCGAAATGGCGGAAGTTATGGCAGAAGCCGGAGGCGTGAAGCTTGTTACGGAAGAGGCAAGCGTGAGCGAGAAGAAAGGGTTTAACCCAATGGAGAATTCGGCGCTTATTGCGGCAAAATTGAATTCATTAAGATGGCAGCCGCAATTCGATCTTCAAACCGGTATTGCAAGAACGATCGAGATTATGAAACAGTACAATGAAGGGTGAAGTCAAGACATATGTTTGATCCTCTAAGAGCATATGAAAAGATAAGAAAATATCCGGTTGTTTCGTTTGACATTTTTGATACTTTGGTCAAACGAAATGTATCAAATCCAAAAGGTATTTTCAATGTAGTAGAGAAAAAGCTCAATTTGCGGCATCCCGAAGCAAAGATTCACGATTTTTGTGCGATGCGAGTCCAAGCAGAGCAAGAAGCTAGACGGTTTTGTGACAGGGAGGAGATTACATTTCAGCAAATCTATGATCAATTAAAATTAGATTCCCAACTCTGCATGGAATTGAAACAATTAGAAGAAGAGACGGAATTAAAATATTGCCAACCAAATTATGAATTAAAAAAGCTCTATGACCGGTGTGTTGCTGAAGGACATACTGTGGTGATTACATCAGATATGTATTTACCTCGCGAGATGATCATTCGAATTCTGCATAAATGCGGTTACACCGGATACAAAAAACTGTATCTCTCTTCTGAAATCGGTTTACGGAAACGCACAGGGAATTTATACGATTATTTGTTGAAGGATTTAAACGAGCCTGCTAAAAACATAATTCATATTGGAGACGGCAAAAGAAATGATAATTTGATTCCTCGATTTAAGGACATAAAAACACTGTACGTAGATAGACAGCAGCAGAATACTGTTTTTTTGGATAAGGAGGATATTTTTAAGACAGATGACTCTTTATTCCCGTTTCTAAATAATATTCTCCAAAAGTATAGTGATAAATCGGATTTGTTTCGGTGGGGTTATGAGACTTTGGGACCATTGCTTTTGGGTTTTACAACGTGGGTACATGAGCAGATTATCGAAAACAGCATAGACAAAGCTTATTTCTTGGCTAGGGATATGTATCTGGTGCTCGAAATATATCGAAAGCTATATGGCAGTAATAATGTAGAGTACTTGGAAGTGTCCAGAAAAAGTCTTCGTGCGGCTTATGTAAAGAAAAAGGGACGACTGGATGCTGTATTTGATACCATGACAAGGAGAGAATATACTTTTAGGGAGGTCATAGATGCTCTTGGTGTTGACGCATATGATTTAGATATTGATATAGACCTATCCGTTACGTTCTCGCGCGAAATTTCATTGCACAAAAACTATGAAAAATTAAATCGTTCCGTATTAGAAGCCCTCAACAAAAAAGAGAATTTAACTGAAAAATATCTGAAAAAGATGGACCTATTTGAAAATAAAAAAATCGCTGTCGTTGATATCGGGTGGCATGGGACAATTCAAAACATGCTGGAGAGTTTAACGGAAAAGCGCTTGTTGGGATTGTATTTTGGCAACACTGTACGCGGTTATTTTAATTCAATGGAAACAAAAGGATATTGGTTCAGCTTTAATGACGAAACAATGGCAATACCGTATCTTTCAATGACATATATCTTGGAAGTAATGCTATTCCCCAAAATCGGGACCACTACAGGGTATACAGAAAAGGATGGCGACATAACGCCCGAGTACGACTTATATGAGATGAAGAGTTGCGCACAGATAGAACAAATACAAAATGGTGCAATGACGTTTGTTAGTGATTTTTTGGAATTTGAACCGGATGTCCGGTTGATTCAATGTAATGACGCCACAAAAGCGTTCACTCGTCTTGCGTTTAAGCCCACGCTTATTCAGGTGAAAGCCTTTTCTAAAATTCCATATGAGGATGGAAAAGTATATAGCCTTGCATCAAGTCGATCATTTTGTTATTACTTATTCCATCCGATTCGCCTTTTAAAAGATTATAAGGCGGCAAGATGGAAGGAAGGGTTTATTAAGCAAGCCATACCATTTATCGAGTCACCACATCGAATAGCTGTATTGGGTAGATCAATAAAAGCGAAAATAGGATTAAACGCATCAAAATGAGAAGTTCACAATAAGTTATTGGCAAGGAAGTATTTTTCACTTTCAAAATTTTTAACTCTATGAAAAAGATGAGAAAAATATGAATTGTATTAGCTTGGAGACAAACAAATGAATAAAATATCTATAATTATTTCCGTATATAGTGGATGGGCTATTTACGCTATATTTTAACTGATTTGTTTAGGGCTTCTTAAAAAAGATTATTTTCATTACTAAAGGTAAGAGTGAAATAAAAAAATTACTGAAATCAAAACAGGATTCTTGTATACATCAAGCGACTTGGCAAAAGGGAAGTTGTTGCTGCTGTCCCCAAAAAGCAAAGCTGTGCCTTTGATTGTTGTAAGATGGGAATTAAAGTCGTTTACAAATTATGTGAATTACAGAATATTGAATTTTAAAACGGTTTTTCTTAATACGTTAAGAAAATCATGGGAAATTGGCATTTGGCATTGAAGACTGATAGTATGAATAGGTGACATAAGTGTAAAAAATATAAATTATAGGGCATATTATTGTTGGAAGATAGCGAATGCATTGGGGGGATTAAATTGCTTAAGTTGAATTTGGAAAATAAAATCAAATTTACAATAAAGAAGAATTATTTTCTCGAATCGGTTTTTGCGCTTTTTATATTATTATTTGGTCTTTTGTCGGGATATTATGGAATGGGTGTTTTTTGGTTCGGCGGACTTCTGCTTTTTGTTGTTCTCTTGATGATCAATAAATCAAAATATAGACAAGAGCTTTTTGACAGCTTTCTTTTTAACCCTTTCTTTTATGCTGTTTTTATTTTAGGATGTGCGAGTATAGTATTTGGCTCCGGCAACCAATATCTGGCTTACAATCTTAAGGGTTGGTTAAAGGTTCTTTTAGTTCTGTTGGGAATAATTATCTTAGACAGTAATTCAAAATATGATTTTCGCTCGGTATTAAAATCATATTTTTGTTTATTGAATTTTTTCTGGCTTGCCAATTTGATCATAGTAACGATACAGTGCTCCGGAAATGGGTTTATGATCAAGCAGGAATGGTTGGTTTCTAACTGGTATTATCCAGACCATTGCTCAGGCTTATTTGGTGCAAGCGGTACACATAAGCTCAGTCTGTTTGCTGTTTTTATGCTGATTTATAATCTTGATTTTACAAAAGAAATGCCTTTAAGCAATAGAAGAAAATGCATGTATATATACATATTCGTAACAAATATGTGGATGCTGTACATTTCGACCCTTAATGACAATAAAACGCTTTTTGCACTGATACCGGTATATCTTTTGCTATATTACATTATACACGCAACAAACGAAACAATTATAAAAAACCTTAGTAGATTTGCCAAATTGTTGCCAATCGGTATATTGCTTGTAATTGCAGTAATTATTATTTTGAAAACAGTTCCTGCATTAGTTTCTTATATTCAGGACCACATAATTGAATCAGCATTGCGATTGGCTACTTTGGGTAAAATGGGAAACGCCGGGTCTATAGAGCGGATCACCATAGCTGTAGATGCTATTAAAGACGGATATGGTTTGATATTAGGAAAAGGATTGGGCGCTGCAGCTGTTGCATGGTTAAGCGAAAATTATTTAGGCCATAGGTATTTCGGCATGAGCAGCATAGGTACAATGACGACCCTTGGAGGAATATGGTTTTACCTTTCTATTTGTCTATTTTACACACACTTTTTCTACCGATTTATAAAGATGCAAAAAAAATCTTTTGCCAGATGGTTGATTTGCCTGCTTCTTTTGATGGGTCTTACAGTGTATACAGCTGTATTCGAATCTCCAGTTAGTATTCTGTGGACATGTCTGACCTTTGCCGTTTTGGGAGATAAGGAGACATTCTGAGGTACATAAAAGAATCAATAAATAAACATGTTTTTATAATAATTGTATTTCAAACGATTTGCAGTTGTTTTTAACATGTATTTCTTTTTGCACGTTACTAAGCAAATAGCTTTTAGCTTTTGTTCAAAAAGGGAACATGCAATATTATTATAAAGGAATGTTAAATAAGCAGGAAATGAAAAGCATAGAGCGAAATGTAGGCAGTTATTACTCTCAATTACTTCGATTATATAAATTGGATGAACAAAAGGAGACATATAATGAAAATATTATTTTTATGCGGTGGTGATTATAAATATGGCACACATCGTATGGCGTTAAGTCTTATACAGTACATAGAGCGGAATCATCCTGATGTTAAATTTATTGTTTTAACATCAGAAAAAGGATTTGTAAATGATAAATGCAATGAGTTAAGCATAGAGAATTATGTAATATCATATAGGTATTGTGTATATAGGAAGGAGAAAAATATTGCATTTAATGCATTAAAACGCTTGCTGAAAGGAACATATCTATTTACTAATCTTAGAAATTCTTTACGATTATTGAAAAAGTACGTAGATATTGGCAAAATTGATTTAATACACACAAACAATAATCGAGATTTGTTGGGAGAATATATTGCACAAAAATACAATATACCTCATATTGTTCATCTAAGAGAGTTTTCAAAGAGCCACTTTGGATTGAACTTGTTGTTTCCAAATCAACTGGCTTATATGAATAAATACACAGACCGTTTTATTGCTGTATCTGATGCAGTAAAATGTGATTGGGAAATATTCGGAATTGACAGAAACAAAATTGTCAAAATCTATGACGGTGTTGACGAAAATAATGTAAACTATCACAGCCCTAAATTAGTATCTTCCCCGATTAGAATTGTTATGTGTGGAGCGATATACGACGGTAAGGGGCAAAGGCAGCTTGTTGAAGCGGTTCATATATTGAAGCAAAGAAGATTTAATGTAATAGTTGATTTTTATGGAGGAGCATGTGCAGATGGATATTATCAGGCCCTTGAAGATGACATAAGAAATTATGATTTAGAAAAGTGTGTACACATGAATGGCTATCGGAGCGATGTCCGTCAACTAATTGGTGAATATGATATTGGAGTAGTATGCTCAAAAGCCGAAGGATTTGGATTAGTCACTGTTGAATATATGCTTGCAAATTTGTGCCCAGTTGTGTCAGATACAGGTGCAAACAAAGAATTAGTTGAAGATGGTGAGAGCGGCTTGATTTACGAATGGGGAAATGTCATTGATTTGGCTGATAAACTTGAAGGATTATTGCGAAATCCAACAGAAATAATCAGGTTAGCAGGTAATGCCAGAGAACGTGCGCAGGAAAGATTTTCACTAAAAAACAGCGTTGACAATTTAATAGAGCTGTATAGAGACGTGCAAAGAGAATCGGTGTCAAATAACTAATATTTTTTCTGAAAAGATTTGAAATATGGATTGTTTTATTTTTACTGCTTTTTACGCGACGGTGATTATATGAAAGACAAAATTGCAATTGTAACATTGTATGACAATGTAAATTTTGGAAACAAGCTTCAAAACTATGCAGTACAAAGATATTTTGAGTTGATGGGTTTTGAGACAGAAACCTTGCCGTGTTCACAGCAGCTTTTGCCGAAACGCAGCATCGTAGTATTCTTTAAACGTTTAGCTCATCACTTTTTACAGGCGAATGGCTTTGAAAAGGAAAAGAAAAAATTTGTCGAGGCAAGGAATAAGAGAAGAGAGAATATAAAGTCTTTTTCAGACGAATATCTTAAAACCGGAGCAGATTTTGGCTATATTAACGTTAAAGGAAAACACGAAGTTAAGTATTTTGTCACTGGCAGCGACCAAGTTTGGCACTATATGAAGAGGGAAATAAAGACCCTTGAATATTTTATGCTCATGTTCGCCTCCCCTTCTCAACGCCTTACGATCGCTCCAAGCTTCGGCTTTGACGCGTTCCCGAAAAAATATCTCAAAACCTATAAAAAAGGTCTTGAAGGGTTTGAATATTTATCCGTCCGCGAAGAACGCGGCGCAGAACTCATTAAAGAGCTGACAGGTAAAGAGGCGACTGTGCTCCTCGACCCGACAATGCTTATTGACACTTTGGAATGGCTGAAAATACTTAAAAAGCCGTCGCAATATGTTGATGACAACTACATTTTTGTCTACGCTTTGGGCGGCTTCAAAGGCGAGGTCAAAGAAAAGACCTGCAAGCTTGCCGACGAGCTCGGGCTGCGGGTAATCGACATTATGGATATTGACAGTGATTACTATATCCATACTCGCCCTGACGAGTTTTTATATTGGATTCATAACGCGCAGCTTGTCGTGACGGACAGCTTCCACGCATCAGTTTTCTCAATTCTGTTTAACAGACCGTTTGTTGTGACTGAGCGTTCGGACATCAAAGGTATGGGCAGCAGGTTCGACACGCTCTTTAATAAGTTCGGAATCTCGGGTAGACATTTTGACGAGCTGAAAAACGGATTTGAAGAGTCGGGGGAAATTCGTGACAAACTGTTCAAAATAGATTATTCCTGCGTGGCGGAGGTTTTGGAAGCCGAGCGCAAAAAAGCCGAGGAATTTTATAAAAAGAGTTTTCAATAAAATTAATTTTTGATTCAAGGGTGTATACAGATGAATTCCGAGAGAAAAAAGCAGATGACCGCCGGAGTGGTGTTCTCATATCTTTCTATAGCATTCAAAATAATCTCCGGTGTTGTTTATACACCGATTATCCTGCATTCCTTGGGTCAGAGCGAATACGGAGTATATTCTCTTTGTACATCTTTTATCGGATATCTTACCATTCTCAATGGCGGCATGAACGCGGCATATGTGAGGTTTTATGTTCAGTCAAAGGAAAAAGGCGATTACAGCGGAAGGAGCATCAACGGTATCTTTCTGAGGATTTTCTTTGTTTTGGGCGCTGTTGGTATGCTCGCAGGTTTTTTGATATCCGCAAATGCAGAGGTGCTTTTCGGAAGCAAAATTCTTCCGAACGAATATGATATCTTCAAGAAATCGTTATCGGTTTTGTCGGTTACGGTTTTGGCAACTTCTTTGAACGGTGTTTTTTCTTCCTGCATAATCGCCCATGAAAAATTTGTAGTAGGGAAGCTTGTTGATTTATTGCATGCGATTTTGGTACCGTTGGTAACAATTCCGTTTTTGCTCTGCGGATTTGGTTCGGTTGCCGTAGTTACAATCAATCTTGCTCTTACTGTTCTGATGCTTCTTGCTAACGGCTTGTATGCTGTTTGCAGACTTAAAATGCGATTTGACCTTAAGCATACGGATTATGTCTTTTTGAAATCGGTCGCCGCATTTGCCGGCTTTATCGCAATTCAGTCGATAATGGATCAGTTGAATTGGCAGGTTGACAAGTTTATTCTCGCGAGGGTAATGGGTACCGATGAAGTCGCGATTTATTCTGTCGGAAGTATTTTTAATACATATTTTATGACGATCGCAGGCGCGGTATCGGGAGTATTCATAGCCGAGATCAACAGGCTTGCGGCAAGAGAAGACAACAGGCATCTGTCGGATCTGTTTGTCAAAACATCAAGAATATTTGCACAGGTCGCAGTTTTTATAATGTCCGGATTTATCTTTTTCGGCAAGCCTTTTATAGAAAGATGGTCAGGTTCCGAATATACACAGTCGTATTATGTTGGAGTTCTGATCATGCTTCCTATAACGGTATCGTTGAGTCAAGGACTTGGGCAGGATATTGCCCGCGCAAAAAATTTGCATAAAATCCAAATACTCATAAACACTGCCGTTGCATTTCTGAATTTTCTTGTCAGCATACCTCTTGCCAAGAGATTTGGAGCGATAGGCAGTGCGCTCGGAACGTTCGGCTGTGAAATAATTATCTGTGTATTTGCTCAGACGTTATACTACCAAAAAATAGTAAAAGTCAACATGAAGGAACATTATATAGAAATGCTGAAGCTTATTCCCGGCTGGATAATACCTTTCGCTGTCGGCGCTGTTTTAATGATCTTCGGATTTGTACACCCTACATACGGTTCGATATTCCTGTATGCAGTATTATACACTGTTATTTATGCTGCTTCGGTATGGTGCATCTCGCTTTCCGACAGAGAAAAGGGCTATGTAGAAAGCGCTATTGCAAAATTGGTTAAATAGTATTTGGAGAGAATATATGAACTTAAAAAAACGCTTTTCAAACATTCCTAATAACTTAGATGTTGTGAATATAGGCTCCGGTCCGAGCTATTATGATTTTGACTGGTCAGCCATACCCGAAATATCAGGCTTTAATATGGCAATAGCCCCCGAAGACTTTCGCTACGATGCGCGGATAATAAAGCATTACGGAAACCGCATAAAGAGGGGCGGAGTAGTAGTAGTAGTAGTAGTATGTCCTCTTTCGTTCGGGAAAAACGATTATCTGTATAAAG
>CANQMH010000065.1 GCA_947624865.1 uncultured Clostridia bacterium | reverse complement strand
CATCAGCTTGCAAAATGGTGCGACGCTGATATTATTATCTACGTAGGCTGTGGTGAACGCGGCAACGAAATGAGCCAGGTCCTTGAGGAATTCTCGGAGCTTATAGACCCTAAATCCCAGCGTCCTATGACTGACCGTACCGTATTGATTGCAAACACTTCGAATATGCCTGTTGCCGCACGTGAGGCTTCAATTTACACAGGTATTACTCTCGGCGAATATTACAGAGATATGGGCTATCATGTTGCAATGATGGCTGACTCGACCTCGCGCTGGGCAGAGGCTTTGCGTGAAATATCAGGACGTCTTGAGGAAATGCCTGCCGAAGAAGGCTTTCCTGCCTATCTTCCCTCTCGTCTTGCCGAGTTCTATGAAAGAGGCGGTCGCGCAGAAGTTTTAAGCGGTGGCGAAGGCTCGGTAACTCTTATAGGAGCTGTTTCGCCGCAGGGTTCAGACTTCTCTGAGCCTGTTACACAGAATACAAAGCGTTTTACCCGCTGTTTCTGGGCGCTTGATAAATCACTCGCATATGCAAGACACTATCCTGCAATCAACTGGATCCAGAGCTACAGCGAATATTTCAACGACCTTGACCCGTGGTTCAGGAAAAATCTCGGTGATGACTTCGTTGAGTACCGAAACAGAATAAGCGCGCTTTTACAGGAAGAAAGCTCGCTTATGGAAATTGTAAAGCTTATCGGCGCTGACGTTCTTCCCGACGACCAGAAGCTTGTAATCGAAACAGCAAGAGTTATTCGTGTCGGATTTTTACAACAGAATGCTTTTCACGCCGATGATACATTCGTTCCGCTTGAAAAGCAAAAGTTGATGATGAAAACAATACTTCATCTTCATTCAAAAGCTAAGGAAATCGTTGCAAAAGAAATTCCTATTTCTAAGGTTTTAAAGCTCGGTTTGTTTGATAAACTAACAAAAATGAAGTATGACATACCAAACAGCAAGCCTGAAATGTTTGATGCCTACATTAAAGAAATCGACGAAAAGCTTGCTTCACTTTTAAAATAAGGAGGAAACGCAGTAATGATTTTAAACTATGTGGGCGTTAAAGAAATAAACGGCTCGCTTATTGTAATGGACGGCGTTAATGGCGTTTCCAATGAAGAAATTGTTGATATCCGCCTTGATAACGGCACTACGCGTCAGGGACGTGTTGTGCAGATTGAAGGAGACAGAATCGTTGTTCAGGTATTTGAGGGTACAAGAAGAATAAGTCTTAAAAACACTCAGACAAGACTTACGGGTCACCCCATGGAAATGCCGCTTTCACCTGAAATTATCGGTCGTGTGCTTGACGGCGCAGGCAAACCGATTGACGGTCTCGGCGATATTTTCCCGGTAAAGCGTGCCAATATAAACGGTACGCCTATTAATCCCGTATCTCGTATTTATCCGAAAAACTACATTAATACCGGTATTTCTACTATAGATACGCTTATGACGCTTATCAGAGGTCAGAAGCTGCCAATCTTCTCGGGTTCAGGTATGACCCACAACGACCTTGCGGTGCAGATTGTACGACAGGCAAAAATCAGCGGCGCGGACAGCACAAATTTCGGCGTTGTATTTGCCGCAATGGGCGTACAAAAGGACGTTGCGGAATATTTCAGAAGAAGCTTTGAAGAAAGCGGCGTTCTTTCAAGAGTTGTTATGCTGCTGAATCTTTCAAACGACCCTATTATTGAAAGAACCCTTACACCGAGATGCGCGCTTACAATTGCCGAGTATCTCGCTTTTGAGCTTAATATGCATATTCTTGTTATTATGACAGATATGACTTCCTATGCTGAAGCTCTGCGTGAATTCTCATCATCTAAGGGCGAGATTCCGGGACGTAAGGGATATCCGGGTTATCTTTACTCTGACCTTGCATCTCTTTATGAACGTGCAGGTATGATTAAAGGCAGCTCAGGTTCAGTTACGCAAATTCCTATTCTTACTATGCCCAACGACGACATTACTCACCCTATCCCCGACCTTACCGGATACATTACCGAAGGTCAGATCGTTCTTGACCGCTCCTTGCAAGGTCAGGGACTTTATCCCCCTGTAAGCGTTCTGCCGTCGCTTTCACGTCTTATGAAAGACGGTATCGGCGACGGATATACAAGAGCCGACCATCAGCCGCTTGCTAACCAGCTTTTTGCCTCTTATGCAAAGGTAATTGACGCTCGTTCGCTGGCATCGGTTATCGGTGAAGAAGAGCTTTCCCCTATTGACAAAAAATACATTGAATTCGGAAAGCTGTTTGAATCAAAATTTGTTAATCAGGGTTTTACCGAAAACAGAAGCATTGAACAGAGTCTTGACTTGGGCTGGGAGCTTCTTTCAGCTCTGCCGAGAGCTGAGCTTGACCGTGTTGATGATGCTATACTTGACAAGTATTACAAAGGATAAGAACTCAGGAAAAGGAGTCTGAGCATATGGCAGTACAGGCAGTACCTACCAAAGGTAACCTGATGAACACAAAAAAATCGCTTTCTCTTGCCAAAAACGGTTATGAGCTGCTAGACAGAAAGCGCAATATTCTTATCAGGGAAATGATGACACTTATTGACCACGCAAACGCTATACAGCAGAAAATTGACGACGCTTATGAAGAAGCGTATATTGCCTTGCAGACAGCTAATGTAACCAATGGCTTTTGTGAAGATATTTCTAACTCTATTCCCTATGAGGACAGTCTGAAGCTTGACTCAAGAAGCGTTATGGGCGTTGAAATTCCCATTCTTACAATTGATGAGCACAGAAAACATGACTTCCTGCATTACGGTCTGAGAACAACCAATTCAGCAATTGACAAGGCATACAACAAATTTTGCGAAGTTAAGTACCTTACTGTTGAGCTTGCGGAAATTGAAAACAGTGTTTACAGACTTGCCGATTCTATTAAGAAAACACAGAAGCGCGCAAACGCTCTTAAAAATATTATGATTCCGAAATTTGAGGAAACGGTTAAGTTTATTTCAGACGCCCTTGACGAAAAAGACCGTGAGGAATTCAGCCGTCTAAAAGTTATTAAAAAGAAAAAGCAAAAAGATTCTGCTGCAAAGCAGGCTGAGTAAAAAGTCTTTAAGACGAGTAAATTGTATTTTGGCTTAATACCAAAATTTAAAATGTTAAAATTATCAAGCGATAGCGTCTCAGCTATTGCTTGATTTTGTTTAATACAGTTGTTTTTTAGATTAAATTAAATTCGCCCTTGATTTTTATTATTTAATTTGATATAATAATCAGCGGTATTTGGAGAGATGTCCGAGCTGGCCGAAGGAGCATGATTGGAAATCATGTGTACGGTTACCACCGTACCAGGGGTTCGAATCCCCTTCTCTCCGCCAAAAGCCGTATTAAAAAGCCGTTTCTGAGCTTTTTGATGCGGTTATTTTTATGCGAAAATCATATGGCATAAAATGGGCAGTTGCTACACGGTTGCTACAGAATGAGAGTTTGTTTTATCTTATACCTTTTAATAATATTTTATAAACTAAAGTTTTTTAACTTTAATAGAATAAAATTTCCCGAAGCAATATTTTTTACATATTGTTCGGGAATAATTAATATTATACAACTGCGTTTTTTTACTCAAGAATTATCTGTAATTTGTCAATCGACTTACCGAATGTTCCTGCATATCCGTCCTGTCCGTTTAATTTTTCATTATCATACTGATACGAATAATATTCGCCGTTCAACGGAGATACTCTGTATTTTGCTTTTAAATATCCTGTTGATTTAACTAAATCAGATGGAGTGCTGTAGTATATTTCAACAGCGTCAATTGCTTTGACGTTACCTGCGTAACCGTTTACCGGGTCTTTTTCGTTATACCCTGTTACATATGGCAACCACCCGCCACCATTAATATGCACTCGGTATTTTACAGAACCTTTAGAAACCTTTACGGCAATATCTGTAATTGTCTTGCTTGCAATTCCGGCAAAATCGTTGAGATTTTTAACCTCCGGAAGCCATTTTCCATCTGCCTTGACTTTATAAAATACATCAGGCTTTGAAATTGCCGGACTTGGCACTGAAGGATTTGACGGTTTACTTTCATCGAAAATTTTTTCATTATAGATTATATTTGTATCAACGCTGCCGTTTACTCCGCTGATTTTGCCTGTTGAACTGTTCTGCCATATATCACAGTCTTTATCATTTGTTGCGTTGTACTGCGCAAGCCAAACGCTGTACAATTTTTTCAGAGCATTGTAATCAAGATAATTATTAAACCAATTTAGATTGGCATATACGCCTGAATTATAACCTCCCTTTTTAATTTCTTCGCAGAAAGTTTTTGCGATTGACGTGAGTGTTGATTTTCCGAGGGATGTCATACTGCCGTCTTCAAGATCATAATATACAGGCAAGTCAAATTTCTTTCCTTTAATACACTCAAGACAAGCACTTGCTTCTTTTTTTGCGTCAGCAACGCCGTCTGCATAAGAATACCAATATGCACCTACTTTAAGTCCTGCTGCCTTTGCATTTTTGTAGTGTGTTTCAAATTCATTATCTTTCTGTGATGATTCCCTGCCATAGCCTGCGCGGATTATCACAGCCTTAATTCCTGCTGATTTAACTTTCTTAAAATCTATATTTTTTTGAAATGTTGATATATCTATGCAATTCACTTTTGACATAATTATTCTTCTCCTTTTAATTTTAGGCATTCCTGCCATACTCGTGAACATTGATTTTTAATGTTACCATTTATTTTTACTTCCTTTCATTATTTATAATATTCTTCAATTTCATTAATGTTTTATATTAAAATACCTGCAAGTTTTATTAAAAGAATGAGTAAAATAAATATGTTTACTTAAACAATGATATTATAAAATTTATTTCATTTTTCTTTTACATATACTAAAATTGTGTTTATTTTTGGTAAAATGAAAAAAATCAATGAAAGCTGTGGTTTTATGACTAACAAAAACCTTATTGACCTTGAGGATATGACTACAGAGCAGATTGACAAGGTTGTCAAAAAAGCAAAAAAAATTATGCAGAATCCCGCTGACTACAGACATGCTTGTGATGGTAAAATTCTTGCTACTCTTTTCTATGAGCCGAGTACCAGAACTCAGATGTCATTTCAAACAGCTATGCTTAAACTCGGCGGCAGAACAATAGGCTTTGATAATCCGATGAATTCTTCGGTTTCCAAGGGAGAAAGTCTTAAAGATACGATCACCATTATCAGCGGTTATGCAGAAATAATTGCGATAAGACATCCTGTTGAGGGTACAGCTATGGCGGCTTCTCTTTATTCTGATGTTCCCTTAATAAACTGCGGTGACGGCGGTCATCTTCACCCTACGCAGACTTTAACCGACATTGTCACTCTAAGCTGTGAAAAAGGAAGACTTGATAATCTGAAAATCGGCGTGTGCGGTGATTTGCTTAATGGGCGGACTGTTCACTCACTTATTAAAACTCTTGCAAAATATAAAAATAATTCCTTTGTTCTTATTTCTACAAAGGAATTAAGTGTTCCGATTTATATAATTGATATTCTTGAAAAAAACGGCTGTAAGTACGAATTTTCAAATAATCTTGCTGAGGCTATTTCAGATATTGATGTTTTGTATATGACAAGAATTCAGCGTGAGCGTTTTAAAAGTGAAGAAGAATATGAATCTCAGAAAAACGTATTTGTGCTTGACAAAGAAAAGCTCGACAAAGCAAAAGAGGATATGATTATATTACATCCGCTTCCGAGAGTAAATGAAATTACTGTTGATATAGACGACGACCCGAGAGCATTATATTTTAAACAGGCTCAGTACGGTATGTACGGAAGAATGGCGCTTATTCTCCTTTTGCTTCAGGATGAGGATTTTTTAATTAAAAGCAGAAATGCAGATGTATCAGAGCATAAGTGCAATAATCCTAAATGCATTATTCATAGTGAGGATTACCTTCCAAAACTCAGTTATAATAAAAAAGGTATGGTAATGTGCAGTTTCTGTGATAAAAGAATAGATTAGGAGCTATTATTATGAGTAACAATACAAAAAGCAACACTAATAAAAAAGAAAAAAGTGCTATGAGCGCAGTTATTATCGCATCACTTGCCTATCTTGTGCTTGGATTTGTAATGGTTTTATTTCCGAACTCGGTCAGCAATGTACTTTGCTACGCACTTGGTATTGTGCTTACGGTATATGGATTATTTAACATTATCACATTTTTTATAAGCAGAGATTTATTTTGAACTCATTGTCGGTGTTATAGCAACAGCTTTCGGAATCTTTACTCTTTTTTCTCCGAATATAATTGTCGATATAATATTTGTTACTATAGGTATTGTAATTATAATAGACAGCCTCATGGACATTAAACACTCATTTCAGCTTAAAGCTCTCGGAATGAAATATTGGTGGATATGTACGGCTGTTTCGGCTGCCGTTATTATTCTGGGCGGATGCACAATATTTTTTCCAAAATTTTTCGGTGATTTTCTGATTATCCTATTGGGAATTATAATGATTTATGAGGGTATTTCAGGACTTTCAATTATTACACTTATCAGTCGTTATGCACGAAAAAACGGCAAGAACAAAAATATGATTGACACAACAGCAACTGACGCGACATAATGTCGCTAAAATTCGTGTAGACAGATTGGACAAGTCAGATGCTTCACTTGCCCGAGCATTACCGAGTAATTTCCTATACAGTAAAATATTTAATTCCGTTTTACCTAATTTTGTTTTATGTCAGACAGTATTTTGCAAATATTTACAAAATATATTAATTTATGACAATAAAAAAGTATTGACTTGAGCCAAAAATATATTTATACTAAAATAGAAAGGAGTTATTAACATGAAAAACCACTTAAAAAAACCAATTTCTCTCGTTTTGTCTGTTTTAATGGTATTTTCCGTACTGGCCTTTTCAGTAAATGCCGTTGAAACTGACACAACAAAAACAAACGCGTCCGCTCAGAATAATCCTTACGGACTTACCGAAAATGTCAAAGATGGTGCAATTCTTCACGCATGGTGCTGGTCATTTGACACAATTAAAGAAAATCTGCAAAAAATTGCTGAAGCTGGCTTTACATCCGTACAGACCTCACCTATTAATCAGTGTTTAGTCGGCGATAACGGCGGAATGCAGCTTATGGGCAACGGCAAATGGTACTATCACTATCAGCCAACATTGTATACGATTGGCAATTATCAGCTTGGTACGCTTGATCAATTTAAAGATTTATGCAGTGAAGCTGATAAGTATGGGATTCACATTATTGTTGACGTAGTTGCAAACCACTGCACAGGCACTTACAGTGCAATAGCAGACGAAATTAAAAATATTCCCGGCGGAGCATTTCACAGCGGATTCGGAATCAACAATTACAACAACCGCTATCAGGTTACACAGGGAGATTTGTTAGGTCTTAAAGATTTGAATACTCAGAATACAAATATTCAGCTGATGATTTTAGATTATCTTAAAAGCTGTGTTGAAGCCGGAGCAAGCGGTTTTCGTTATGACGCAGCAAAGCATATCGAGCTTCCCGATGATCAGCCTGTAGACGGACATAATTTTGCAAGTGACTTCTGGCCAGTTGTCCTTGATAACGGTTCTGAATTTCAGTACGGTGAGATTTTGCAGGACGGAGGCAGCCGTACATCATCATATGCTCAATATATGAGCGTTACTGCTTCAGGTTACGGATATACACTGAGAAATGCTGTAAGAAGCGGTAATTTAAAGGCAACCGAACTCAGACGCTATCAAACCGATGATACTCCTACCGATAAGCTTGTAACGTGGGTTGAGTCACACGATAACTACACAGGTGATGACAGAACATGGTCACAGCTTGACAATCAGGACATTAGACAAGCTTGGGCTATTATTTCGGCAAGAGGCGACACTACTCCCCTGTTTTTTAACAGACCGGACGGCAGCAGCACAAGTAACCAATGGGGCAAAAACCAGATTGGCATAGCAGGTGATGATAACTACAATCATCCAGAAGTTGCAGCAGTAAACCATTTCAGAAATGCTATGGTTGGTTTGTCCAACAAAATTTCAAATCCCGGTGCTAATCAAAAAATACTTATGATTGAACGTGAAAGCGCAGGTGCTGTAATTATTAATGCTTCTTCTGAAGAAGTTGCAATAAACTGTTCAACAAATGTCGCCGACGGTACATATACAGACGAAGTATCAGGTTCCTTATTCACCGTATCGGACGGTAAACTTAGCGGTAAGGTCAACGCAGGCGCAATTGCAGTTATTTACAACAGCACACTTGTAAAACATCCTTCTGTATCAATATCACAGGAAGGCGGTAGCTTCAGAGGCACTCTCACTCTTACTTTGACAGCACGCAACACTACTGAATCAACTTACAAAATCGGAAACGCTGCTCCTGTAAACTTTGTATCTGGCGATACAATTACTATTGGTGCCGATATGGCTGAAAATACATCTGTAGACGTTACACTCTACGGAAAGAACGAAGATGATGAAGTTACAGAAAACTACACATTTACAAAGCTTGCAGCGCCGTACTTAGACGGTGAAACTGTTGTATATTTTGATAACAGCGAATATAACTGGGATACCGTAAATATCTATGCATATTACTATGATAATAATAATCAGGTTGTTAAAAACCGTGAGTGGTCAGGAGTTGAAATGACCGACCTTGGCGGAAACATTTACGGTTATGTGCTTGATGAAAACTGGGATTATTCAGTAGCACACGTAATCTTTAACAACGGAAACGGCACTCAGTATCCGAGCGGAGAAGGATATGATATTAAGAAAGGTGAAAAAAAGATCTTCAACGGAAGCGGTCTGGAAGATTATGTTGTAAATGTTCCTACCACAACAGCTCCGGTACCGACAACTACAACTCCTATACCTACAACTACAGCAGAACCCGAAACGACCGAACCTACTACACAGCCGGATACAACAGTTCCTGTAGATGAGAAATTGTACGGTGATGTAGACGGTGACGGAAGAGTAAGCGTACTTGACGCAACTCTGATTCAAAAGCATATAGTTGACATTGAATACATTTCTGAAGAGTATCTAAAATACGCAAATGTTGACCAAGACGACAGAATAAGTGTATTAGATGCTACTGAAATCCAGAAATACTGCGTAGATCTTCCATCTGCATTAGATAATATTGCATAAATATCAAAAGAATTAAACTCTATAATAAAAGCGAGATAACAAATAGAGCCTACAAAAATTAAATTACAAGGCAAAAAAAGACACCACAGAAAGTACTGTGGTGTCTTTTTTTGTGTAAAAAATATGAAAAATAAAAGTTTTTGGAAAATTGCGTATAATAATGCAATTTTATGGGTTTTTAGAAGTATAGATGAAGAAATATGTAAAAAATAATGTCTTTAATTTAAAAATGACCCAAAATTTCCTTAATTAAACTAATTAATTTAAAAGTTTTTATTAGATTTTCGCCCATATAACTGTGCAGAATATATTATTTTTTATGAGTTATTTTGATGTTATTGTACAAGTTTTTAAGTTTTTTGCTTTATTTTTACTTTTTTTGAGGTTATAGTTTGTCATAATATGGTCTGAATTGTTTTATTTTATAGATTGGAGTTGATTA
>CANQMH010000064.1 GCA_947624865.1 uncultured Clostridia bacterium | reverse complement strand
CATCATACCCGGCATTGATGCTCTTGCACCGGAACGTACCGATACGAGTAAAGGATTTGTTGTGTCACCGAATTTCTTGCCGTTAATTTCCTCAACCTTTGCAAGGTATTCGTAAATTTCTGCTTCGATTTCCGGAGCAATTTTTCTGCCGTCCTCATAATAGCGTGTGCAAGCCTCAGTTGAAATTGTGAAGCCCTGCGGAACCGGCATACCCAGATTTGTCATCTGAGCAAGGTTTGCACCTTTACCGCCGAGAAGCTCTCTCATATTTTCGTTGCCCTCAGAGAAAAGGTAAACATACTTGTGGCTCATTTTGGAATAACCTCCTGTAATATAAATATACGGCTGTGACAGAAACTCTATAAAATAAATCTACATTGTTATAATTTCTGCCTGCTTGTATAAGCCTAAATGTTATTATAACAAACATTAGCAAAAATAGCTATATTTTTTTGAAATTTTTTCTAATAAAAATAGAGTTTAAATTTTATTAATATTGTATAAATCGTTTAAAATGTGTTTCAATATTTATTTTTTGTAAAATACACTTGCAATTTGTATTATTTGTGAGATAATATTAGTATCTGTTAGTGTGTGCGGTGATTAAATAAAATCGTCATAATGCTGACAATTATATACCTTATTAATAGTCAATACTTATTCGCGTAAAAGGGGTTTGAGATGGGTAATTGTGCAATTATTCTTGCCGGAGGAGAGGGCAAGAGAATGAAATCAGACAAGCCGAAAACACTTTCACCGGTTCTCGGAAAGCCTATGCTTATGTGGGTTATTTCCGCTTTAAAAAATGCAGTAATTGACGATATCTGTGTTGTAAAGGGCTTTAAAAAGGAATGTATTGAGGAGTTTCTCAATACACTTGATTTCGGTATTGAAAGCGTTTATCAGGCTGAACGTCTTGGAACAGGTCATGCTGTTATGATGGCTAAGAGTTTTCTTGAAAAACACAGCGGCAATGTTGTGATTTTAAACGGAGACGCTCCGTTTATGACAAGTGAAACAATCGGCAAGTCGCTTGCTCAGCACATTGAAAGCGGATGTGCGGCTACGGTGATTTCAGCAAAGGTTGATGACCCCACAGGCTACGGCCGTATTGTGAGGGATACAAACGGAAATCTTAAAGCGATAGTAGAGCAAAAGGACGCTGATGAAGAAACGCTGAAAATCAACGAGGTAAATTCGGGCGGTTTTTGGTTTGACTGTCAGCTTCTGTTATCGGTTCTCGGCAGAATAAAGTCTGACAACAAAGCTAAGGAATACTACCTGCCTGACGCATTAAAGCTGCTATTATCCGACGGCAAAAAGGTAGGAGCTTTTACGGCTGAGTGCAGCGATACCGTACTTGGGGCTAACGACCCTCAACAGCTTCAGGAGCTCAATCGTATAGCAACAGAAAAGGGTTACACCTGTTAATTAAGTAAGTAAAAATACATAAAAAGCAATTCATATTCCAAAGGAGTTATTACAATGAATTTTCACGGTAAGGACATCAAAATTTTCACCGGCAGTTCAAATGTTGATGTAGCTCAGGGTATTGCAGGCTGTCTTGGCCTGCCTCTCGGCAAAAGTGACTGCACACAGTTTTCAGACGGAGAAATCTCAGTTTCTCTTCATGAGTCTGTTCGCGGAAGCGACTGCTTCATTGTTCAGTCCACCTGCACGCCGGTAAATGACAATCTGATGGAAATGCTCATCATGATCGACGCAATGAAGCGTGCGTCTGCTGCAAGAATTACGGCTGTTATGCCGTATTTCGGTTATGCAAGACAGGACAGAAAGGCTAAGGCAAGAGATCCGATTTCAGCAAAGCTTTGTGCTGATATTATTACAAGCGCAGGTGCTGACCGCGTGCTTACAATGGATCTTCACGCAAATCAGATTCAGGGCTTTTTCAATATTCCCGTTGACCATCTTCACGGCGCCGCTCTGCTTGCAAACCATATGAGAGAAAAAATCGGCGGAAATACCGACGACTTTATTGTTGTTTCTCCTGATTTGGGTTCTGTTACGCGTTCAAGAAACTTTGCGTCAAAAATCGGAACAAGCCTTGCAATCATAGACAAGCGCAGACCAAAGGCAAATGTATGTGAGGTTATGAATATTATCGGTGACGCAAGAGGCAAAAAGGTAATTCTTGTTGATGATATGATTGATACCGCAGGCACGCTTTGCAATGCCGCAAACGCAATTGTTGAAAAGGGTGGAGCAACGGAAGTTTATGCTTGCGCAACGCATGCAGTCCTTTCAGGCCCGGCAATCGAGAGAATTAAGAACAGCGCAATTAAAGAGGTTGTTCTTCTTGATACAATTCCTGTTCCTGAGGAAAAAATGATTGATAAGTTTACAATTCTTCCCGTAGCGCCTACATTTGCAGAGGCTATTGCAAGAATTTACAACGACAAGCCGTTTACATCTGCATTCGGCTGATATTGATTTGCTTTACATATTTTGATAAAATTTTTCATAATTGCGGAATAAAATAAAGATGAAACAGGCGGGTTTTCAAAAACCCGCTTATTTTGGTTTTTTAGCTTTCGGCAGATAGGGTTATTATTTGATAAACGTCTGTTGCCCAACCATATCGTAAACCTAAGAAATCACAATGATTATTAGCTTTGGGCAGATAAATTTATATTTAACTAAAAAATAATATAAATATATAAAATATAAGGAAATTAAAAATGTTTGGTAAAAAGAAATTTTCAAGTTCGGTTGAATACCTGATTGTCGGACTTGGCAATCCCGACAAAAAATACGAGAACACCCGGCACAATACAGGCTGGCTTGCACTTGACCGCATTGCGGAAAAATACAATTGCAAGGTCAATAAAATTAAATACAAAAGCTTTGTAGGAGAATGTACCATAGGCGGTGCAAAGGTTATGCTTATGAAGCCTACGACCTATATGAACAACAGCGGACAGGCTGTTGTTGAGGCAATGAATTTCTACAAAATTCCGCCTGAGAATGTAATTGTGATTTTTGACGACATTTCCCTTGACGTGGGGAAAATGCGGATTCGTTCAAAGGGCAGTGACGGCGGTCAAAAGGGAATGAGAAGCATAATCTACCTGAGCGGAAGCGATAATTTTCCGAGAATCAAAATCGGAATAGGAGCAAAGCCGAACCCGCATTGGGACTTGGCAGATTGGGTACTCTCAAAGTTTACGAATGATGAGTATAAGCATATGTCAGAAATGTTTGACAATGCCGCAACAGCCGTTGAACTGATCATTGGCGGGAAAACCGACCGTGCAATGAATATGTTTAATTAAAATTAAATATATTATACTGATTACTGCATTCTGAATATGCAGGTAAAATCTATCGGCTTATTTCAGAAAATTAATACGGAATTAATCAGAAAAAGGATATTGAATAATGGCAGACAAAATGAATTTTCTGGTTGAAGTCCTGAAAAATTACAGTGCATTCAAATCCCTGCTAAAAAATACAAAGCAGGGAAAATCTCTGTGTGTTTCGGGACTATCTGCAATAAACAAAGCAAATATAATTTACGCGCTGTGCCGCCTGAAAGACCGCATGGCATTTTGCGTTGCATCAAATGAAAAAGAATCTCAGACTTTGTGCAACGACTTATGCAGTATGGGACTCAGAGCGTATGTCTATCCCGTGCGTGATCTCAATTTTCTTGACTTTCAGAGCAAGTCGCATGATTATGAACACGCAAGGCTGAAAGTACTTTTAAAATTGATCGACAATGAATGTGACGTTGTAATTTCATGTGTTGACGCGGCAAGTCAGCTTACAGTACCCAAAAAGGTTCTTCAGGATTCCACTATTGTCTTTGAAGAGGGCAAAGAGCTTGAACTTGACAGAGCCGTGCGTGCGCTCACACTGCTTGGATATGAGCGTTTTGACGCTGTTGACGGAAGCGGACAGTTTTCGCTTCGCGGCGGTATTCTCGATTTTTTTATGCCTGATTCCGATTATCCGGTAAGAGCGGAATTCTGGGGTGATGAAATATCCGATCTCAGCTATTTCGATTTGGAAAGTCAGAGGCGTTTTAAGAAGGCTGATAAAATAAAGCTCACTCCGTCAACCGAGATTATAATTAATGATAAAAATGCGCTTGCAGACAAAATTGTTCATCAGGCCAATCTGCTGCGCTCAAAAAACAGCGCGAAAGCAAAAGAAAAACTTCTGTCTGAAGCAGAATTGATAAGAAACGGAACTTTTATTGCTAATGCCGATAAATTTATAAATCAGGTTTACGACAAACCCGAGTCGCTGTTTGATTATTTCAGCAGAGATACCTTGTATTTTGCTTCGGAATTCAGCAATATACGCGACAGGGGAAAAGCGATGGATTTTCAAAGTTCCGAAATGCTTAAACAGGGTTTTGAGGATGGAACGCTTTGCAGGGGATTTGACCGCTTTACGCTTACATTCAATGAATGTATAGATATTTTTAATGCCCACGGCACAATTGTACTTGAAAATTTTGTTCATGGAAGCACTCCGATTAATTTAAGCGAGATAGTCAGCTTTTCTTCAAAACAGCTAACACAGTGGAACGGCTCATACAAACAGCTTACAGAAGATTTAAACGGACTTTTTACCCCGCAGAGCTGCGGCGTGATCCTTGCAGGCACGGATAAATCTGCAAAAAATCTTTGTGATACTCTGCAAAATGACGGTTATCCTGCTAAGTATTCAGAAAATCTCAGAGAAGTAAATAATGGCTCGTTATATGTCTTGCCCGGAGTACTGAGCGCAGGCTTTGAGTATCCGAGTGAGAAATTTTTTCTTATTACTTACGGACAGACTGCATACAGACCTGAAAGAAAGAAAAAGAAAAAACAGAAGAACGGACAGGAAATATACAGCCTTGCAGAACTCTCAGCAGGCGATTACGTAGTTCACAATGTGCACGGAATAGGTATTTTCAGCGGTATCCACAAGATAGATACACACGGCATTACCAAGGATTATATCAAAATAGATTACGCCAAAGGTGACGTTCTTTATGTACCCGTAACCCAACTTGATATGGTGGCTAAGTATATAGGTCCGCGTGAAAATTCAAATGTAAAACTAAGCAGACTTGGTTCTCAGGACTGGCAAAAGGCAAAGGCAAGAGTGAAGTCGTCAGTTAAGGACATTGCAAAAGAGCTTATTGCTTTGTATTCTGCCAGAATGAAAGCAAAGGGATATGCGTTTTCGCAGGACAATGAATGGCAGCGTGATTTTGAGGCAAGCTTTGAATATGAAGAAACTCCCGACCAGCTTACCTGCTGCGCAGAAATAAAGCACGATATGGAGCGCACTGCTCCGATGGACAGACTTCTGTGCGGAGATGTCGGTTTCGGAAAAACTGAAGTTGCCTTGCGTGCGGCGTTCAAGTGTGTTGCAGACTCCAAGCAATGTGCTTTGCTTTGTCCCACAACGATTCTTGCATGGCAGCATTACCAGACAGTCACAAAACGTTTTGAGGGTTATCCCATAAGAGTGGAGCTTCTTTCGCGTTTCCGTACTGCAAAACAGCAGAAGGAAATTCTTCAAAGACTAAAACGCGGTGAAATTGATATGATTATCGGAACACACCGTCTTGTTCAGAAAGACGTAGAATTCCGTGATTTGGGACTTGCAATAATCGACGAAGAACAGCGTTTTGGCGTTGCTCAGAAAGAGCGGTTCAAAGAGCTTTGTAAAAACGTAGATGTTCTCACTCTCTCGGCTACGCCGATTCCGAGAACGCTCAATATGGCTATGAGCGGACTCAGAGATATGAGCGTAATTGAAGAAGCTCCGCAGAACAGACAGCCTGTACAGACATATGTGCTTGAACACGATAACGCGGTCATACACGAAGCGATACGCAGAGAGCTCCGTCGAGGCGGACAGGTTTTTTACCTTCATAACAATGTTGAAACGATCGAGTCGGCGGCAAACCGCATTTTGGAAGCTGTGCCTGAGGCGAAGATTGCAATCGGACACGGCAAAATGAAAGAAAGCGAACTGAGTGAAGTGTGGCGCAGAATGATTGAACAGGAGGTTGACGTTCTTGTATGCACAACTATCATTGAAACAGGAGTTGACCTGCCCAACGCAAACACTTTGATAATTGAAAATGCTGACTGTATGGGACTTTCACAGCTTCATCAGCTGAGGGGAAGAGTAGGCAGAAGCGCACGCAGGGCGTATGCATACTTTACTTTCAGACGCAGCAAGGTGCTTACCGAGATTCAGCAAAAACGTCTTGCAGCAATCCGTGAATTTACCGAATTCGGCAGCGGATTTAAAATTGCAATGCGTGACCTTGAGCTAAGAGGTGCAGGAAATATTATGGGAGCGCAGCAGCACGGGCATATGGAATCAGTCGGTTATGATATGTACCTTAAACTTCTCGGTGAAGCAGTCAGTGAGGAGCGAGGCGAAGAAATGCCTGCAAGCGACCTCGATTGTCTTATAGATATTTCGGTTGACGCACATATACCCGAATATTATGTTGAAAGCCTGACGCTTAGACTTGACGTTTACAGAAGAATTGCAGACATAAGAACAAAGGAGGACTCAGAAGACGTCAAGGATGAACTGCGCGACAGATTCGGAGAAATCCCACAGTCTGTTTTGGGTCTTATCGACATTGCCCTTATAAGAAACAGGGCAAATACAATGGGAATTTATGAAATAAGACAGAATGAAAACAATATTTTGCTTTATGTCAAGGAAATAAAATCTCCCGAGGTTGCAGACCTGCTTATTGCCTTAAACGGCAAGGCAATGCTCAGCGCAGGAAGCAAACCGTATTTATCGGTAAAGTGCCAAAATAACGCATCTTCTCTTGAAATACTAAAAAATATCTTTAAAATATAGATTTTTAACTATAAAATTTTAATAAAATATAGACAATGACGAAATTTTTGTGTATAATCATATAGTACGCACACTGAGAAAGTGTATTTAAGTGCAAATTGTAATTTTATAATAAGGACGGTAAAAAATATGAAACCCTTTATGAAAATTGGTTCATTTTTAATGGCAGTTATGATGCTTTTCACAGTATTGCTTGCATCAGGCTGTACTCCTGTAAGCCTTAACAAGGAATGGTCTTACAAAACAAACGATAAGGAGCTTGCAATAGGCGTTTACATCTACTCGCTTGACACAGCTTATCAGCAGGCAAAGACATATGCTGAGAAACTTGATAAATACGATTCAACAAGCGACAGCTGGCTTGAGATGGAAATTACCGACGATGACGGTAAAAAGGAAGTTGCAAGCAAATGGATTAAGGAACAGGCAAAGCTTATGTGTTTGAGCTATCTTGTAGTTGATGAACAGATCAGCAAAGAGGGTGTTGAAATTGACGAGAATACCCTTGCCTCTGCTGACGAACAGGCTGAAAACTATTGGAATGTAGGTCAGTATGCAGATTACGGATATGTTATGCCTATGAGCGACGAGTTAGAGCCTTACGGTATCTCGCTTGACAGCTTTAAATACTGCACAACAGAATATACTACAAAGTATCAGGCTTTGTTTGACAAGCTGTATAATGTAGGCGGTTCAAAACAAGTATCAGATGATGAATTATCAAAATATTTTCTTGATAATTATGTTGATTACAGCTATTTTTCTGTAAATCTTTACAGTTCAACAACAGACGAAGCAGGTCAGTCAAGCAATGTTGCACTATCTGATAAGGATGCTAAAAAGTTAACGGATGAGCTCGACGGATATGCAAAAGATATTAACGGCGGAAAGTCATATGACGATATGATTCAGGAATATATGTCCGCTAACAATGTTGAAACAGACCCGTCAACATCTAATGTTGAAGAACTTGAGAACAGTTCAATGGGTGATGAGCTTAAGAAAGCTTTAAAGGAACTTGACAATAATAAGGCAACAACTCTGAAAGTAGGAAGCGGAGAAACGGCAGTTTACTACCTAATTTACAAAAGAGATGTAAAAGATGATGCTGAAGAATATATCGGTAACGGAACAAATCGCGCAGGTGTGCTGTCTTCAATGAAATCCGATGAATTTGCCGATTATATTGAAGGACTGACAAAAGATCTCAAGTGCGAGGAAAATACTTCAGTAATTGACAGATATGACCCAAAAATGTTCTTTGTATCGGTAGAACCTACAACAGCTGCTTCCGACAGTGATTCTAAGGCGGAGTAATCTGAATTAAAAGTTCAGAGGAAGGAGATTTGTATGAGCAGACACTCAAAACTGTTTACAGTTCTCTTATCAATAATATTTTGTTTTTCAATATATACATTCACTCTTACTGTTTCTGCGGTTGATGCTGATAACGACGGTTATGACGACGATACAGGAGAGATAATTGTTACAGACCCTCCTTATACTGACCCTGTTTATACAGACGATCCGTATGCTGAGCCTGTAACTGATGAACCGTATGTTGAACCTGTAACCGATGAACCGTATGTCGAGCCTGAACCCGAGACCGAAGAACAGTATGTAGAACCTGAAACAGAGCAATATTATTATGAAGATCCTAATGATAATTATGATGAAAATGAAGAGAGCTCTGATTTTTATGTAGGCGGCGGTCAAAGTTACGTTGAACCTCTGAGCACGGCGCCCTCTGCCGCATTATATGATTCTAATCATGTAATCGATGATAGTGTGCTTTCTAACGGCGACTGGAATGATATTGCGGCTAATTTGAAAAACGCAAGCCGCACAGATGACGGCTCCGACGACTTCGGTTTTATAAAAAATAACGACAGCTTGGGCGACAACGGCGAATGGATGCTTATTGTAGGAATAATGTGCCTGTTGCTGAGTGCGGCGGGAATAACATATCTTATTGCGTCATCTGTAATGCGCCGCAAGAAAATTGCCGGCGGTTCGTATTCATCAGGACGTCCTGCCGTTGCGGCAAGCGGTACAGGTGGCAGATATCGTTCAAACAGCGATTATGACGACGGCTACAGAGTTTCGAGTAAATGCGCGCAAAAGAAAATTGACAGAAGCAGAAAGTATGATACTGCTGATGTTAAAATTCCTAAATCAGTTCAGGGAACAAGGTATAAAAACAATTCAAACGGAAAACGATATAAATAATTAATAAAATTCAAGACCTCACTTGTTATAAATATAAAAACAAGTGAGGTCTTTTGCTGTATTCAACGGTCTGTTAATTATTCAAATAATTATACCTACAAAATTTCAGAAGGCAATAACATAAAATTTAATTTTTATTTCCATTTTCTTTACTATTTTTTGTATAGGCTTGTTTAAACGGAACAACCTTGCCGTCCTTTTCCTTAACGCTTACATTGTCAAGCGTGCTGTCAAATTGGGCGCGTATTTCGCCAAGATATATTTTGTATAGCCTTTTTTGCTCAGCCTGTTCCTCGGGAGTAAGTCCCTGTTCACGCTTCTTTTTTGCAAGCTCGTTAATTCTTGCCAGCATCTTTTTATCCATAACCAAACCTCTTATAAATTAATGATATAATCATATCATAAACTTTAATAAACTACAAGCATAGTAAATGTAAATAAACAAAAAGAGCCGGCGCATTAAAACTTTTGCGCCGGCTCTCTAAAAAGATAAAGTAAAATCAGTTATTGATGAGTTTGTCCTCGTCTGACCAACTGTAGAGCTTTCTTACTTCCTGACCGATTGTTTCTGCGGGAGATTCAGCATGAAGCTTTCTCATAGCGCGGAAGTGAGCCTGACCGCCTGCCGGCGACATATCAAGTAGGAAGTCCTTAGCAAATGAACCGTCCTGAATGTCGGAGAGAACTTTCTTCATAGCCTTCTTTGTGTCATCAGTAATAATCTTAGGACCTGTAATGTAATCTCCGTACTCAGCAGTATTTGAAATTGAATATCTCATACCTGCAAAGCCTGACTGATAAATAAGGTCAACTATAAGTTTCATTTCGTGAATACACTCAAAGTAAGCGTTTCTCGGGTCATAGCCTGCTTCGCAGAGTGTTTCAAAGCCTGCCTGCATAAGAGCGCAAACGCCGCCGCAGAGAACAGCCTGTTCGCCGAAAAGGTCGGTTTCTGTTTCTGTTCTGAATGTGGTTTCAAGAACGCCTGCTCTTGCGCCGCCGATACCGAGAGCGTATGCAAGTGCAAGGTCTTTAGCCATACCTGTAGCGTCCTGCTGAACAGCAACAAGGCACGGAAC
>CANQMH010000063.1 GCA_947624865.1 uncultured Clostridia bacterium | reverse complement strand
CCAATCAAAGAAACACTCGCAGCGGCTATGGCTGAATTGTCCCGTGTCCGCTCTAATCACTTTGTAACCGACCCTATGTGCGGGAGCGGTACAATTCTGATTGAAAGCGCTATGAAAGCTGTGAATATCGCACCCGGAATTAACAGATACTTTTCCTGTGAAAAATGGGATTGTATTCCCAAATCGGTATTTGAAAGCGAGCGTGAGCTTGCAAAATCAAAAATTAGAAATGACTGTTCGTTTTATTGCGAGGGTTTTGACATTGATGAATCTGCGCTTGAAACGGCAAAAAGAAATGCGGAAATTGCAGGTGTAGCTGACAGAATTATATTCCGAAATCGTGATATTAAAGATTTTGAGCTTAGTGACGGTTTTCAGACAGTTATCACGAATCCTCCATACGGCGAACGCCTGCTTGATGTAAAATCAGCAGAAGAGCTTTATAAAGTGATGGGAGAAAAATTCCTGAAATTGCGTGGAAAAAGTTATACAATAATCACACCTGACGATGATTTTGAAAAAATATTCGGAAGAAAAGCCGACAAAAGACGGAAAATGTATAACGGAACGCTTAGGTGTCAGGTATATATGTATTATAAATAGTTTAAAAAAGGTTGATTTATATTATAAAATATAGTATTATATTATAATAAAGAAAAATTAAGGAGGTATCACAGTTGGACGAAAATAAAGAATTTTTGTCATCAGAACTTGAGGACGAAAACACAATAAAATCCGACGCAGATACAGAAACTGACGAACAGACAATTGGTGAAAATACAGATGTTTTCGGAGCTTTTGATGATGAACTATCGGATATAGAAGGTCAGCCGGTACAGCCTGTTGATTATAATTCCGATGCCGTTATTACTGTAAAGAAAAAAAGATTTATTCAAGTACCCATTATCATATCGGCCGTGCTTGTTGCTGCAGTTGCATTGGGATTTCTTGTTTTCAAATGCTTTTTTGATACAAGTATAGTAGGAACCTGGGTAGTCGATAATTCTTCTACGGCTGACGAGGCTTCTGATTCAACTGAAAATGACAATGCTTTAAGCTACTATATTTTCGATGATAACGGTGATGTTTCAATCGCTATAGGTACAATGAAAATGGTTGGCACATATACTTTGACTACAGGTGAACAAGGTACGCCTACTGTAGAAATTAACATTCCGACTGTTTTACAGGGAGCTTTTCAATACGAAGTTTCCGGCAATATGTTTACAGGACGCAACCTTAAACTTACCGATTCATATTACGGTGCAAGCTATAACTTTAAGAGTACAACTTACAAGGCACCTGAATTAAAAGTTGACGAAAACTTTAAACCGAGCGATAAGCTTACAGGTTCATGGGTATATAACGAAGGCTATAAATATGTATATACTTTCAGCAGTGACGGTACAGCAACAATTAACCAGAACGATCTTTTGTATGCCGACGGTGTTTACACTTACTCAGACGATACAATTACAATCACATATTCAAACGGAGCAGAAAGTACAATGAAACTCAGCTACTCCATTGAAAATGACAAGCTGATTATCGACGGCTATGCGTTTACTAAATACACTGGCGCAAGTGCAGATGAATTATAAACAGTAAAATATATTTAAAGGCAACAGCGGTTTTTTCCGTTGTTGCCTTTTGTGTTTTAAGGTATTTGTGAATTTAATTCACAGGATATTATATATAAAAAAATGAAAAAAACTTTATCCATAATAATTATTATTACCTCTTTCATATTTGTTTTTATTCCTGAGGTCAATTCAAAAACTGAATATAATGTTGCAGAAATGGATAATTGTAAGGAATTCTTTACAGAGAATAATAAGAGCGGTTCGTTTTTATATGGCTATAATATTAATACGCTTTACTCTAAAATGATACTTCCTTCAATGACAAGCCGTTATGTATCGGTAAACGGAAAAATTCGTTCTGTTTGTCAGGACGGATACTATACCTGCGCCTTATACGAGCGAAGCTCAGTCAACGGCAATTACACCGTTGTCAGAATGAATATGAACAACGGAGACTGTAGTTATTATGATTTTAACGGAATTAAGTCACTTGCCTGCAAATACTTTGCGGTATCAAACGGAATGGTATATTTTATGATGACAAACAGCAATTATAGTTATGTCGCAAGTTATCTTTTAAACGGAATAAAGCAAACAGAATATAAGTTGGATGATGATGTTTTAAAGCTCTTTACAAATAATTCAAATGTTTATGCGGAGCTTTACAACGGTAAAATTTACAGACTGAATAATAAAGGCTCAGAATACGCAGTTTCCGTTAATTCCTCATATTCGTTCAGCAATGCAGGATTAAATTGGATTTTCAGCAATACCGGCTCTCTTATTTCACTTGAGAGCACAACAACAAAATCTATTTCAAATTCAAAACCAAATTGTGTACTAAGCTATGATAATTCAATTCTTTATGCAAGCGGTACCGTAGTTTATTTGAAAAATAATAGTAATAATATTAAATTTTATAATGCAGGTAGTAGTATTATTTCAGTATTTTATTTTGACGGAAATTTTGCCGTGCTGACGTCAGATTATAGATTATCTGTAATTAAAGAAGCGGAATTTAAGAGTAACAACACAAATAACAATCAGACAAATAATAATCAGAGTAAAATAGATAATTCCGATAATATTGCACCATATTTTCTGAGAAACGGTATTATATGCGGTGTAGAGAGCGGAACAACCGTTTCGGAATTTAAAAAGCTGTTTTCATATTCGGTAACTGTTTATGACAGTGACGGCGATAAGGTCACAAGCGGAAAAATGAAATCCGGTTACAGTTCGGACTGCTATGGAGAGGTTTATTACATATCCGTTACAGGCGACTTGACTGGAGAGGGAAATTTAAAGTCAAATGATGTTTCTGCACTTATGTCAGAATTAGTTGACAAAATCGACTTAAACAGCGTTTTCAAGGCTTCGGCAGATTATAATTTTGACGGAGCAGTTGATAATAAAGATTTGATTTTGATTTCGAGAAAGTCAAAAAGCAGTTGATTTTTAAGTATATGTAGAATTCTGTGATGTTATTTATTTTAAAAATTATTGAAAAAATTTTATTTTATTGTAAAATAAAGTTATAATTATTATGTAATAAAGTATAATATGCTGTATTTACATTAAACGAAATAAAATGGGATATATTATTGGAGATGCCGATATGAATATTAAAAAATCAAAACATAACTGTTTAATAATAATAATTCTCTCGGTTTTATCTTGTGCAATATTTTTGTGTTCGTGTTCCTTTGGATTTAATTTTACTGACAGCAATACAAAAGCAGAAAATGAACTTGTTGTGCATTATCTTGATGTGGGACAAGGCGATTCAATATTTATTGAGCTTCCTAACTCTCAAACAATGCTTATAGACGCAGGTGTAAGCGGATTAGGCGAGGGCATTGTAAGCTACATAAATGACTGTGGCTATTCGAAAATCAATTATCTTGTTGCAACTCATCCGCACGCGGACCATATAGGCTCAATGGCTTACGTAGTAAAAAATATTGACGTTGGAGAAATCTATATGCCAAAGGTCAGTACAACAACAAGAACATACGAAAAACTGTTAACGGCAATCAGTGATAAGGGATTAAAAATAAAATCTGCCCATTCTGGAATGAGCATTGCAGATGAAAGTGATTTTTCAATTGATGTCCTCGGACCCGTAACCATTGATGAGGACAGTTTGAACAATTGCTCTGTATTGCTAAAAATAACCCACCACAATAATAAATTCCTGTTTATCGGCGACGCTGAAAAACAGGAACTGAGTACAATAAATGCAGATTTGTCGGCGGATGTTCTAAAAGTAGGTCATCACGGAAGCCGCACCTCAACAACTGAGGACTTGCTTGAAAGAGTAGATCCGTCAATTGCAGTAATATCGCTTGGAAAGGACAACGATTACGGACATCCGCACAAAAGCACAATAAATTTGTTAAACGAGTTTGATGTTACGACATACAGAACAGATGAGGACGGTACTATTATTGTCACTTCGGACGGCAGCGATATAACAACACAAACAGGCGGAAAATCAATTGAAAGGGAAGAATAAAATGAAAAAATTTATAATTGACAGAATTGAGGGCAACAAGGCAGTTCTTGAATGTGAAAACGGCGACTGCGTAAGTCTTGAACTGAATTCTCTTCCCAAAAACATCAAAGAGGGTGATATGCTCTATTTTGAGAATGAAAGTTACTTTCTTGATGATGACGAAACAAAAAAGCGCAGGGAAAAAATCAAAAATCTGATGGATTCGCTGTTTGAGTAATTTTGAATATTTGGGGGCAATAAAAATTGTTATATAGTAGTATTAGGTTCGTAATTACAGCAGCGTTATTTATCTGATTACTTATTCTTATAAAAAAATTTAATCTAAATAAAAAAGTAATTGTTTATTTTTTACATTTTACTTTAGTGTCATTGATAGGACTCCTATTATATTGGTTTCCTTTTGAAAATATGTTTATACATTTTTCTTCACCGGAAGATGTATTTAAGTATACCTGTGTCGGTGATATTAAAGATATAGTATACGGAAATAATTCGTGTATGATAGTATATACAAATTATAATGGACTGCAAACCTGTTTTGTAAAGAAAGATGATTATTATAAGATTGTAACTTATCCGCAATATTATACAACTAATCTTGTTTCAAAAGATAGAGTAGATATGGAAATTACAACAATAAAAGACATTGACGACAACTATTGTTTAGGTACTGCATATAACAAAAAGAATATAAAAATTACAGATAACAGAAATTCGGAATTTTTTTATATAAACTCCATTAATGATAATAGTGACAATAGTAATATTCATAGATTTTATTGTTTCATCAATGATTATGATGAAACTTACGAGTGTTTTTATAATTCTAAAAAATTAGATTTTGTTAAATTGTAAATTTATTATTTGTTAGCCGAACTAAATTAACTTTATTATGAATAACACAAGTAAGCAATCAGGTAAAATATGAAAGAAATAATTAAATTAAAGAACGGTATAACATTTATATCACACCAACTAAAAAACACACATAGTATTACTGTTAGTGTTAATTTCAGAGTGGGTTCTTTATACGAAGACAATAATAAAAACGGAATTACACATTTAACAGAACACTTGTTCTTTAGAAAATGGGATAATTTAAAACAAGAAGAACTATATCAAAAGATGATGATAATGGGTGCGGAAATTATCGGGAAAACTTACCATGATTATGTAAGCTTTTCAATTACTGTCGTACCGGAATTTTTCAATGAGGCATTTCAGCTTATCATAAAATGTATGAATAGGTTTTATTGGAATAATGATGATGTCGAAGCTGAGAAAAAAGTAGTTTTAAAGCAGATTGAAAATGATTATCAATCATACGACAAATGGGTTAACAGTAACTATTTTAAAAATACAAATTATGAGATGCCTATTATGGGAACAGCTAAATCTGTATTATCGTTGTCAGTTAAGGAAATTAACCGTTGGAAAGACAAATATTTTTGCAGTCATAACTCTTGTATTGCTGTAACAGGTAATTATTCAGATAATGATTATCTTGTTATGAAGCAAAAAATATCTGAAATTAATAGTTTTGGACAAGCGTCTAAAATGATGATATGTACACCTGCTAATTTTAATAAAAGAAATGAAAAAAACAGATATACTGTCATTGTTGATGAATCAAAAAATAGTGACATTACTGTATTTTTTGACGTGCCTTCTGATTTTGATTATGAAACTGTCAGACTAATTACAAGTATTCTCGGTGAAGGCTGTGGCAGTATATTATCAATGTCTATGCGCGAAACATACAATTATACAGATGATGTCTATACTGATTTGATGTGCTATTGTGGTTTTTACAGAATATCTGTTTCTTACAATGTAAGTGATATTGATTTTTTTGAAAGTATAAAATGCTTGTTTGAAATAATTAATAACTTTAAAAGTAATATAACGCAAAATGATTATTTATCTTCCATTAATTTTTTTACTAAAAATCAGCTTATGGATTTTGATAATCAAAATACACTTAATAATAGATATGTGCTCTGTGATTTTGTATTACAATCTTTAATGTCCGAACCTAATGATTTGAAAGAAAAATATGAACAAATTACAATTAATGATTTACAAAAATGTGCAAACAAATTATTAACAAATAAAAATATTTCATTCTTAATTGAAACAAATTTAGATGAAGTAACCGTAAAAGAGTATATTGAAAAATTGGTAATAAAATTTTTATAAATCACAAATACATAGTAGTTTAAGCAGTAAGAATTAAATGTCTTATAGTTTTATATAAAAAAGAAAACCGCATCTGAATTGCCGAAAAGGAGGCTTTTCAATGCGGTTTTTGCCATGGAGCTGAAGAAGGGACTTGAACCCTCGACCTACTGATTACGAATCAGTTGCGCTACCAACTGCGCTACTCCAGCAAATTAAAGAAAGTAATAAAAATCAGATATAATTTTACTTAAAATTAATCCGCTGATTATTATACAATAAAATCAAAAAATTTTCAATAGTAAATTTATAAAAACGGGACACAATACAAATATTATTAATATATATCTTTGTGTGAATTATCCGCACAAATATAGAATATATCGGAAAAAAGTATTATAATGAAAACGAAGACATATTTTATTTGTTAGGATGTGTGTAAAGTGCCTAAAAGAAAATGCAGTTCCGTAAATCTTTCGGTTGGTAACAGACTGAAAAAATATCGTGATGCCTGTAGTTTGACCCAACAGCAGGTTGCCGATATTCTTAATATCAACCGCACTACTTATACCAAGTACGAAACAGGTGTTTCCGAGCCGAGTCATGACATTCTCAAAAAAATTGTATCAATTTTCGGGATAGATTTCAATGCAATTCTCGGAGATAAAGACACCTTTGAAAGCAATGTTTTTGACTATAAAATGCCTATGTATAATCTTACCAAGGATGAACAGGATTTAATAGGCAGATACCGTTTGCTTTCAAATGATGAAAAGGCAGAGTTCAGTAAAATAATGAATGAAATTATTTCAAACAGAAATACAAGCAATAATAATGATTAATTATTAAAAAGTATTTACTTTTTGAATTAACTGTGCTACAATATAACAGTTGACCCATATCACGGAATTTGGATCAAGCCGCAAAGCGGAATTTCACAGCCTTATTCTGAGATATTGCCTATGGCTCAGGGTTAAAATAATTAAAAGGTGGAATAAAAATGTTAAAAGAAGAAAAGCAGGCCATAATGGCTGAATACGCTACTCACGAGGGCGACACAGGTTCTCCTGAAGTTCAGATCGCACTTCTCACAAAGAGAATCAATGACCTTACCGAGCACTTAAAGGTTCACAAAAAAGACCATCACAGCAGACGCGGTCTTTTGAAAATGGTTGGTCAGAGAAGAAGCCTTCTTGCATACCTCACAAAGGTTGACATTGAAAGATACCGTTCTATCATCTCAAGACTCGGTATCCGTAAGTAATTATGAAACTCAGGGCAAGCGCAAGCTTGCCCTAAATTCGGTTTCTGCGGGATTTTTTTCTGCTGTTTTTTAGCGGTAAAACGATTAAACAATTTTTAATACTATTTAGTTTGAGTAAACAGATTAAATGTTTAAAACATCAATCTAATATATTATTAAATAAAAATCATTGTTTAACGGTTTTATTGCTAAATCGGCGTAAAATCCCGTTTGAATATATTAATGAAGCAAGAATTAAATGCTTCGGAAAGGATTTTACAATGAATAAAATGATGACTTTTGACAAGTACAGAGTTTTTGAAACTGAGTTTGCAGGCAGACCTTTAAAGGTTGAAACAGGAAAAATGACTCAGCTTGCAAACGGTGCTTGTCTTGTACACTACGGCGATACAACAGTTCACGTTGCAGTAACTGCTTCGCCAAAGCCAAGAGAGGGAGTGGATTTCTTCCCGCTTTCAGTTGACTATGAAGAGAAGATGTATTCGGTAGGAAAAATCCCCGGTTCATATCTCAAGAGAGAGGGCAGACCGTCTGAAAAGGCTATTCTTACAAGCCGCGTTATCGACCGTCCAATTCGTCCTCTTTTTGACAAAAGTATGCGTAACGACGTTTCAATTGTATGCACAGTAATGAGCGTTGACCCTGATTGTCAGCCGGAAATAGTTGCAATGATCGGTGCGTCTATAGCAATTTCAATTTCAGATGTTCCGTGGAACGGACCTATTTCAGGATGTTCCGTAGGTATGATTGACGGAGAGTACATCATTAACCCGACTGAGGAACAGAGAAAGGTTTCTCAAATGGCTACGACCGTAGCTTCAACAAGCTCAAGAATAGCAATGATTGAAGCAGGTGCAAACTGCGTGTCGGACGAAGATATGTACAATGCAATCATGGCAGGACACGAGGCTAATCAGTCTATTATTAAGTTTATTGAGGAGATTAAATCCGAAATAGGCAAGCCTAAGTTTGAGTTTGCAAGCCTTGAACCTGATCACGATATGTTTGAGGCTATTAAATCATTTGCAGAAGAAGATGTAAAGGCGGCTCTTGATACTGACGACAAAACAGTTCGTGACGAGCGTTTAAAGCCTATTTATGAAGCTGTTCACGAAAAATTTGACGAAATTTATCCTGAGAGCGAAGCGCTTATAGACGAGTGCCTTTATAAAACACAGAAGTTTATCGTTCGCCGCTGGCTGCTTGACGAGCAAAAGCGTGTTGACGGCAGAGGAATGGACGACATTCGTCCTCTTGCTTCTGAGGTTGCTGTAATTCCGAGAGTTCACGGTTCGGGTATGTTTACAAGAGGTCAGACTCAGGTGCTTACAATCGCAACACTGGGTCCTGTCTCGGACAAGCAGCTTCTTGACGGTATTGACGGAGAAACAGAAAAGAGATATATTCATCACTACAACTTCCCGAGCTATTCTGTAGGCGAAACAAAGCCAAGCAGAGGTCCGGGCAGACGTGAAATCGGTCACGGTGCGCTTGCTGAGCGCGCTCTTGTACCTGTAATTCCGTCGGTTGAGGAATTTCCGTATGCATTAAGACTTGTTTCTGAAGTTCTTTCATCAAACGGTTCAACATCACAGGGTTCAATCTGCGGCTCAACACTTGCACTTATGGACGCAGGCGTACCTATTAAAGAGCCTGTTGCAGGTATTTCCTGCGGACTTATTACAGAGGGTGACCGCTGGATGACAATGGTTGATATTCAGGGACTTGAAGACTTCTTCGGTGATATGGACTTTAAGGTTGCAGGTACTCACACAGGAATTACTGCAATTCAGATGGACCTTAAAATAAGCGGTCTTACTCCCGAAATGGTCAAGGAAGCGCTTGAAAAGACGCATAAAGCCCGCAACTATATTCTTGATGAGGTTATGCTCAAGGCTATTGCAGAGCCGAGAGCTGAGCTTTCAAAGTATGCTCCAAAGATGTTTACAACCACAATTTCAGCTGAGAAAATCAGCGAGGTTATCGGAAAGAGCGGTAAGGTTATTAAGGAAATCCAGGCTGAATGCGACGTTAAGGTTGATATTGAAGAGGACGGCGAGTTTGGTCAGGTATATGTTTCAGGTCTTGATACAGAAAAATGTAAACGTGCTATTGAAATTATCAATACAATTGCCGTTGACCCCGAGCCGGGCGCAATGTATCTCGGCAAGGTTACACGTATAATGGATTTTGGCGCATTTGTTGAGATTGCACCTGGCAAGGAAGGACTTGTTCACGTTTCACAGCTGGATGTTAAGCGTACAGAAAATGTAACAGATGTAGTAAATGTGGGGGATATTATCCGTGTTAAGGTAATGGAGATTGACGATAAGGGCAGACTCAATCTTTCACGCCGTCAGGTTCTCATTGATGTTGACGGACTCACGCCTGAAAACGATCTTGATGCTGAAAAAGGCTCACGTTCGCGCAGACCTCATGGAAATGATCGCAGAGGCGGCTTTAACAGAAACAACAGAAAATAATTGAAAAGTTAAATTTTTACGGGCGCACAGTTGTGCGCCCTTTTTAAATACATTATCTTAATTATAAAACCCCACCAATAATGGAGTGCCCCAAATTGTGTGGACAGCACAAAAAGCCCCCTAAGGAATAAATATTAAATTTAGAAAACAAACTG
>CANQMH010000062.1 GCA_947624865.1 uncultured Clostridia bacterium | reverse complement strand
CTGATGCGTCCATCGCCGTTTGTATCGCCGATAAGTACATCTACATATTCAGATGATTCTGTTGGAGAAGTAGTTTCATTACCGCCGATTGGAACCAGCTTATTTAATGCATCGTTAAGAGCATCTGCTGCTGAATCTACATCTGCTTGTCTTGCTTCTTTATTATTAAGCATCTTACTTGCTGCAGTTAATGCTGACTTAAGATCTGCATATGAATCATCAGTATACGCACTTTTCTCTTTTGCTTTTGCTTCTTCACATGCTTTCTGCAATAATGTTGTGTCAAGATTAATTACACGGAATATGTGTCCAACCTCTGTTGCATATTCGTCAGTTGTGCTACCTTCATAACCGTATAATTTAACAGTCGAGGAACCTCTACCATCCTCGTCAAAAGTACCAAAAATCTCCTTTCCACGAGGATCACCAAAGACTACATCCTGGGATTCTATATAAATCATTCCCAGACCGCTTCTACCGTAAAAAGCGTGGTAAGCCAGATTTTTTAAAGAAGCTGGAAGAGTAATTGTAGGAAGATTATCTCCTCCCTGACCACTAGTTATTGCAAACGCATCGACTTCAATACTGTTTAATTGACTTTCAGGTTCAAAAGTAACGCTTTTTAAATAACGACAATCATAAAATGCTTTATTGGAAATTAGCTGTACCGACGCCGGAATTACTACACTTTTTAATCTTAAATCACTAAAAGCATTATCTCCAATAGCTATAACCGGTTTATCGTTGATTTCTGAAGATATTGTAATATTTTCCATATTGGTATAGCCGTCTTTTAATCCGGTTATTTGAACTGCCTTAGCATTATCTCCAATGTCAATAACTTTCCATTTAAAGATTGATGTATCGGGATCAGTAGTTACAGGTTCGGTAGGCGAAGTTTCGGTAGGTTCAGGTTCAGTTGTAGGCTCAGTTTCAGTCTGTTCTACAGTCAATTTAAATCCATTTACTGTTATCCATTCTATTAATGAGGAACCTTCATAAACATGGAATGTTATATTCTCAACATTAAGCCCCACAAAAGTAAACGGCACATTACTAAAAGACGGCGAACAACCACAACAATAAACATCTGTCAAAGAATTACATCTGCCAAAGACCATTAATCCTACACTTGCATCGGAATTAAAAGTTACTGTATTTAAATTTGTACAACCATTAAATGCCGAAGCACCTATTGTCTTAAGTCCTTTATTTAATGTTATAGTTTTAATTGTTGTATTATTAATAAACGCTGAAGCAGCTATTTCTTCAACGGTATATTCAATTTCATTATTTTCAACTTTAGCCGGAATTACTACATTTTCATTATCACCATTATAACCTTTTACTTTAACGGTCTTTGCAAGCAAAGATTCACTTACAACTTCATAACTTACACCATTTTCATCAAAGGTTTCACCAACAACCGCTGACGCTGACATTGGTGCAATAGAAAAAACTCCAACCAGCATTATAACTACAAGCATAAAACTTAGAATTTTATTCTTTTGTTGTATTATTGCTTTTATAGCAATCACCTCAAATTACAATAATATTGTGATTTCTGAGGGGACGGCTATTGAAGCCGCCCCCTCTTTTGTTTTGGACGTTCAAATAATAATCACACAAATTATTAAACTTCCGTTGCTTATTTAGCTGGTGATCCGGGATAAGTCAAAAAATATGTTACCTCTTCGCCAGCAGAAACAAGGGGTTCCTGATCTGGAAGCACACCGCTTATATCACTGATTGTAAACTTCTTTGTAGCTATATTCCAGACATTAATATCTGTGAAAATAACATGAGCTGAACCGTTGATTCTATAGCTATACGAGCCGCCACCATTATTTGTCATAAGGTTAAAGCTCTCACCAACTCTGTCACCGCCAAAGGTGTATGCATAAATGTTACCATCATAAGGGGTGTTATCCTCATATACAGCGATAACATTAATTACAGCGTCGCTAACCTTTGTGTAAGTATAGGATTTTGTAACATTACCTGCAGTAACTATAACTGTTGAAGTTGCTGAAAGTGTAAATTTTGTAGGCTCTGTGAATTCTACAGGAGCAGCGTCATTAATCTGATATGTTGATTTTACGCCTTCAGGAAGGTTAAATGCATATACTGTAACATCAATTGTGTCTGTGAATGACTTTGAATAAGGAGTTGCAAGAGCTTCTGTTGTTGCAGGAATGTCTGTGTATGACAATTCAACTGTGATGTTGCCTTCTTCATCAACTACAGGTGTGTATGTGTTCTTACCTACTTCAACAGGCATATTAGCTGTCTGCTGACCGCTCCAATCGGTTGAGTTTGTAAACAGGAAGAATTCTGTAGGTACGTTTACGCCGTCCTTTTCAACATAAGGAGGTACGTCTACAGGAACAACTACACTGTAGAGATTTTCATGGTCTGCAACTGCTTCCATAGGAACGAAGTCGCCGTAGTAACCGTAGCTCCAAGCGTAGAAGTAAATATTCTCCCACTTTGTGTTTGTGTTATCAAAGTAAATGCGTGAACCTGCCTCTATTGCAATATCATCATCTACAGTAGCAGCAGATGCAGAAAATGCACCAACAGTCATGGCAGAGAATGCCATTAAAGCAGTTAATAATAATGATACAATCTTTTTCATTTTTTTATCCTCCTAACTGGAAATTTAAATAATTTTTTCTTATTATTGTATAAAACTATACAACTTTCCGGAATATGTTTTATAAAAACAATCCCATTTTTAACTTCTAATTAACACCCGATAAACAAATTTGTTAATTAAGATCCCCCTCTTTGGTACGGAATAATGTCTATACCAAAGAAATCTTAATCTACAGGTGCAGGAGCAGTTGTGCCTGTTCCACACAATAAAAGAGATTTGCTGATAGACGGAAAACTAATCGTTCTGCCGTCTTGTTTTTGGGAAAAATATTAAAAAATTGCTGTTGTGTTCATCAAATTAATATTACCAATTAAATTAATTACTCTTTGAACCGAAATTAAATAATTTCCCAAATGATTGTTTTTTTAATATTCAATTGTAGTCGGGATTTTCCACCCATTATTAATTAACGTCATAATTAATGCCCGATTATTAAATCTGCATTAACTATGACCCATTAATTCCCATCGCAATATCACTCCTTTCCTTTACAGAGGTTTTTAAACTGGTGTAATTGATTGATATTTTAGTGATAAAACATCACCTAAAAGCGTTTTAAAAAACATTTCATATATATTTGCAATTTTTAGCCGCTTACTATATTACATATATAATATAGTTGCATATGCAAATATATTAGAAATGGACTTATTAATATAAATATTCAAAAATCATAGTATGTATAACACAATTGTCAATAATTTTATGTGCATTTTTTAAGAATTAACCAAGCCTAAAAATGCAAAATAAAAATTAAATTGTCAATTTTATATTTATTTAAAAGAATTAATACATACTTTTAAATTCATCTTTTCCTTTATTTGCCTTTATTATAATACTAAAATATTCTTTTGTCAATAAGTTTTTATAAATTTTTTTATAATTTGTTTGAATTTAATAAAAAGTGCAACTATATTCTAATATTCAACAATTTTGCTTTAAGAACATTTTACACCTATAAACACAATATTCGCCTATATTTTAAATTTTTCGACTTTTTTTGAGCAAAAACAAGTGGATTTTGCCATATAATATGGTAAATGGCACAGTCTCACTTATAATTCATTATTGTAATTTGACAAATTAAAATTTCTGTTGTCAGTGCGTTTTCAAGCGACTTTATGTAAAAAAATCCTCTAATGCAAAAAACATTAGAGGATTTTTTAATGTTTAATTATATTTAATTTTTATGGGAATCATTGAGCACCTTTCTCATATATTTTGCGATATCGGTATTATCAATTAATTCCTTTTCGCAAATGCCTGCCGACTGTGCACCGCCTGCCATTAACAAAACATTTGTATTCGTGTGTTCTCCGTCTGATGTGAAACAACTGTTATTAATATCCTCGGGCTTCGGATTATCAGGAAGCTTTACTCCTCCTGTTTCGTGGTCTGCTGTTACTATTACAAGCGTTCCCGGATGCTCCTGCGCCCATTTGAGAACATAATCTACGGAATGGTCAAATGCCTGCATCTGTTCAAGAGTAGAGTCCATATCCTCCTCAGATTCAAAAACATCAATGTTGCTTCCTTCTACCATAAGGAAAAATCCATTGTCGCTGTCAAGCATTTCAATCGCCTTTGATGTCATTGTTGTAAGCGACGGCCACATATCAGCCTTATCCATATTGTCATAGGCAAACATTCCGAGCACCTTGTCGTCATCGGCTGTAAGCTCTAAAAGCTGTTTTTCATCTGTAATGTATTTATATCCTTTTTCGTCAACAGCACTCTGCACCTTTTTTGAATTTTTATAATACTTTGCTCCTCCTCCAAACATTACATTTATATTTGAATTTATCATTTCGCGCAAAATCTGCGGATAATTTTCTCTTGAGGTGTTATGCGCCGCCATTCCGGCAGGTGTTGCATGGCAAACATAATGCCTGTCAACAAGTCCTGTTTTCAGTCCAAGCGACTGAGCAAACTCGCATATTGTTTCAAGTTTGTTTCCGTCGGGATCAACTCCTATGCAGCCGTTGTATGTCTTATTTCCTGTGCTGATAGCCGTTGCAGAAGCCGCGCTGTCTGTAAACTCAGCGTAACCGTCAGATACCGACTGTGAATATGTAGTGACATGAGTTTTATTCTTTAATCCGCTCATAACGAGCTTATCGCCCTTTACAACTTCAGAAGCTTTGATTATGTTTTCGCCCATTCCGTCACCAATCATAAGAATAATATTCTTTACGGGCGCATCTTCGTCGAGGTTATATTCCGCATAGTCGACCCACTCAAGAACATCAGTTTCGGTACTAACTTTATCTGCGTTGTCTTTAACCGACTGTGCTGTTGTTGTCTGCGCAGATGTTGCAGTATCGGCGGTTGAATCGCTCTGAAAATTCGAGCAAGCGCAAAATGAGCATACCATTATGGCAGAAAGCAAAACTGATAGTATTTTTTTCATAGCTTTTCCTCACTCTGTTCCAATTAGATTTTTTAAACCAAATGTATCAGATAATATTTAAACAAGTTATCTGTTTTACGGGAGCTTGTTGTATTCTTCGTCTGTAACGGGTTCAAGCCATTCATTTGATGAGCCCTCCGCCGGAACTTCAACCGCAAGATGTGTGAAAAGACTGTCTTTTGCAGCACCGTGCCAATGCTTGACTTCGGGAGGAATGTTGACAACATCGCCCGGTTTAAGTTCACGGGCAGGCTCTCCCTCTGCCTGATACCAGCCTCTGCCGTTTGTAACAAGCAAAATCTGACCGCCTTTGTGGTGTATATGCCAATTGTTGCGGCACGACGGTTCAAACGTTACGTTTCCAATAGAAACACCATCTGTTGTAAGCATTTCAAGAAAAGCATTGCCTGTGAAATATTTTGCAAACGTTTCCGGCATTGGTTCGCCTTTTTTGAATAAAACATCACTTTCCATTTAATTCACCTCATATATTTTTGATTTTTAAACTTATTATTTTTATTATATATTTTAGACTTACTTTAAGTCAAGGGTTTATTAATATTAGTTTTAATTATGAAAAATTCCATAAAATACCTCAGCCAAAAACCAAAATCAAAGTCGAATTACGGAATAATAATTTATCATTATCACACAATATTAAAGCAATTATTTTGCTAATTTTTTTAAAATAAAGGGAGTTTATAGATATGAAAGCAACAGGTATTGTAAGAAGAATTGACGACCTCGGAAGGGTCGTAATTCCAAAGGAAATCCGCCGTACTCTGCGTATTCGCGAAGGCGACCCGCTTGAAATTTACACGGCAACCGACGGTGAGGTTATTTTCAAAAAATACTCTCCGGTCGGTGAATTATCGGCATTTGCAGGACAATATGCAGACGTACTTGCACGCATAAGCTCATTGCCTACTATAATTTGTGATAAAGACCATGTAATTGCCGCCGCAGGCGTATCAAAACGTGAATATCTTGAGCGCAGAGTAAGCACAGTCCTTGAAAATTATATGGAAAACAGAAAAAGCTATGCCGCTACTCAGCAGAGCATAAACGATGTTCAGCCGATTGAGGGCATTGAACACTGCGCATCTGTAATTTACCCGATTATAGCATCAGGTGATGTTACCGGCGCAGTAGTAATGCTTACTGGAGAAACATTAAAAATTCCTACGACTGCAGAAATAAAACTTGCTCAATCGGCAGCTGCTTTTCTTGGAAAACAAATGGAAGAGTAATGACAAGGGGCCGCAGCAAACGCTGCAGCCCCACAATTTTTAAAAATATTTATTACTTATTAAAGATAGACATAATATCATAGAAGGTATCGTCTTCATCATCTGTTTTATCCTTTGTAGAAGCAGCGGAATTGTCATTCTTTTCAGCGAGTACAGATTCATCTTCAAGCTTTTTCTTTGCAATCTGACCGCTGGCGTTAAAGCCTGTAGCAATAACGGTAACGCTCATTTCATCATCCATCTTATCATCTATTACAGCACCCCAAATGATATTTGCATCCTCAGATACTTTATCCTTTATCATCGTGGAAGCTGCGTCAATATCATCAAGACTTACGTCTGCAGAAGCTGTGATATTTATAATAAGACCCTTAGCTCCGTCAATTGAAGTTTCAAGCAGAGGACTCGAAATAGCCATATCAGCGGCAACAGTTGCCTTGTCTTTGCCTGTTGCGCTTCCCATACCCATATGAGCATAGCCGGCATCTTTCATTACCGATGTTACGTCTGCAAAGTCAAGATTTACAAGACCCGGCAAAAGAATAAGGTCGGAAATACTCTGAACGCCCTGTCTTAAAACATCGTCAGCAATTGCAAATGCATTTTGAAGCGTAATACTCTGGTCAGAAACGTATTTAAGTCTTTCGTTAGGAACAATAATCAGTGAGTCAACACAAGCGGAAAGCTCTGCAATACCCTGTTCAGCCTGCGTCATTCTTCTTTTACCTTCAAATGCGAAAGGCTTTGTAACAACACCGACAGTAAGAATACCCATATCTTTAGCAATTTTTGCAACAATAGGAGCCGCGCCTGTACCTGTGCCGCCGCCCATACCTGCTGTTACAAACACCATATCAGTATCTTTCAGCAATGCGGCAATTTCATCTCTGCTCTCTTCAGCGGCACTCTGACCGATTGCGGGCATTGAACCTGCGCCCTTGCCTCTTGTCAGCTTTTCGCCAATTTGGATTTTCTGTGATGCTTTTGATAATCTTAAAACGTGTTCGTCTGTGTTTATCGCAATGAACTCTACATTCTTGACCTCCATTGCTACCATGCGGTTTACAGCATTTCCGCCGCCGCCGCCGACACCTATAACTTTTATCTTAGGCATATACTCGTTTTCCAATTCCAGTTCAAAAGCCATTTTTACGTCCTCCTTATATATCTGTCATTTTATCCCAATAAAATACATACTACTTTAGAGTAAACAATTATACTGTAATATATTATCATACTTTTGCAAAAATATCAATGCCTTTAAGTGTTTTTTCTGTATTTTTATTATTACATTCGTCATTAATTTTATAAATTCCACTTAAATCCCATTTAATAGCTATTATTCCTGATACATATTTCCGTCGTCATAGATATCTTCACTGTACGTATCATCGTATGTACCGTCGTCATATGTGTCGCCGCTGTACGTATCATCGTATGTACCGTCGTCATATGTGTCGCCGCTGTATGTATCATCGTATATACCGTCATCATATGTATCGCCGCTGTATGTATCATCATATGTACCGTCATCATATGTATCACCGCTGTCATCAGGTACGGTTGTCGGCTGAGCAGAGGCTGTGGGAACAGTTTCACCGGGCTTATAATGCGACATCTTAGTAGTATTGCAGGAAGACACATCAAGCGTTCCCGATATTGAACCCGTATTATTCGGGTCAAGCTTTTCATTAATTATAGCCATTGCAGTTCGGATTTTATAGTCTATGTCTTCCGGCAATCCTATATTAATTTTTATTCTGTTGTCATAACTCAGAGTTATATTGGCAGTATCGGTAACATCAAATCCCGTTATATCCTTGACTTCGTTGGCTCTCAGGCTTTCAGATACATCTTCAAGAATATCAGGAATATTTTCATCTTCAAAAGAAACATAATCACCAATTTTTGTGCTCTGCAATTTGCCGCACGTCAATTCGGGAAGCTTGTCCGTGTTAACATTAATATCATCAAGGATTCTTCCCTTTGAACTTATCAGCAAATAGCCTTTTCCATTTTTGATAACGTATGACGGAACTGCATCGGTAACATTAATTGTAATTGTGTCGGGAATAGTAAAATTAACTTCCGCTTTTTCTATATAGGAAAGATTTTCTGTAATATTTTTAGGTGTACTGCCCATTGCAGCAATAAAAATATTCTGCTGAAGCTCAACACCGCTGAAAGCAATTATTTGGTCATCATAATAATATTCGTCGCCTTCAACAACTATTTTCTCAGTTTTAAAAAGAACTGTCAAACTGAGAATAATTCCGATTGCAAGCACGGCAATAAAAATCCCGCTGTAAAGGAAAATGCGTCTATGTTTTATTTGTTTGCCTGTAAGCGGTTTTTTGCGCCTGTGTATTACTTCCTTTTCCTGATCGTGAATTTCTTTTGCACGGCGCTCCTGTTTTTGCCTTTCGCCGTACTCATCTATATAATAGCCGTCATTAAAATCCTTTGGTTCAAGATTTCTTATTTTCTCTTCACTTTCACGTCTGAATTTTTCTTCTCGGCTTAAATTTTCATCTTTATATTGCGACCGTAAATTAACTGCCTGTTCAATTTTACTTGAGGAATGCTTTTTAGAATTTAAAGAGGATTCTCTTGCCCTTTTTTCCTGCTCTTTATGATACTTCTGAGCCTGCTTTGCCGCTGCCTTTCTTTGCTTGGCAAGCTGTTTTTTATCTTTTGCTGAAAGCGGTTCTCTTTCACTCACCGGCAATTCCTCCTTTCTTATACTAATCTCTGATTAAAAACTTTATTGGCTAGAGCTTAGTATAAACGTCCTTTATTTCCAAATTCATCTATACTTTTTTTATGTCCGCACCAAGGGCGGATAATGTCAATTCAAGATTTTCGTAACCTCTTTCAAGGTATTTAATTCCGCTTATTTCAGTGCTTGACTCTGCACAAAGTCCCGCAACAACAAGAGCCGCCGCACCTCGCAAATCGGAAGCCTCCACAGGCGCACCGTAAAGAGAGTTTACTCCCTCTACTACAGCAACTTTCCCCTCTGTTTTTATGTTTGCACCCATTCGTACAAGCTCACCTGTGTGTCTGTAGCGGTTTTCAAATATATTTTCCACAAACACTGATGTTCCGTCAGCGATGCACGCCGCCGCAAGCAGAGGTGCCTGAGCGTCGGTGGGGAAACCGGGATACGGCATAGTGCGCACAACTTTCATAGATTTAAGTTTTTGCGGCGCAGAAAATTTCATACTGCCGCCGCTGCATTTTATCTTACAGCCTGCATCCTCAAAAACAGGGATTACAGAGGCAAGGTGACTGCTTACAATACCATTCAGCGTAATATCAGAGCCGGTAACAGCAGCACACGCCATAAGCGTAGCCGCAACAATTCTGTCGGCAATTATGGTATGCGGAGAACCTTTAAGCGAAGTAACTCCGTCAATTACAATGACTCCTTCTCCTGCTCCGTATATTTTAGCGCCGCATTTGTTAAGGTAATCTGCAAGGTCACATATTTCAGGTTCACGCGCTGCATTTGTTATTGTAGTTGTGCCTTTTGCAAGGCAGGCTGCTATCATAATATCTTCTGTCGCCCCAACGCTCGGAAAAGAAAGAGCAATTCTTGCTCCCATCAAACCCGACGGAGCATAGCAGTCGAGGTAACCGTGTTTTTCTTTTATCACAGCACCCATTTCCCTAAGTGCTTTAAGGTGTAAATCAATGGGTCTGGGACCTATTTCACATCCTCCCGGGAACGACAGCTTTGCCTTTCCCGTTCTTGCGAGAACTGCGCCCAAAAATACAATTGAGCTTCTCGTTTTACGCATAAGCTCATCAGGGATATCCGACCTGTTCACCGAGTCGCCTTTTATAAGCAATGTATGATTGTAACGCTCAACCTCACAG
>CANQMH010000061.1 GCA_947624865.1 uncultured Clostridia bacterium | reverse complement strand
GTGCAAGTTGCCTCTTTTGCATTTTTTATTTCGGTTGTATGCTCTGTTTTAGGAATTGTTGTTCCTTTTTCAATAATCTCTCCGCAAACCGAGCAAACTGCATCGCCCGTATAACCATCTTCCGTGCAAGTTGCCTCTTTTGCATTTTTTATTTCGGTTTTATGCTGTCCTTCTCCAATTTGATTGAAATCATAACTTTGCAATTTGTCAAATCGGTCATCTTTATCTATAGGTGTACCGTCCGAATAAGTGAAGATATAACAGCCAGGGCGCTGTGCACTCAGCCATTGAAGGATATTCTGATTATAATTGTATTTGTCGTTTATTATATACTGTTTGGACTCAGAATCCGCATATATACTTACAGGAACAGCAATATCTGTCTTGTTTTCGCTTTGTTCATCCACAATAGGATTTTCTTCAAAAGTACAACCCTTAACCGATCCTGAATTAATAATTTGTACACCATTCAGGGTACCGCCTGATATTTCACCTTTATTTGTCAGATTTGATCCCGAGAATACGCCGTCGTAAATTTTTCCCTGATTGGTCACGTCTGATTCAAATGTACCTTGTAAAATATCACCGTTGTTAGTCACAGGTGCCAAAAAAGTACCGCCGTTAATGTATTTTATGTTTTCAATCTCACATTCAAACGTACCATCGGCAATCATATTGAAGCCCTGATTCATTATAACTTTTGCTTCACTTGTATAAGTGCCTCCGCCGATTATACCCAAATTGTTTATAAGAACTGTTCCGCTGAATGTACCGCCTTTAACAGTGCTACGGTTTACCGTTACAGTTCCCTTGAAAGTACCTCCGCGAAGATTATAGCTGTTGTTATTTACAACGCTCGTTTCTTCAAAAATACCGTCTGTTATTGTCGCCTTGTTGTTAATAGTTCCGCTGAACGTACCGCCTGATATGCTTGATTCGTTATTAATCGTCGTGCTGAATGTACCGCCTATAATTTCACCTTTATTTGTCAGGTTTGCTCCTGAGAATACACCGTCGTGGATTTTTCCCTGATTGGTCACATCTGATTCAAATGTACCTTTTAAAATATCACCGTTGTTAGTCACAGGTGCCAAAAAAGTACCGCCGTTAATATATTTTGTGTTTTCAATCTCACATTCAAATGTACCATCGGCAATTATATTGAAGCCCTGATTCATTATGACTTTTGCTTCACTTGTATAAGTGCCTCCGCCTATAATTCCCAAATTATTCAAAAGAACCGTCCCGCTGAATATACCGTCCTTAATTAATCCGCGATTTACCGTTACATTACCCTTGAAAGTACCTCCGCGAAGATTGTAGCTATTGTTATTTACAACGCTGGTTTCTTCAAAAATACCGTCTGTTACGGTTGCCTCATTGTTAATAGTTCCACTGTAAATGCCTCCTGCAATTTTACCGTTATTTTCTACGGGATTGGGTATGGTACCCTCGCCTGCAGAGATTGTACCGCTGTTAACAATTGTATATTCGGAATTATAGCCATCTAAAGACAGAATTTCATCTGTGCTCACTTCCGATTTTGCTGCAACTGTGATTGTTTCTGACTCAGAATCCACAGTCACGCCAGAAACTTCTGCCGCATATGCGGTTGTGGTCATACCGAACAACATAGCAACACAAACCAGTAAAGAAAAAAATCGTTTAAATTCATGTTTTTTCATTATTTGTCTTCCTCCTGATTTAAGTATTTAGAACTGTAAAAAATGTAAGTAAATGACGGTGTGTTAATTATACTATTGATAAATTAAAAATTCAAGAAGCAAGATAAAAATCCAGAAAATTTATATATTTTTATATATTTATTTACCAAAATTTTTAACTATAATTCATATATATGTTAATGGGCTGACCTGCTTTTTGCAGACCGGCCCAGTCTAAATTATAATAATTGTTTACTAAAATCCATCAATTAAATCAGCGAGATATTGTTGAATTTTTGCAGCGTCCATTATACTAATTAATTTTAATTATGGAAAACTCCTCACATACGTTTGTAATGGTAACATATTTTTTTCTTAAATACTATTTTTAAAAACAAAAAATAAAATCAGCGTAATTAACAATGTTTATCAGGTAAATTTATGTAATTTAACTTTTCGTGTATTTTTTATAAATAAAAATGTAAAATATTAATACAAAATAATAACATATCAGATAAAACAAGAGAGGATGATATTATAAACAACTCTTGTCTTGTTTTTATATATAACTTTGATATATAAAAAAGGAGAAACAAAATGAAAAAGTATAAAAAAATTCTATCCTGTTTGCTTGCAGGCTGTATGACAGCAGCGGTTTTTGCTGGCTGCTCGGGCGGCTCGGATTCAAAAACATCAAGCGCAAACAGCAATGCCGACACTTCAAATGTAAAGTCAATCTACTTTCTGAATTTCAAACCTGAGATTGCTGAAAAGTACGAAACAATTGCAAAGAAGTATAAGGAAGAAACCGGCATTGAAGTTAAGGTTAAAACAGCCGCTTCTGGCGAATATGAGAAAACACTTACTTCAGAAATTGCAAAATCAGACCCGCCTACGATTTTCCAGATAAACGGTCCTGTAGGTTACCAGAACTGGAAAGATTACTGCGCAGAACTTAAAGGCTCTGAGCTTTACGGAATGCTTACCGATGAAAACAAATCGCTCGCAGTAACCGACGGCGACGGTGTTTACGGTATTCCTTATGCAATTGAGGGTTACGGCATTATTTACAATGACGAAATTATGCAGAAGTATTTTGCAATTGACGGAGCAAAAGCCAAGTCGATTGATGAAATCAAAAACTTCGATACACTCAAGGCTGTTGTAGAGGATATGCAGGCTAAAAAGGCTGATTTAGGCATTGACGGAGTATTTGGTTCAACATCACTTAAGGCCGGTGATGACTGGAGATGGCAAACACACCTTGCAAATCTTCCTCTCTACTACGAGTTCAAGGAAGATACTTCAAGCGACAATGTAATTATTAACGGTCTTAATGCAAAAGAAATTCAGTTTAAATACGCTGAAAACTACAAAAATATTTTCGACCTCTACACAAACAACTCATGCACAGAAAAAACTCTTCTCGGGGGTAAGACCGTTGACGAGTCAATGGCTGAATTTGCAACAGGCAAATGCGCTATGATTCAGAACGGTAACTGGGGCTGGTCACAAATCAGCGGTGTTGACGGTAATGTTACAAAAGCCGAAAACATTAAATTCCTTCCGATTTACACAGGCATAGAAGGCGAAGAAAAACAGGGACTGTGTATAGGAACAGAAAACTACTTTGCTGTCAACAGTCAGGTTGACGACGCTACTCAAAAAGCTTCTCTCGACTTCCTCAAATGGCTCTTCTCAAGTGATTACGGCAAAGAGCAGGTTACAAAAGAACTGGGCTTCATTACACCTTTCAAGACATTCACTGGGGACGACCAGCCTGACGACCCGCTGGCAAAAGAAGTTCTCAACTGGAAAGCCAAGGAAAGCAACGGAATCAAGAACCTTGAATGGCTCTTTACAGCATTCCCAAGCGAACAGTGGAAAAATGATTTCGGTGCTTCTCTGCTTGAATATGTACAGGGACAAAAAGAGTGGTCAGCAGTAGTTGACGATGTTAAACAGTCATGGAAAACCGAACGTGAGGCAACAGCCGGATAAACGGTCTGTCAACACACTTTATTTGCAAACCTCCCGCCCCCGAGGGGGCCGGAGGTTTTTTAAGGACAAGCTTTAATTATCTACAAACAATAAAAGGAGGATAAAATGCAAAACGCAATAAAAAAATGGTTTCCTATCCTTGCGCTTCCTACCGTAGTTGCATTTATGATTTCTTTCCTTATCCCGTTTGTTATGGGTATTTATCTGTCTTTTTGCAGTTTTAAGACGGTTAAAAATGCGACTTGGGTAGGATTTGACAACTACCTGAGGTCATTTGCAAACGAGGATTTTATAAACGCGCTGTGGTTTACCGTTAAATTTACCGTTATATCGGTAATTACCATTAACATTCTTGCTTTTGTATTTGCTTTGCTGCTTACAAAGGCGCTCAGGGGAACAAACGTATTCCGAACAATCTTCTTTATGCCAAACCTTATCGGCGGTATCGTACTGGGTTATATCTGGCTTATGATTATCAACGGCTTTCTCTATTACTTTGGCGCTACAATCACAACCAGCGCAACCTACGGCTTCTGGGGACTTGTAATACTGATGAACTGGCAATTGATAGGATATATGATGATTATTTATATTTCGGGAATTCAGAACATTTCTCCCGACCTTCTGGAGGCGGCAGATATCGACGGCGCAAACTCAGCACAAAAGCTGCTCCATATTACAATTCCGCAGGTAATGCCGTCAATTACAATCTGTCTGTTCCTGACGCTTACAAACTCATTTAAGCTGTTTGACCAGAACTATGCCCTCACCGCAGGAGCGCCGGGAAAACAAACTCAAATGCTCGCGCTCGACATTGTAAACACATTCTACGGACGAGTAGGCTGGCAGGGTGTAGGACAGGCTAAGGCGGTAATATTCTTCCTGATTGTCGCAGTAATTGCGCTTTCACAGCTGTTTTTAACGAGACGTAAGGAGGTTGAAAGCTGATGGCTGAAATGGTAAAAGTAGCTATTACAGAAAGAAAAGAAAAGCTTAAAACCCCTATGACGGCAAAGGATTGGATAAAATTTATTATAATGCTGATTCTTTCGATAATTTTTATTGCTCCGATTTTGCTTGTTTTAATTAACAGCTTCAAGGGCAAGCTTTATGTCAGCAACGAGCCTTTTGCGCTCCCGAGTGCGGAAAGCTTTTCGGGATTAAAAAACTATATAAACGGTATTCAAAAAATTGACTTCTTCTCAGCATTTTTTGTATCGCTCTTTGTTACGGTATGCTCTGTAGCGCTTATCGTACTTGCAACGGCAATGTGCGCATGGTTTATTACAAGAGTAAAAACCTGGTACACAAAGCTTTTGTATCTTTTGTTTGCGTTTTCAATGATTGTACCGTTCCAGATGGTTATGTACCCTATGTCACAGGTTGCAAACATCACTCATCTTGACAATATGTTCGGCATAGTCATAATATATCTCGGCTTCGGCGCAGGTCTGTCGGTATTCTTGTTTGCAGGCTTTATAAAAAGCGTTCCCCTCGAAATTGAGGAAGCGGCAATGATAGACGGCTGCGGACCTATGAGAACATTTTTTATGGTCGATTTCCCAATTCTGCGACCGTCGGCAATAACGGTTGCAATTTTGAATGCAATGTGGATATGGAACGACTATCTGCTTCCGTCAATTATTCTTAATGATACAAGAACATTACCTGTCGCAATCCAGTATCTGCGCGGCGGATACGGCTCGATTGATATGGCGGCAATGATGGCTATGCTCGTACTTGCCATTATTCCAATAATTATATTCTACTTTGTTTGCCAGAAATATATTATTAAGGGTGTTATGGCAGGCGCAGTCAAAGGATAAAATTTTTAAAATATTTTTAAATTATCAAAGGAGCTGTAGTTGTTACTGCGGCTCCTTTCAATTTGTCGATAAACGGTGTCTTTTATTGTATAAAAAAATACGAAAAATAAAAGACACCCCAGAGAGTTCTGCGGTGTCTTTGCAATACATAATTTTAATTTTAAATAGCTCTTACTCTTATAACGCCGTCAACTGCTGAAATTTTATCAGCGTCTGCTGCGTCAGCACCTGCAACGTCAAAAATCGTGTAAGCATAGTCGCCTCTGCTCTTGCTGAGCATATTCTCGACGTTGCCCTTAATTTCAGAAAGAATTTTCTTTAAAAGCTCGGGAACATTCTTATGCATTACGCAGAAGCGTGTATCTCTTTCGCTTGTTCTTGCAAGTGAAATTGCAGGATAATTGACCGAGTTGATTATGTTGCCGTTTTCAAGATATTCCTTGATCTGGTCGCAAGCCATAACAGCACAGTTATCTTCACTTTCGGGAGTTGACGCACCGAGATGAGGCATACAAATAATATTCTCTTCGCCGAGAATATCGTCCGTAGCAAAATCTGTTACATATTTTGCAACCTTGCCGCTCTTAACAGCATCTAACAAAGCAGTTGAGTTAACAAGACCATCACGGCTGAAGTTCAAAATACGAACGCCGTCTCTCATTTTTGCAATCATATCTGCGTCAACAAGGTCTTTTGTTTCGGGAGTAAGCGGAACATGAATTGTGAGGTAATCGCAGTTAGTCATTACGTCATCGTTGCTCTTCATAAGCTTAACTGCTGAATCAAGCTTGAGAGCATTAGGAACAGACATAAACGGGTCAAAACCTACTACGTTCATACCAAGTGCTACTGCGCTGTTTGCAACAAGAATACCTATTGCTCCGAGTCCGATAACGCCGAGAGTTTTACCCTGAATTTCAGGGCCTACAAATTGACTTTTGCCCTTTTCTACCATTTTTCCGACTGCATCGCCGTTGCCCTTTAAGGTCTTTTCCCAGTCGATACCCTCTGTGATTTTACGTGATGCAAGTAACATACCTGCAATTACAAGCTCCTTAACTGCGTTTGCATTTGCGCCCGGAGTATTGAAAACAACAATACCCTGCTCTGTGCACTTATCCTTTGGAATGTTGTTAGTGCCTGCGCCTGCTCTGGCAATTGCAAGAAGATTGTCTGCAAATTCCATATCGTGCATTGCGGCGCTTCTAACGAGAACTGCATCGGGATTCTGCACATCATCGCCGCAGCTGTAGTTATCGCCAAGACGGCTTGTGCCGACTTTTGCGATTTTATTCAATGTAAGAATGTTAAACATTATTAACCAACCTCTTTAATTTATTCAAATAGACAGTAATTCGATTTATAAATGAAATCAAAATAATTTCTATTACTTATTTTCAGCTTCAAATTTTTTCATAAACTCAACGAGCTTTTCAACGCCTTCATAAGGCATAGCGTTGTAGATTGAGGCTCTCATACCGCCTACGCTGCGATGACCCTTGATGTTTACAAAGCCAGCTTCAGTTGCTTCCTTAACAAATTTAGCGTCCAAATCAGCGTCGCCTGTAACAAAAGGTACGTTCATAAGCGAACGGTCCTCAGCAACAACTGTACCATTAAACATAGCTGAACTGTCGAGAAAATCGTAAAGAAGCTTGGCTTTCTTTTCGTTAAGCTCTTTCATCTTGTCAAGGCCGCCCATTTCGTTTTTAATCCAGTCAAGTACAAGCTTTGCAATATAAATTGAATAGCAGGGCGGTGTGTTGAAAAGTGAATCAGCGTCAGCGTGAGTTTTGTAGTTGAGCATTGTAGGAGTAATGTCCATAGCGTTGCCGATTAAATCCTCACGAATAATAACAACCGTAAGACCTGCGCCTGCCATATTCTTCTGAGCGCCTGCAAAAAGCAGACCGAACTTTGAAACGTCGATAGGCTCTGAAAGAATATTTGACGAAATATCTGCAACAAGCGGAATATCGCCTGTGTCGGGAAGTTCGTGATAAACAGTACCGTAAATTGTATTGTTAAGACATATGTAAACATAGTCTGCATATCCACGGAACATTGATTTATCAGTCTTTGGAATGTATGAGAAAGTCTTATCCTCAGAAGAAGCAACAGCCTTTGCGTCGCCGTAACGCTGAGCCTCTTTAAATGCCTTTTTAGCCCACTGACCTGTAATAATGTAGTCAGCCTTGTTGTTCTTATTCATAAGGTTTAACGCAACCATAGCAAACTGTGTTGAACCGCCGCCCTGTAAAAACAGAACCTTGTAATTATCGGGAATGTTCATAACCTCTCTGAGCAAAGCTTCTGCGTCCTTTATAATCTTATCAAAAGTTTTGCTGCGGTGTGACATTTCCATTACGCTCTGACCGCTGCCCTCGTAATCGAGCATTTCTGATGCAGCCTTTTTAAGCACAGGCTCCGGTAACATTGAAGGACCTGCTGAAAAATTATATACTCTTGCCATGTCTAAAATCTCCCTTGATTAGTATTAAAGGTGTACCGCCTGATGTTTGCGGCACTACCAAAAGATTAACATATAGATTATACGCCTATATCACGTCAAAGTCAACAACTATGAGGGCTGTAAAACATAAAAAAGATTTAAAAATTCAAATTATTGTTTCTGTTTTAAACAACCGCAAAATCAGCAATATAAAACTACAAAAAACTCTTATTTTTTCTTAAAGCTCTATTTTACCGATTGCACCCAGAATTTCATCTCTCATTCTGATTGCTTCATTGCGTGCAGCTTCAGCAAAATCTTCTTCGGTAAGATTCTGTTTTTTCCACGCACACATAATTCCGCGGCTTGAATTGATTATTGCGCCGAGTCCGTTTGAGTCAAACGCGTTTTTAATGTCCTCCGCTCCGCCGCCCTGCGCGCCGTAGCCGGGAACAAGAAAGAATGTGTGAGGAAGTTTTGCCCTCATTTCTTTAAGCTGCTGCGGATAAGTTGCGCCTACAACCGCTCCTACGGCAGAGTAACCGTATTTTCCGCCGAGATCTGCTCCCCAGTCTTCGCACATTCTGCCCATATGTTCATAAACCGTTTCATCAGTATTAAGCACCATATCCTGAAGTTCGCCCGAGCTTGGATTTGATGTTTTTACCAGTACAAAAATGCCCTTATCCTTTTCTTTGCAGACATTTGCAAGCGGCTTTATGCCGTCTGTTCCGAGGTAACCGTTTACTGAGAGTGCGTCCGCACCGAAAGCGTCAACGCTCTCGCCTGCTACCTCTGTTGTGCCGAGATGAGCAGTTGCATAAGCCTCCATTGTAGTACCTATGTCATTTCGCTTGCCGTCGGTAATGACAAACATACCCTTTGATTTTGCATATGCAATAGTGTCGCTAAGAGACTTTACGCCCTGCCAGCCGTACATTTCATAATATGCAGCCTGAGGCTTTATTGCAGGCACAATATCACACAAAACATCAATGAGCGCCTTGTTGAATTCAAACAGTGCCGCTGCCGCGCCGTCAAGTGTTTTGCCGTATTTTTCAAAACATCTTTCCTTTATGGAAGCGGGAACATAGTCAAGCTTCGGGTCAAGTCCTGCAACGGTAGGATTCTGCATTTTTACAATGTTTTCAATCAGTCGGTCAAATGCCATAAATATTCTCCTTTATTTTAAGTCTGCGGTTAATATGTCGCTGAATAAATTCTGCATTTTTAAACTCCTTTGCAAAATCCTAGCATTTGGGCGTGTTCCAGTAATTCGGACTGAATTAACGGATAAGTCCAGTTTTCGGGAAGTTTATCGGTTATAATGATTTTCTCAATTTCGCTGTGAAGTTTCTTTTCAAAAGATTTAATATCGGCAAAATAAAGCATGCCAAAGGTTTCATCTTCTGAATTTTCATTTTTTCTCACGACAGAATAAACGCAAATCGGTTTTATTTCAAAATCAATTGCACCTGTTTCTTCTGCAAGCTCCCTTTTGGCAGTTGAAAAAATATCTTCGCCCTCTTCACGGTGTCCTCTGGGGATTTCATAGGTAGCTCTTTCTCTGTGCTTGCAAAATACCCACTTCCCATCGGTTTTTGAAATAATCACCGCAAACTTCAGCTTTTCATCATCAACTGTGTCATAAAAATTAACTTTAATCATTGGTTTTTACCTCTATCTGAATATCCTGTCTTTTTATCGTACAATTCATTTTATAACCTGTACTTTAATTCCGAGAACGCCGTATTTTTTCTGCTTCTCTTTTGAATAATAAACATCCATATCACTTGCTTTGGCAGTTGAAAGTTCTTCTTGCGTATATCCGCATTCGGACAGAGGAAGATTTTTATACAGCTCATCAAATGAAGAAAACTTATAAATATCCTCGACAACCGTAAGCATTTTACAATTGCTCTGCAAATCCGCAAACTCTATTTCGTCACCGATTTTAATTTTCTGCCTTTTCTCATCGTTAAGACGGAGTTCAAATGCCTTTTTGCCCGAGCGTATCATTTCAAACGGCTCGGGATTAAGGCTCATACAGTGTTTCATCAGCTGTTTATTATATCGTAAAGCTCGTTGGCAAACTTTGAGTAATCGTTTCTGTCCTCTTTTACAAATGAAATTGCAGGACGGGGATGTGTATTATACTGTCCTGTGAGCATATAGGGAATGTCGTAGCCCCATTTTACGCCTTCAGCTTTAAGCTTATGAGTATGCTCCTCTATAATTTTGAGAATAGGCGCAACTTTATACTT